>JBGSST010000103.1:0-9311 GCA_041736915.1 Bdellovibrionota bacterium
CTTAGCTGCGACAAATGCACGAGGCCGTCCTGATGAACTCCCACGTCCACGAACGCCCCGAAGTTCGTCACGTTGGTGACGATACCCGGAAGCTCCATGCCGACCGTTAGATCCTTTAGCTCGTAAACGCCTTCTTTATAGTTGAACGGCACGAACGAGTCGCGCGGGTCACGGCCCGGCTTTTCGATCTCGGCAATGATGTCGGCAAAAGTGAATTCCCCAACCTCCGCCTTGAACTCATTGTCCCCCCGGAGAACCTTGGCGCCTTCACCACCTACGAGCTGGCTGACCGACTTCGACAGACGGGCCGCTACCTTTTCGAGAGCGGGATAACGCTCGGGATGCACGCCGGTATTATCCAGCGGATTTTCCGACTCGGGCACGCGTAAGAAGCCCGCCGCCTGCTCGAACGCTTTGGACGAGAAGTACGGCACTTCGAGCAAGCCCGCGCGCGATTTGAAAATACCTTTTTCCTGGCGGTGACCCACGATGCTTTTGGCGAGGCCGGGTCCGATACCCGATACGCGCGCCAGCAGGTGGTACGACGAAGTGTTGAGATTGACCCCCACCGAGTTCACGCAGGTATCGACGACCAGCTCCAAACCCTTTTTCAGGGCGTGCGGAGCGACGTCGTGCTGATACTGCCCTACTCCGATGCTCTTGGGCTCGATCTTCACCAGCTCGGCCAGAGGATCCTGGAACCGGCGCGCGATGGAGATAGCCCCACGAACGGTGACGTCGAGCTCGGGGAACTCTTCGCGGGCCGTTTCGCTCGCGCTGTACACGCTAGCGCCCGCTTCGTTCACCATCTGGATGGAAACGTTCTTGCCTAGGTCTTTCAAAACCTGGCGCAGAAAGGCCGCGGCCTCACGACCGCCCGTGCCGTTGCCCACGGCAATGGCCGCAAGCTCCGTGGCGCCGGTGATGGCGGTGAGCAGCTCTTTAGCCTTTAGCTTCTCGGCCTCGCTTTGAATGTGCATTACGTGGTGGCCCAGGAACTTTCCGGAGCTATCCACGAGCGCAATCTTGCAGCCCGTACGAATGCCCGGATCCACGCCGAGAACCGTCTTGGGGCCGAAAGGCGACGAGAGCAAAAGTTTTTTGAGGTTCGAAGCAAACACGTCGATGGCGATGGTGTCGGCCACTTCACGCAGCTTGCGGTGCGTTTCGCGCTCGATCGAGGGGAATACGTGAACCTTGTACGCGAGCATCGCCGCTTTTTTCAAAGCGGCGGCGCCCGGAGAATCGGGAACCGTGCAAGCGAACGCTTCGAACTTACCGATGAGCCGCTTTTCGAAATCCGGATCTTTCGGTTCGCCCGCGATGTTCAACGTGAGCTCTTGCTCGATCCAGCCGCGGCGGATCGCCAGGTAGCGATGCGTGTTCTGCGGCTGAATGAGGGACGAAATCGGTTCCTGGTACTCGAAGTACTTCGTGAACTTGCCGTTGGCCTTGGCCTTTTCGGTTTTTACCGAACCGAGCCAACCCTTTTTCTGAATCTCTTCGCGAACCTGCTGGCGCAGATCCTGATCTTCGGAGATGCGCTCGACCAAAATATCCGTCGCGCCGTCGATGGCGTCTTTGGCTTCTTTGATGCCTTTGTCTTCCTTGCGGAACGTGTAGGCCCAGATCTCGAGCGTTTGGCCCGAGTGCGGTTTTTCGGTGCCGTGGCCGCAGTTCCAAATCCATTCGGCCAAAGGCTGCAGGCCGGCTTCCTTAGCCAGCATCGCCTTGGACTTTTTCTTCTGCTTGAACGGCAGATAGATGTCTTCGAGGAGATCCTTGTCGTAGGTCTCCGAAATTTTCTTTTTCAGCTCCGGCGAGAGTTTTCCCTGCGATTCGATCTCGGTGAGGATGAACGCTTGGCGTTTCGTGACCTCGTTCCACTCCTCTTTGAGATCCATCACCTTTTGGATCGCGACCTCATCGAGATTTCCCGTTTGCTCTTTGCGATAACGCGCAATGAACGGAAGGGTGGCGCCCGATTCGGAAAGCTTGAGTACCCCTTCGGCGCCGCGCCAGGGAATCTCCGTACCTTTTTGCTGAAACCAAGTTTCGAAGTTCACAACGTAATGCCTATTTTTTTGAATTATTCGGCTACCTGCCGACCGAGGAAATAGAAGAGGTTACTTAGATACTTTCGGGCGGAACCTACGGCGCCGTGTTTTTTGACGTCTCCCGGAACATGGAACAGAAACTCGCACGTTTGAGTCGCCGTATTCCAGAGAAGCCCACCTTCACCGTCAGGTTTGCGGAATTTGCTGGCCACGAAGGAGTAGGCGTCGTTGATGTTGGATTCCGACTTCGGCTTAGCCTTTTCCGATTGCTCGGACTTAGGCGCCGCCTTTTCCCGAATCCCTGCCACCGTTACCGGGGCCCGTTTTTTTGCCATACTGATTTACGCCCTACGCCATCCCCACATTTGGGGGATCGAAAAATTCCCGGAGCCCGAGAAGTTCCCTGACCAAAAGGTCGATATCCTCGCCAGCATTTGTCCTTTTGCCAAGCTGAAAGACCGACTTTCCCTGGGCTTGGGCGTTGCGAAACGAGATATCGGAACGAATAACGTTGGGAATGAAGCGGCCGGGGGCCACGTCCGAGATATCGGTGACGTACCGGGTGGCCAGCCGTTCGCGCGAGTCGTACTTGGACCAAACTACCCATACGTCCTGCTCGAGGTCGTCGAAGTCCTTGTAGATAGCCTTGAGTGACCCGAGCGTTAGCTTCATGCCGTGGACGCCGTACTCGTCGGGACTGACCGGCACGCACACGGTGTCGGCGTACAACGTGGCTAAAAACGTATTGTGGCTCAAATCCGGGGGCAGATCGAAAACGAGAAAGTCGTAATCATCCCGAATGGGGGCAAACAGCGTTTTGTAAAAAGTACGCGGATTCTTGGTCCGGTGGACCAGCTCCATCTCTAAACGGGCGTTTTCGAGCGAAGACGGGAGAATCGAGAAAGTAGGGGTGAGGTGGACCAAAGTCTTCTTGATGTCGGCGTCGCCGGTGATCACGTCGACGAATACTTTGCCCTGCCGGGGCTCGGCGCCGAACGTTTGCGTGGCGTTGGCCTGCTTGTCGAGGTCGACCAGCAGCACCTTGGCCCCCAGCTGCGAGAACCGAAACGCCGTGTTGTACGCCAGCGTCGTTTTGGCGGCGCCACCCTTCAAGCAGTGGAAAATTAGATTCTTTTTGGGAAAGAAGAAGCCCCGCGCTTCGAGCAATCCGCGCGAAACCTGGGGCGAAAGACGGTGGTTTGACTCCCCCTCCACGTCCGCCTCCGGCCCCATGAGCCGCATCAGTTCGTGGGATCGGATCAGGTTTTTCGTTTCTTCCTTCA
Organism: Bdellovibrionota bacterium; assembly: GCA_041736915.1. Lineage (GTDB taxonomy): Bacteria > Bdellovibrionota > FAC87 > UBA2466 > UBA2466 > JBGSST01. The sequence goes on from JBGSST010000103.1 coordinate 3,341, forward strand.
TGGGCGCGAAAATTCTACCCCTTTAGGGTTTCGCGGCGGAATATTTTTTGAGCGCCGTGCGCAACCACGTCAGATGTGTCGACACGCGCTTTTCCAACGGCCAGCCGATCGGCGTTTCGGTGGTGAAGGTATGGGCAGTAAATCGACCGTGTACGTAGCCATCGAGGGTGGTTTGCTCGGCGTAAACCGGGTTCAGATTTCCTTCCGGGTAAGTCACCACCCCGTTTACCGCCACGTCGCCGTAGATCTTGGGCCACGGGCAGACGCCCGTGTCTTTGGGAAGCCCCGCGATCATCGCCGCGCCGATACGCTGGCTCTTGTCCTTGTGGGTTTCGTAGAGGTAGGCATCGATCGGGTTGTCTTTAGCGGTGAACCCCTCGCCGGCCCAGTACGGCTTCGAAGCCCGACGGGTTCACGCAGGGAAACACTAAGAAGCGAAACTCGTCGGTGTATTTCGGCGCGCCACCCCGACCTTCATGCCCTTGAGCGCTTTGATTCGCTTTTCTATCGGCGCAAACTCACGCTGCCGCTTGGGAGGGCCGTCCGAGGGAGGCACGTTGGCGAAGAGAAGAGTCGAGAAAAGAAAAAGGGGGACAACCCAGTAGGTCATCCCCCTAACTTAAACTGTTTCGACGGAGACTTAAAACTCCATCGGGTCTTTTTCTTTGCGCTTCATCATGAAGACGATGAGGCCAAGGGCGATGGTGACCGTGATGATCAGGAACAGGTTGTTCTTGATGAAAGAGCCAAGGTCGGCACTCGCGAGCGACTTCTTGTCTTTCTTAACCTCAGCGGTCTCACGTTGCTTGTTGTTGCTGTCGGCGACCGCGAACGGGTCTTCTTCTTCAACGACATCGGCCGGCTTGGCTACTTCACCCGCGTTAGCCTGTACCGCCGTAGCGAATTTTTCGGGAGCGAATTTCAGAACCGTGCCGGCACCGACGTTCGAAGCGTCTTTACCAAGGTGGTTGATGTGCGCCAGCTCCGTGTAGCAGCGGATATCGCCGTAGAAGCGTGCTGCGAGAACCTTGAGGTTTTCACCCTTCACCACTTTGTGCTCCTTGAGCGCGGTGTTCGTCTCTTCGTAGAAAGAGCGAGCCGTGCTGTCGTTGCTCAAGACGGGAGAGTTATACCAAATCATGTTGCCCGGAACCCAGTTCTCGATGCCGTTGTTCCAGGTAAGGAGCTTGTCCGCCATGTTGCGGTTTCCATAAAGTAGCTCGGAAACTTTTTCCGTGTGGTCGCCGGGACGGAGGAAGTAGTAGCGATTCATCTTCACGCCACCCTTGTCGGCGGCGGCGGTTTGAGTGGTCGCCGAAGCTTCCACTTGGCTAGCCGGAGCTTTTACTTCGGGAGCCACTTCGACAACCGGAGCGGGAGTATTCACCACTTCGTTTTCCGAAACTTGAGTAGTCTTTTTCGCGACCCGCGATTTTTTCATCTTATTCTTGGAAGGAACCACCAACGACGGTTCGTTCATCGAGGGCATCACGAGAGTAGGCTCGATGAGGCGGCTATCCACCGTGGCCACTTCTTTGGAAGCCATTTCGCCGGAGAGAGGCAGAGCCGAGGGGGGCTCTTCCGCCGGGGTTTCCGTGGAAGCATCCGAGGGGATGCCGGGGTCAAAAGAAGCAATCTCTTTAGAAGCGGTCGGCGCGGCGGCCACTTCCGGCGCTTCTTCCGACTCGTTCGATTCATTAGAGGCCTGCGCTTCTTCACTAGAGGAGTCGGTTTCTTCGGCCGCGTCTTCTTCGGTCGCCGCAGATTCAGTAGAAGCGGCGGGTTCCATTAAGGCCAATTCTTCTGGCGCACCCGAAGAGGTTTCGGTAGCGGCGGTGGCGCCGCCCGACATCTGCTCTTCTTCGGCCGACATTTCCGGTGCGGTAGCGCACGAGATTAAGAGGGTCGAAACCAGGACGCTCAGGGCGCTCATTAGAAATTTTTGTGCGTTCATAAAACTCTCTCTTTATAGAGGTTCGATTTGAGCCGTTCGCGCCGACGTCCCTCTTAAGGCTCTCTAGACAGCCTATCGGTGTAGGGTGAAAATATGTTGAGAGAAAAAAGTCATTTAAAGCAAAGAGTTAGCGAGTACTCACCGCCTTTATGGCTAGCCGCGTTGAGTAGGCGGCGGATACCCCGGGTGAGTCGTCAGGCTATTCACGCAAAACCCACAGTAATTTAAGCGGATTCGGCGTTGAGAAAACCGGTGGCTAACCGTATAGAAAGGCCTCGGGGTAACGCACGTTGGCAAAGGTAGACTTCAAACAGGTCAAAAAATCGTTCGGGGATCGCCCTATTTTGAAGGGGATCGACCTCACGATTGGCTCCGGTGAGTTCCTCGTTTTGGTGGGGCCGTCGGGTTGTGGCAAGAGCACCTTGCTCCGGTTATTGGCCGGACTGGAAGAGCTGACCAGCGGGGAGATCGAGATTGGTGGCCGTTCGGTCGGCGGACTGCCCCCTACCGAACGTGGCATTGCCATGGTGTTCCAAAACTACGCCCTCTACCCCCACATGACAGTTCGTCAAAACCTGGAGTTTGGGTTGAAGCTGGCCAAGACCAGCGAGGCGGAAATGAAGCGCCGGGTAGATGACGCGGCCAAGCTTCTTGGGCTCGAGGACCAATTGTCCAAGAAGCCCGGACAGCTTTCGGGCGGCCAAAAGCAGCGGGTAGCGATGGGCCGCGCCATGGTGCGCGATCCGAAGGTGTTCCTTTTCGACGAGCCGTTGTCGAATCTCGACGCGCAGCTGCGCGTACGGATGCGGGCGGAGATCTCCCTCCTGCACCAACGCGTGAAGTCGACCGTGGTGTACGTCACCCACGATCAGGTCGAGGCGATGACGCTGGCCGATCGGATCGCCGTCATGAACGGCGGCGTGGTCGAACAGCTGGGTACCCCCTTGGAACTTTATAACGATCCCCACACGCAGTTCGTAGCTCAGTTCATCGGAACGCCGAGCATGAACGTGGTGCCCAAGGACTGGTTGTCGGGTGCCGGTGCCTCCTTCCCCGCCGGGGCGGTTAACGCCGGTTTCCGGCCCGAAGCGATTACGCTCGTGCCATCCGGTCAGGACTTAAAGCTGGGCTCCGCCGAGGTCGTGCTGGTCGAGCCCCTAGGCTCCACCAACTACGTTCACCTCCGCTGGAACGACACTCTGATTGTCGCGGAACACCGTGGAACCAATGTGAAGGCAATTGGCGAAAAGTGCGACTTAGGCGTGAACGCTAGCGCTGTCTACTGGTTCGACGGTCAGGGTAAGCGGGTTCGCTAAAGTGAAGTTCAAAGGGGACAAACCGCTGTTCGTCGGCCTCGTACTCCCGACCGTGGCGATACTGACGGCCTTCGTGGCCTACCCCGCGCTTCGCTCTCTCTACCTGGCGTTTCACGAAGTGGAACCGTTCTCTCAAGGGTTGGCCTACGTCGGTTTCGACAATTTCAAAAGTTTACTCTCGTCTGCAGATTTCTGGTCGAGCCTGAAGGTGTCATTGTACTTCGCGGTGATCACCGTGGTGCCAGCCGTGGTTCTGTCGCTGCTTGCGGCGTTGCTGCTCGATGCCAATCCGTTTTTCCGCGGATTATGGCGCACGATCTTGCTGCTACCGGTTTCGATTTCTTCCGCCATGGCGGCGATGCTGTGGATCTTCTTGTTCAACCCGACCGCCGGTTACCTCAACTACGTGCTGGACGTGATTGGCGTAACGGGGCCGAACTGGCTCGCCGATCCGCGCTGGGCGATCTACTCCGTAGCCCTGGTGACGGTGTGGAAAGAGATCGGCTTCAACGTGATCTTCTTTATGGCGGGACTTTCGTCGATTCCCAAAGACGTAAACGAAGCGGCGTGGATCGATGGCGCAAGTTCCTGGCGGCGGCTGTTTTCGATTACCCTGCCCCTCATCTCCCCCACGATGCTGTTCGTAACGGTGGTGTCGCTCATTAACTCGTTTCAGGTATTCGGCCAGATTCACATTCTCACCGGCGGCGGCCCGGCGGGCGAGACGACCACTTTGGTTTATCAGCTCTATCAAGATGCCTTCGTGAACTTCCGCACGGGTTTCGCCTCGGCGCAGGCCGTAATTTTGTTCGCCCTATTGATGGGCGCCACGGTCGTTCAGTTTCAGGTCGCAAAAAAGCGGGTGCACTATGGATAACCGGCGCACGCGCATCATCGCCACCCTGTTGCTTTGCATTCCGGCGCTATTGCACTTTGCGCCGATTTTTTACCTCGTCTGCATGTCGTTCAAAGTGGGCGGCGAGGCGATTCAGTATCCGCCCAAGCTTTTGCCCGAGGCGCTCAACTTCGCCAACTACCACGCCGCGCTCGAGATGGCGCCGCTCACGCGCTTTCTTTTGAACTCGGTGGTCGTGTCTACGCTCATGATGCTGATTCAGGTGGTCACTTCGATTCTCGCGGCTTACGCGCTGGCGCGCATCGAGTTTCCCAAAAAAGAATGGGTGCTGGGCTTTATCCTGATGACGATGTTCGTACCCGGCGAAGTGGTGATCATTCCCAACTACTTCACCATGGCTTCATGGGACTGGCTGAATACTTACCGCGGCTTGATCGCGCCCTATGCGGCATCGGGCTTCGGCGTGTTCTTGCTCTACCAATTTTTCCGTACCGTGCCCAAAGAGCTCGAAGAAGCCGCACTGATCGATGGCTGTTCGCGCATGCGGTTTTTATTTCAGATCATGGTACCGCTGGCGATGCCCGCCATTCTGGCCTTTGCGCTCTACTCTTTCGTGAACAGCTGGAACCAGTACCTGTGGCCGCTCGTGGTCACGCAGTCCACCGAGATGCAGACCGCGCAGATTGGGCTCGGCATGTTCCGTTCGCAGAACGAGTCGACGAGCTGGGGCGTTGTGATGGCCGCCACCACGTTACTCGTGGCGCCGACCGTAGTTTTGTTCGTGGCTACCCAAAAACATTTCGTGCGTGGTATCACCATGTCCGGAATGAAGTGAGGACATTATGAAGACGTTAATTCTCTTGATCGCGTTCGTAACCGCTCCGGCCTTCTCGGCGACGAAGCTGCAGTTCTGGCACTCGATGTCGGGTGAAAAGGGCAAGCTGCTGCAAGGAATCGTGAACGACTTCAACGCCAAGAACGCCGCCGCGGGCGTCGAGGTAGTGCCGCAGTTCGTGGGCACCTACGAAGAAGGTTTGAATAAGCTGCGCACTTCGCTACTGGCCAAAAAAGGGCCGCACATCGTGCAGATCACCGACATCGGCACCCAAGTGATGGTGGACTCCGGCGCGGTCGCCCCCCTGGCCGACTTCATCGCTGCGGACGCCGAGTTTCCGATGAAAGAGATCTTGGCGCCCATCCGCCGTTACTACGAGATTGGCGGCAAGCTTTACTCGCTGCCGTTCGCTACCTCGAACCCCATTCTCTATTACAACGTCGATGCGTATCAGCGCGCGGGGTTGAAACGTCCGCCCGAGACATTTGCCGAGCTCGAGTCGTACAGCAAGATTTTGTCGGACAAGAGCAGCAAGGTCACCGGCGTGACGTGGCCCTTGCATAGCTGGTTCTTCGAGCAATTTTTGGCCGTGCAGGGTAAGCCCCTGGTCAATCAGGACAACGGCCGCAAAGGGCGCGCGACCGATGCCCTTTACACTTCCACGGAAGGCGTCGAGTTCGTAGCGATGTGGGCGCGTATGGTTAAAGATGGCTCGTTCGCCAACGTAGGGCGCGGCTGGGAGCCAGCCGAGCAGAACTTTCTCGCCGGTCGCAGCACCATGCTCGTGACCTCCACCAGCGACGTTTTTGAAGTAGTGAAGAAGGCCAAGTTTCGCGTGATGACGGCGCCGATTCCGAAACGCTTCCGCGAGAACACGGGCGGCACGATCATCGGCGGCAACTCGCTGTGGATCCTGAACCACACGCCGGAAGCCGAACAGAAGATGGCGTACCTGTTTTTAAAGTACATGGCGTCCAAAGAGGCGCAGCGTCAGTGGCACACCAACACCG
>JBGSST010000113.1:0-29007 GCA_041736915.1 Bdellovibrionota bacterium
AGCGGCGCACGACGTAGGCCACGGCGGCCACGCACAGCATCGAGCGGGTCACTAACGTGGCGAGCCCGCTGCCGAATACGCCGTAAGAAGGAAATCCAAGATTTCCCTCCACGAGCAGCCAGTTGAAAAAGTAGTTCACCAGATTCGCCAGCACGATGAGGAAGAGGGTGTAGGTGGTGTTTTTTTGCGACGACAGGTACTGCCGCGCGGTAAAGAACAGAAAAGTCGGCGCCGAGCTAAGCCCCAGCGGCAGCAAAAAGTCCTGCGTCGACTGAACGAGAATGGGATCGATACCGATGAAGCCCAAGCCCACCATCATCAGCCAGGTTCCGAAAATCACGGCCACGCCAAGCCCTAGTGCTAGGTAAGAGGTTTGCACGTACCAGAACCAGGCGCCGCGTTCGTCCCCCCGGCCAAACGACTTCGACGAGAAATACTCGATGGCGGTCAGCGTGCCCATGCTGAAAACGTGTAACGATACGATCAGCGTATGTCCCAAACCGGCCGCCGCGGTGGCCGTGGCCCCTAGCCGCGCGACGAACCACGTATCGACCAAAACCATGGCCATCAGCCCGGCCTGAATCACCACGACGGGCAACGCCAGCTCCAGAAAATCGGCGCTCAGCGGGAAGCGATTTCGCACGGGTAACCCTTCCACTGCGACTTGGTCAGCGAGAACAAGATGGTATCGAGGTAGCGGTTTTCGAAAGGATCGTAGGAGTGCTCTTTGATCACCCCGATGCGCTCGAAGCCAATTTTCTCGACCAGCTTGATCGACCCGATGTTCTTAGGGTCAATGTTCCCCTCGGCGCTATGCAAACCCAGTTCGCTAAAGCCGTAGTGAATGACGGCGGACAAGGCTTGCGTCATCCAGCCTTTTTTCCAACAGGCCTTCGACAGCTTGGCCCCCAGCTCGCCGCGGTGACGAACCTTAACGAAACGCCAGAAGCCGACGTCGCCCAGCAGGCGTTCCGGCGCCTGTTTTTCGGTGATGGCCCAGCGGATGAGCTCACCGGCGGCGATCTGCCCGTGGAGAGTCTCGATCAGCTTTCGCGTCTCGTCTTTGCTCGTATGGGGGTGAGTGCCCCAGCCGCGCATGACGTCGGCATCCCCGTACAGGTCGAAATAGGCATCTAAATCAGCTAGTTCGATGGGGCGGAGGAGCAGGTCGGCGGTCACGATCGGCCGCGGAGAAAATGCACACGGCTCGTTAATTTTTGTCATGGCAAAGGCCCCACTCCTCATTGACCTAATGCATTAAAAAGTGGCTTATTGAAAGTGCTAATCCGCGCAAAGGGATTACGTCGTCGCTATGTGGTTGTTGAGGTTTAGATGTTCATTCAGCGGTTCGATTCCTCGAAGCTCGAGGATGCCTACGGCATTCTTTGCCAACGGATCTATTCCAACGCGCTAGGCGCGGCGACGGACGAAAAGGCGCCACCGCCCTTCGGCAGCACCTACTGCGAGATTCCTCCCAAGGGATCCACCGCCCCGCACGAGCACTACGACGGGGAAACGTTTTTGATTCTCGAAGGCCAAGGCGTCATGCGGATCGGCGAAGAGGAAAGCGCCGTAGCCACCGGCGACGTCATCCTGATTCCCAATCACACCAATCACGTGCTGACGAACGGATCGGATAGCCAAAGTTTACGGTTCGTTTCGATTTACTGGGAAAACCGCGGTCGCGCTTACGACGACGCCAAACCGGCGAGAATGTTCCTAGCCTCCGCGCCGCCGACCCCAAACGGGCCGCTGCACCTAGGCCACCTATCCGGCCCCTACGTGGTCGCCGATATTCTCCGCCGCTTCTACCGGCTGCAGGGCACGGAAGTGGCCTACGTTTGTGGCAGCGACGACAACCAAAGCTACGTGCCGTCGAAGGGGCTGAAGCTCGGCCTCACCGCGCAGGGGGTACTCGATCGTTTCGTGCCGGAGATTACCGGCGTGCAGGAAAGGATCGGCGCGAAGCCGGATTACTTTTTACGTCCGCACGGCAACGAAGCCTACGTGGCGTTCGTGCAGAGCTTTTTCACGCGGCTCGTGAAAAACGGAAATTTGAAATTGCGGCCGTCGCAAGTTTTGTACTGCGAAACCTGCCACATGCACCTTCACGAAGCCTTCGTGAAGGGCGGCTGCCCCAGCTGCGAGCTGCCGACGAGCGGCAACGGCTGCGAAGCCTGTGGCCTCACCAACGACTGCATCGACCTGAAAGATCCGCGCTGCGCGCAGTGCGATTCGGTTCCGGTAAGTCAGGCGATGGATAAGTTCTACTTCCCGCTCGGCACGTGGAAGGACCGGCTCAAAGCTTATTTCGACAAGACCGCGATTCCCGCACCGTTTCAGGCGTTCGCCTACTCGCTGCTCGATAAGGGAATGCGCGACATCTCGGCGACCCATCCCTCGCCGTGGGGCATTCCGGTGCCGGCTGCGGTGGCCACCGACGCCACGCGTGGCCAGGTGATTTACGAGTGGTTCGAGATGGCGGCGGGCTACGTCTTCATGGCGGAGCAGCTTTCGGAGGGAAAGGGTTACGCCCACTTCCTCGCCGATCCGGGCAGCCGGTTCGTGCAGTGCTACGGCTTCGACAATAGCTACTTTTACCTCGCGTTCGTGCCGGCGCTCTTGATGGCGTTCGACGAAAAGATTGCCCCGCCCGACGCATTCGCGATCAACTTTTTCTACCTGCTCGAAGGTAAAAAGTTTTCCACCAGCCGCAATCACGCGGTGTGGGGCAAAGAGTTTTTGGAGCACGTCCATCCCGACGTGGCCCGTTATTATCTGGCGGCAACACGTTCGGAAGAGGGCGAGACGAATTTCTCGCTCGATGAGTGCGAAGCCCGCGTTCGGCACATACTCGAAGCCAAGTGGAACGGACTCGCGAAGAAGCTGGATAAGCTAACGGAGCTTCACGGCGGAACGATGCCGGCCGCGGCCAAAAGCCTCAACCCGTCCCAGCTAGCGTTCGTGCGACGTGGAGAAGATGCGCTGGCCCAAGCGGCCTACTACTACCGCGTGGAGAGCTTCTCCATGAACCGCCTTGTCGGTCTGCTCGATCGTTTCGTGGAAGACATTTCGATTCGCGCGGATCATGCACTTAGCATTTCGGGTCATCCGGCCCTTGCCGCACGCTTCGCCACCGGAAGTGCGCTAGTTCTGTCGGCGGCGCGCTTACTGGGCGCCATGGTTTACCCGCTGATGCCGGAAACGGGGTCGGCTTGGTTCGAAAAGTGGGAGAACGCGCGGCCTACCCAGTGGCCTACGCACTTCGGCGTGATCGCCGCGGGCACCACGGCCGCCACCCACCCGCTTTTTACCGATCGCTTCGAAAAAGCCCTGCTGGGTATCCAAACCCTGAAAGCCATAAGAGCATGAAGAACTACGACGTGATTGTAATTGGGGGCGGGGCGGTGGGCTCGTCCGCGCTGCACGCGCTTTCCGAAAAGGGAATCCGCAACACGCTGCTTATCGAGGGCAAAAAGAACCTCGGCCGCGGCTCGACCGGATCGTGGGGCTCGCTCATTCGCGTTTACCATCGCAACCCACGCACTACGGATCTCGCGGTAGATAGCGTGCCGTATTACCTAAATTTCAAAGAGCTGGTGGGCCGCTGCGCAGGTTACGTGCAAACCGGTTCGCTTTATTTTTTGAAGAAGAACTCGCTCGACCTGATTCGCAAACGGCTGCCGCAGCTGAACCGCGGGGAGCTAAAGCTAGAGATTCTCGACGCCACCGAGGGCAAGAAACGGTATCCCGGTTTCACCTGGTGCGAAGACGACTTCGCGATTCTGGAACCCTACGCCGGCTACGCCTGCCCCTGGCAGACGACCGACGCTTGGGTCGACGGCGCACGCGATGTAGGCGCGGAACTTTCGGTGGGCAACCCCGTGGTGGACTTCACGGTAAGCGGTAATCGCATTACCAGCGTGGTCACGCAGAATGGCGATACATTCTCGGCCGACAGGATCATCATGGCCACGGGTGCCTGGTCGCCAGAGCTTTGCCGCAAGTTGGGGCTGGAGCTTCCTATCGTTACCCGCGTGTTGCAGGTGAACCACTTTCGCCGGCAAGCCAAGGAACACGGACCGACCGATCCCTTTTTCATCGATCTCGATGCCGGAACTTTTGGACGGCCGGCCCCGGACGGAAGTTTCGTGGGTGGTTGCCTGAAAGAGCATTCCGAATCAGCGGAAGCGTTGCTGCAGTCGATAAGTTTACGCGAAGCCAACGAGGCGAAGCGTCGTCTATCGACGAGAATGAACTGGATCAAGAACGCCACGATCTTAGGCGGTATCCGCGCGGCGGAGGCCTACACCGGAGATCTCAACGGCCTGCTGAGCTACTCGGAAAGATACGACAATCTGCTGCTGGCCGTGGGCTGGAGCTGTACCGGCTTCACGCTGGCCCCGCTCATCGGAAGGCGCATCGCCGAATGTATCGAGTCGAATAGCCAGTGCCTAAATCTCTCGCGCCCCGTGGCCGCTACGGTAGGTGCCCATGTTTAAGAAACGTCTCGCCGTCATCGGCGCCGGCCCCAAGGGGCTCGCCATCGCCGCCAAAGCATCGGCGTTGCGCCGCCTGGGCTTTCAGGTGCCGCAGGTGTGCCTCATCGATCGCCGGGGCATTGCCTCGCACTGGGTGGCCGAATCAGGCCTCACCAACGGAATGCAATCACTCGGCACGTCACCGGAGAAAGACGTAGGGTTTCCCTACGCCTCGTTTTGCTGGGGAACCGTACCGAACGCGAAGGTGAACCGCGTGATGCAGGAGTTCTCTTGGACGTCGTTTCTCGTCGAAACGCACCGGTACTCCGACTGGATCGATCGCGGCCGTCCGGCTCCGCAGCACAAACGCTGGGCCGAGTACCTAAACTGGATCTGGGACAAGGTTAAGGGTGAAACCGAACTGGTCATCGGCCGTTTGGATTCCGCCGGTTACAACGGCGACCAGTGGAGCCTGAGTGTTCACAATAAAGAAGGGTCACTCACCAACGTGATGGCCCATGGCCTCGTGCTGACCGGCCCCGGCCGTCCGCGAATGCCGGAAGGCCTGCCGACCGACGATCGTATTTTGTCGACGGATCGTTTCTGGCGCGGCTGGGAGAAGTACACGCACGAAGAGGGTGCCCGTTTTGCGGTGGTCGGCACGGGTGAAACCGCGGCGTCGATCGCGGTCACGCTAGGTGCGTCGCGCCACGTAAAAGCGGTGGATGTCATCAGTCCGTTAGCCATGAACTACTCGCGTGGCGAGAGCTACGTGGAGAACCACGTTTACACCGATCCGTTTCAGGCCAACTGGTTTCAGCTTACCGTCGAGAACCGGCGTGATTTCATTCAGCGTACCGATCGCGGCGTGTTTTCCGTGCAGATCAAACGGCAGCTCGACGAGATGGAGTGCCTGGAGATCATCCCGGGCCGCCTCACCGCCATCGAGGTCGATTCCCTTCAGCAGCTGATGGCTACCGTGCAGTACGGTGAGGCTAGTGAGAAGCGGGAGTACAACTACATCGTCTTCGCGATCGGATTCGATCCGTGGGGCTGGTTCGAGGAGATTCTCACCGTGGAAGCCCGCGAGCGGATCAAAGCGCGGCTGGATATCTCCGCACTTACGGACTCGAACCTCGAAATGCGCATCACCGAATCGCTATCGCTGGAAAACGTACGGCCGTTTTTGCACCTGCCGATGCTTTCCGCGGTCAGTCAGGGGCCGGGATTTCCCAACTTGAGCTGCTTGGGCCACCTGAGCGATCAGGTGCTGTCGGCCTACGTACCGCTAGAGGCATGATTTGTCGGCCTGGCGCGCCTTGTTCCGGATAGCGAACCCAGCTAACCCTTAAAGGATGCTCAACCGGATTAGGCTCGTGTTGATGGCAGGCCTCATGCTTGCCGGGGTGGTAGCGGCTTGGCGAAGCGGTAGCGATTTCGAGACGCTGCAGCGAGTCCTGTGGCCGGCGGCCCAGATCGCCATGCTATTCCTGTTTTGGGCGGGCATGGCAAAGCTCTATCCGCAGTCCAGCCCTTACGGCGCTTTTTTGCCGTGGCTCATCCTGTTCGTGCTTTCGATCAATCCGGTACACAGTCAGTTTCAGCGCGGCGACCTCACCCTGTTTTTATTCACCGTACTCGTGTGGGCCGAGATCTTTTCGCTGAGCGGCGGGGCTTTAGGGGGAACGGCCGCGGGCATCCTCGTTTCTGGAGTAGTGGCCACCCGCCTGTTTCCGGTGTGGATTTTGGCCTACTACTGGGTGGGACGCGGTCGTTCGGAACGTCACGGCATCGTCATAGGGGCACTACTGGCCGTGCTGGGCATTTACCTCGTACACGGCCCCGAAACTTCGCGGCTTTTCTTCGAGCTGTATCAGGACTTCACGCTGCACTCCGACACGAGCCTCTTTCTGCAATGGGACAGTCTGCAAAGTATTCCCGCCGGCGTGTTTCGCGTGCTCGCCGCCAAGAACGCGTCCGAGGCGCAGGCGATGGCCATCGCGCAATGGGCGTTCGTGGTTTGTTTCGCGCTCGTGCTGTTCTTGGGCTATCGCCGCCGCGAGAGCTATTCGTTTGAGGTCGATCGCAGCCGCAACCTTTGGGCCTTGGCCATGGCGATGAGCGCCCTGTTCTGCGCCGAGGCGCGCCCCCACTACTACATGTTTTATCTGCCCGCGATTGGCGGACTACTCGAGCAAGCGTCGCTGCGCCGGGCGAATGGCGTTTCCGCGATCGGCCCCTGGTTTGCGGTGATTACTTTTCTGGCCACCGTGGGGCTAACCACCGAGGCCGTGGTAGGCCGGCACTGGAATCACGTGCTTCAGTTCTCCAACGTGCCGCTGCTGGGCATGGGGTTTCTCGCGCTGGTGAGCTGGGCCGAGCTGTCGCGCAGCTTTCGCAGCGATCGCATTTTGACCAACCGGCGACTGCTAAACCTTCGGCATCACGGCGGAATCTAGCTATTTTTCACTGAAGTTTTTATCCAGGGCTGCCGATAACTCTTTCGGATGGCTCCCACTTTAAAACCCACTACGAACGCGTTTTTGGAAGAAGTTCCCGTGTTTGCGAGCTTTGAAGACGTGGCGGACTTCACCCGTTATGCCGACGTGCCTAAAGACTGGTACCTCTTCGTAAGCGACATCCGTGGTTCCACGAAGGCAACCGAGGAGGGGCGCTACAAAGACGTGAACATCGTCGGCGCTTCGGCCGTTATGGCGGTGTTAAATGCCATCAAGCCGCATGAGATCTTCTACGTATTCGGCGGCGACGGCGCCACTTTCTTGAGCCCGCCCGAGCTAGTGCCCAATATTCAGCAAGCCTTGCTGGGGGCCAAGCAGCTCGCCAAAAACAACTTTGGTTTCGAGCTTCGCATTGGCATGGTGCCCGTGTGGCATCTGTACGCCGCTAACTTCGACCTCAAGGTCGCCAAGTTCCGCGTGTCGTCGCACATCGTGCAGTCGGCGCTGGGCGGAGACGGTCTCATGCAGGCCGAGAACTGGGTAAAGCATCCGCCCTTCCACGAAAACTACGAGGTGGAAGATCAGGTGCTACAAAATCAGCCCGATACCACCGGCCTCGAGTGCCGCTGGAATCCCGTAAAGAGCCAGCGCGGCCAGATGACCGCGATTCTCGTGCAAAGCGTGAGCCTCGACCCGAAGGTCGCCCGTAAAGATTATGAAGAGGTCATGAACCTCGTGACGGAGATGCTAGCCGGTAAAGAGCCCGTCATCTCGCCGTCGCAGCTTTCGCTGAGCTTGAAGCCTAAAACTTACAGCAAGGAAACGCAGGCCCGCACCTTCGCCCCCGGAGTGTGGGGTAAGCTGAAGTACTGGCTGTGGAGCTTCAGTAGCACGCTACTCTTCAGCGTGCTGTGGCAAACGCTGCTCAAAAAGAACGGCGATAAGTACCGCAAAGAGCTGGTCGAGAATTCCGACTACCGCAAGTTCGACGGCACGCTACGCATGGTGCTCGACCTTAGCGACGGTCAGCTGAAAAGATTAGAGACGATGCTGGAAGCTAAAGCCCAGCGGGACGAGGTGCTTTACGGCATTCACACGTCGGATAGCGCCCTGATGACCTGCCTCATCTTCAATCGGGCGCAGGGCAACCACGTGCACTTCGTCGACGGTAACGACGGTGGCTATTCGGCCGCCGCGAAGGGCTTCAAAAAACGCCTAAGCGCCCGCAACGAACGCGTATGCTCCGTCAAACCCCGCAAAGCCGGCTAGCGCAAAACCTTTTGAGGCCAAAGCGTCACTCAAAAAAGACGTGGCGATCGTAGTAGCCTAGTTGTCGCGAGATCTTTCCGTCTTCCAGCTCGATGATGTCGATGCCGCGGAAATTCTTGATCACCTTTCCGTTCTCGACGGGAATGGTGCCCGAGTACTGCAATACGAATCCCTTTTTGGTCGGGTACAAGCCCACGATATCGAATTTCCAGGTGGGGTACTTCTTGAGAAGCACCCTGAGGAATCCGCCCACGGCGGCCTTGCCACGCAACCCTTCCGGTACGTTCGGATCTTCGTAATACGTATTTTCGGTGTAGAAGGTCAGCAGCTTGTCCACTGCCGGTTCGCCCCCCACGAAGTTGGGTAACCACTTATCGCAAAAAGCTTTAGCCTCAGCCTCCGTCAGGGCGAGGGGCTCGTCCCCGGCCTGTACCGGCTGGGCGAGAACCGAAAAAACCAACAAAGCGGACAGGATTAACTGCTTCATACCAACTCCTAGTTTTTACTTAACAGGTGCGCCTTCAGCGCCTCAATCTCTTTTTGGGAAAGCGGGCGATTGGGCGGCATCTGGGTTGCCGGATCCTTCGAGGTGACCCGGTCCATGATTTTAGTGAACAGCGTTTGGCCGATGGGACCTTCCAAATCCATTGCGGGAGCCTCGGGGTTACTTCCCGAATGGCATTCTTTGCAGGTCGACAACGGTGCCGTTGCGGTCAGCGGTGCACTCGGTTTCACGGAAAAATCGATGTGCTTCGCCAGCACTTCACACATGGCGAACTGGGTAGAACGTTCGAGCGCGGCGGACTTCGGACCTACGTCCATCTCGACATCGTAGTTGTAACTGGTCGACAGGGTAAACGCGGGCAGCTCAATCTCGTCGGAAAGTTGGCGGTAGGCCTCCTTGGCGACGTATACGTCGAGGTAGAACCCCCCCACGAAAAAATTCCACTGATCGGGAAGCCGGCCCGTATTGTAATCAAAATGTTCGAGGCCGAAGGCGGAGTAGAGTGAGCCCCGTAAAGAGTTCTCTCCAGCCCACCCCTTGTGGGCGTAATTGGCGATCGCTCGTCGCGGATAAAGCCGCTCCACCAGCGCCCGGGCCTGGTACTTAACGCTTTGGTCCCCTTCGCAGGGCAGGATCACATCGCGCACGAGCGCCGGGGCCACCGCGCGAAAAAGCTTTTCGTCCTTGCGCATGAGCGACACCAAATGTTTTGCCTGTAAAGGGGCCAGCGCCTTAGTCAGCTGCAAGTTCGGCCGGCCAAGCTGTCCGCGCCGCGTGGGGCTGTACGGGGCCACCGGCGAATTCGTCGGCAGCTTCAGCTTTCCGTACCGTTCATGCTTTCCTTGAATTTCCTGGAACGATCGATACCCCGCGAGCTCGTCGCGAAATTTTTCCAGCCGGCCGGGGTAGGGCGAGTTGTCCAGCTTGGTGTATTTTTCTTCGGGATCGCGAATGGAGTCATCGTCCTCCCCGTAAAGCCCTTCCCAAATATCGTACTGCTGCCAGATCGGACGCAAAGGAGAGTAATGGCACTTGGTACACGAGGCCGGATTGGACGCCGACAGCTCCGGACGCCGCTTACCGTCTTCGGCGAATGTCAGCTCGCGAAAGTCCCACGTCTTTCCGTCGAACGCTATGATCTCGACCTTCAGGTAACCCTTCTGCGAGGGATCGCCGTTGAACGTATAGAGAAATTTTGCATCGGGGCCGAAAACAATGGCGCGCGGATGACGATCGGAGGCGTCTTGCGCACTTTTGCTTTTTCGCACGAAGGTGACACCCGACAGGTGCTTGGGATGTTCTTTCTCTAACCACGCCAGAAACGTTTCCACGCTCGAAAACGCGGGCGTTTCCGCCCTGATGGCCTGGTCCACCGCCGCGACGGTGAGCGTGGAGGACTCTTGCGAAGCATGCCTATCGTAGTAATCCCCTCCGTAGCCCATCGTGGGAAGGGTCAGACAAAAAACCAGTGCCGCCGCAAAAGTCCCGCTCCAAATCATAGAAAACGACGCTACCCCAGGGATAGGGGTACCCCCAGGTGGTTTCGGGCCGGATCGCAGTAAGGATTCACCAATGTTAACGCGAACGGTCAATGTCAGCGTGTCGATTTTGGGTTAAGTAATGGCATGCCCCGTTGGCAAGCTATCCTACCGTTCCTGCTGGTTTATCTGGTTGTTTACCTGTTTCTGGACGGGTTGGCCTTTCCCCTTCGTAAAGACGAGCTGCACTTTTGGCCGACTTCGCTGTATTTCGCCCAAACCTTTCCGCCGTCGCTGGAATCATTGCGTAGCTACAACGATCTCAGCACGCCGCTGCCTTTCGTAACTTACGGTGCCCTCGAACAGCTTTTCGGGCGCGGAGTTTGGATGGCGAGGGCGACGAACTTGTTGCTGTCGTTCGCGGTTCTGATGACGATTCTCTTCGCCGCCGGTCGGGCCACCTCCGTTTCCCTGCGCTGCGCTTTGGCGCTGCTCGCGTGCCCTTACTTTCTTGGTGTCGCCACTCACGTCTACACTGATCAATTTGCGATCGCCCTAAGCCTGTTTGGCGTTGCCCTCACTCTGAAACGCCACTGGGGCTGGTCGGCGGTGTGCTTCGTACTTGCGATCTCCAGCCGTCAGTACGCGGTAGCCTTTCCCGCGGCGATGGCGGGCTGGGCCGCCTACGACTCGGGCGCCCGCAAGCGCTACTGGGAAGAGAAGGTGACGTGGCTCGTACCGGGCCTGGCCTCGCTCGCGTTGGTGGGGTGGATCCTTTTTTTTGGCGGCCCGGGTCCGCGCACGGCTCTCAATAGCCAGTTCGTCGCGACCTCGTCGTGGTTGAGTTTGCTGCCGCAGAATGCCGGTTACTTTCTGGCGTGCGTTGGACTTTACTTCGTAACCTTCGAAGCGATTTTGTTCGGTGAAGATCGGTTCCAGCTAGGGAAGGCCCTGGGAGATCGTCGGCGCCTCGCCGTTATTCTCGTTCTCACCATTGGCTATTTCTCGCTCTTTCCGCCCGTGCAGAACCCCGATGACTACCCCTTTAAAGAGATGGGTTACCTCGACAAAGGGCTGCGCTATTTCGCCTCGGACTTCGCGCGGGTGGCGATACTTTGCGGTTTCGCCACGCTGGCGGTGATTCGTTTTTCGGAGCCGACGCTCGCCGCCACCTTCGTGCTGGTGAATGCCGCCCTGATGATCAAAGCACACATCGCGTGGGACAAGTATGCCCTGCCACTACTGGCCGTGCTGTGGTGGATGAAAGCCGGGGGCTATTTGAGCCGGTACGTTTCGAGCCATAGCTCCGGAGTGGCCGCCACGCGGGCCTCTAAGCTATAACGCGAACCCAGTTTTTCCAGAGAAGAAACCGAGAACTCGTCTTCCTTCGAACCCCGCAACACCTGCACGCGTGGCGGGGTGTGCCAGGCCATGAATCGTTCCATATAAACGTCCCGCCGTTCGCGAGGGAGAATGATGAACTGCTCGGCCGGATGAATCGGTGAAAAGGGAACGTAAGGGAAAGATTCCACCGAGATCGACGGCACGAGAAACTTGTTCTCGGTGAGATTCAAAAAGGGAAGGGTCCTATCACGAACGCTTTCTACGGCCGCCAGCGCCGGATAGATATCGTCGAGCGGCCGTACCCCCGCCACCATGGCCCACTGCCGAACGTAGCGCCCTAAATTACGTTTAACCGGATTGGGCAACGAAAAAGGCACGAAGACCACGGAAAATAAGAATGCCCCAATTACCACCGCCGACTTCCACTCACCGCTGAGCTGCGACGACAAAAGCGGTAACGCGGAGAAAAATACGGCGATCCAAAGGGCGATTAACGTGATGGCGTTGATGGCGTCACTACGCGCGATGAAGTAGGCGAACGTGGCGACGATCAGCCCCAAGAAAGCAAAGTTACCGGCAAGGTCTCTTCCGCGCGTGCGCCGCAACTCTACAATCAAGCAACTTCCGTAGAGGGCGATAAAGGCCAGCAGCAAGTTAAGCGCCCCCCGCGGATCGATTGGCGAAATGGCGAAGGTCTCGGCGTACTGCTTCGAAAACTCGCGGAACGCGCCCCACTCGGGCGCCACGCCGAAGTACGTGCGGTAGAAAACTTCAATCACGGCGGCAAAAACCAATACACTCGCCACCGGCGTGAGAATTCTCGGAGCGGCCTTCTTCAACTCGTCGAACGGGCGCGAGCCGTTGGCAACCGCCAGGGTTTCCGCCGCTACGGCATAGCCCCACGCCCCGAAGCAAAACATCGCGCTTTCCAGGGCCCAGAAGCTACCGACGACAAAGGCCAACGCCAACGCCCACAACGGTGTTTTGTCTCGCTTCGCCAGTAGCCACGCGGCCACCACGGCGGGGAAAAAGCGAAAGGCGGCGGTGTTGGGATAGGTAAAGGCGCCCAAATCGGAGTGGTCACCCGGCAAAAGAAATACGACGACGAACGCGGTTAGCCCGGCCCACGTTAGCCGGAAGCGTTTGAGGGGAAGGGACAAAAGCCCTTCCAGTACCAGCCAGGCCTGCGCGGCCAACATCAACCCCATCACGATCTGAAAAGATTTCATGGCCGAAAAGGGAAGCGCCGCCGGAACCAAAATGCTCAAGAACCCGTACTGCGCGGGAACGTCGTAAAGCAGGCGGCCCCCCATACGCACCAGCTCCATGGGGCCGGCGAAGAATGAGTAGTGGTGCAACGACGAAGGGGTAAGCTGCGCGATCGGTTGCAACGCCCACGCGATAAAAAACAGAACCCAAAGCTTCTTTGCTTTCGGGGAGTAGCCACTCGTTGCGCGCTTGCCAAAAAAAACCGTCCACGAAAACCAGGCAAACCCGGCGAAGATCAGGACGTCGATTAAGTGACGAACGTGAAACAGCGGGAAACCTACTAGGTTCTCGCCGGTGCGGGTAATGCCGAGCACGAAGCCCGCCGCGATCAGCTTAGGAATGGCGATGCGCCGTGAGAGGGCGCGGCCTATCCAGTAACAGCCGCCCAAAGTGGCCAACGACGCCACCGCCGACAGGGGCAAGTGGCTCCATTCGAACACCGAGCCCAATGTCGCGCGAGCGAAGAAGTCGTACGAGGAGGAAAACTGAGAAAAGGCTAGATGAACTCCACCCCCGACCGCCAAGAGCCGCCTAATCGACCCCATGGTTGGGTCGAGCACTCGCCAAAACAGCGGGGGAAAAACCGCCACCAGTTCGAGCCAAAAGAACCACTCCGCCGGTTCGCGCGCGCGGCCGGGCAAATTCACCGCGAGGTAGAAAAGAAAAACCAGCAATCCGTACGCGGAGGCCCCCCGCTCCCAGGGCGAATCAAAACGGTTGGGGAGGGCCGCTGGTTTCATGGTGAAAAAATCTTATTCCGTTTGCTCAGGTAACCCTCGTTATAGAGGCTCGGAAATCCGTTGTCAGCTTGAAGAAAACCGGACTGCCGGTTGGCCCCGGTTTCGCAGGGCGGGAAAGTGTGCGTTCCGACATAATTCAGCGACACACCCTTGCTATCCTCAATGAATACGAACCACAGCCGCGTGTAACTCTCGATTCCTCCCCACAGCTTGACCTTAGCTTGAACGTTTTTTGAATGGGTTTTAAGCATGACCAAAAACCACCCTTTTTCGGCCTTCATGGTTGGTGCTGCCGCATTGGCCACCTTTACTGGTGCCCCGACGCGCGCCGACGGCCCGACCGAAGTGCAGTACCAGATCGCCTCTGGTCTATACCGTCGCCTTACGAGCGGTGAGTTTCTGCTTCATACCAACCCTCTCTATCCCGTGGTTCTCAGTAAAGTGATTGCTCAGGACTATATCGGTGCGGCCGACGCGATCACCCACCCCACCTCCGGCGCGGACGCGTTCTACAACAATACGGTCGCGGATCTGATGCAGACCGTGAACAACACGGGAACGGCGGTCGGTGAACGCAACGATATTACGGCGATGATGTTGTGCGCGGTGAAGTACGACATGACGCCGCTCGAGCTTTTGACCTCGGATTTCGTTTGCTTCGATCCTACCGAAACTCCTCGCGGCGTCGGCTACGCCATTGATGATGCCGCTTGTAACACGAGCAATTTCATCACCTCCGGAACTGACTGCAACACTGGCCACTACATGGCCGTGTGGAGCTCCACGAATCCGCGCACCGCCTTACAAAAGGCTCCGCGCCCGATTTCGCAGGGCACGGGCATTCTGACCAGCTGGACCTGGGCGAAAGAGTTTGATGCGGGCGGAACGGCCCGGCGCAACGAAAAGGCCGTGAACGAGAATCTGTTTCTCGCGAGCATGGAGGCCCTTCGCTCCGAAGGTGGCATTCCCACGGACGGCATTCGAAAAGATATTCCCTCCAGCGACCCCATGTACAACGCCGACTGCATCAAATGCCATTCCGGAATGGATTGGCGCGTAGGCGCTTATCTCGATAAGCAGGTGACTCCGGTTGCGAATCAGCTGGTGAAGTTCGAACGTTTCTTCCGCGACAAGCTCAACGTGATCGAACCGGACGGCGGGCGCAACGTCGTAAACACCAGCTTCAAGTATTTTTTCACCCAGCAGCAAAATCAGATTTACGGGATTAACGAGAGCAAGCACACGGTTAAAGAGTACTCACCCGGCGTGAAGTACATCGAAGGCCAAGGGCTTGGCGAGATCGCGGACATCATCGGAAATAGCCGCGGCTACCACGAAGGTTTCGTGAAACGCGTCGTTGCCCAGATGTACATGAACCGTTTGTTCAGCATCACCAATTTTACGCAGGACGAGTGGGACATTCTCAACGGTCAGAGCGAGACCATTAAGGCTTTCACCGATGTGTTTTATCAGGAAGCCAACTTCCGCAAGCTCTACGGCCGCATTGCGGTTTGGTACACGGTAGGTGCGCAATGAGAATTATACTCGCGGCGATTTTCGCCTTCACCACGCTCGTTGGCTGTAACAAGGGAAACTCACTTCCCGTTATCGTTACCGGCAACGACGTTACGATGAGCCCCAAGGTGCCTCTGCGCGGGGTGATTACCGGTAACAACTTGCTGCGAATGTCGAACACGGCGGTCAACAAAGATTGGAAGGACATTTCGTCGGTCTTCGATACCTACACTACTAACCGGAATGATCTCTCCTACAACGGTGGTATGGCCGCGGACGTCGCGGCTTACAAGGCCACGTTGGCGGTAACCTCGGCCATTGCCGTGGCGGCAGTAGCCGAGGATGCCAAAAAGGCCCTTTCCGACCCCACGAGAAAGATTCCGACGTCGCTCTTACTCGGTACGACTGCGTTGCCGAACGACGCAGGGCCGGCCGCACCGCTGTCGAGCATGGCTTCCGAATCCGTGAAGATCGCCGTGGCGCGCGCCATCGTACGCAATTTTACGGGCGTAGACGGAACCGAAGCGGAGATCAATTCACTCGTCCAGGCAATGAATGAACTATACCCGCTGCTCACGCCGGGCAGCGCGGCCGACAAGAGACTGTTGTGCTCGATGATCGTCACCATGGTTTTGATGGGCAACTCCTGGCACGGAGGATGACAAATATGAAACGTCGTACCAAAAAAAGTGTTGAACTCTCGCGCCGTGAGCTTTTCTCGGAGAGCGCAAAATTCGGCGTCGGGCTCAGCACGCTCAACCCCTTGCTCTACACGTTTCTGATGCAAGAACGCGCGGAGGCGGGCAACCTGCTAAACCAGCTTCCCGTTTTCAGCATTCATTGTAGCGGCGGTGCCGCCGGAAGCCGGATGGGTCCCATTCCGCGTCGGGCCAGTGGCGTCGACAATAACACCATCGTCAACAGCAGCCTCTGGGGGCGGTACTCCATTGACCCCGGTCAAGGCAGCGTGACCGACGGTATCTTTACCGGGTTTGGTCCAGCCTATTTTTACAAAAATCCGGCGGGCGCCGCGATCCCTTACGCTAACCACGTCATCGGACGGTGGCTGCAGGAGATCAACACCGATCCGCAAGCGTCGACCATCTTGAATAACGTTCTATCGGTCGGAATCGCCAACGTTACCGGGAACGACAACACCCCAGGTTGCCCCGGCGGCATTGGCCCATTTATCAGCCGGCTTTGGCAGCTGGCGAGCATCAAACCGGATGCGGCGCATATTTTGGGTAATGTGAACTCCACCTCCGGCAACGGAGCGGGAACGGTCGTGAACGATCCCTTCAATATTCGCATTACCGCCGGCGGCACCGTCGCCACGCAGCTTAGCGTCGGCGCATTCTGCAGCCCACTAGCTACGGCGGGAGCAACTACGCCGACGTTCCATAAGCTCGCCGAACGCATCGAGCATTACATGGGCGTAAAGCTCGCCAAGCTCGGTAACGGCGATCAAGAGACCCGGTTCAAGGCCATCCATTCGTTGGCGGCATCCGATTTGCGAACACGGGTTAACCCGGCGACGAGCTTGACCGAAAGTAATTTGAACCCGGCGTCCGACGCGACCATCAAAGGAATCTTCGGAATTCCTAACGGCACCACGGATGTGCAGTTTAAGGCCAGCAACAACGAGTTGGATAAGATCCGTACGATGATCCTAGGTGGATTCCGCGGGGCTTACCCCTTCGTGGCGATCAATCGCGGCGGCTTCGACTATCACGATCAGTCGGTCACTACCTCCGACGCGCGGGATAACGAGCTAGGGATGATTCTCGGCTGGATTACCCGCCTCTCGAATCATCTGGGCGTACCGGCGCTGATTATCGTTCAAAGCGACGGCAGCGTTTCGGCGACGAACAAACCCAACAATGCCGTCAGCGATCCCGCGACCGAGTCGTCATGGCAGGGCGACGATGGTTCGTACGGCTGCTGGAACATGACGTTGGTTCGGTCCGGCTGGGCGCGCCCCGGAGCCCCCGGAGGTAAAGCGGTCACGCAGCACCTCATCAACTACATCGGTGAGACGTCGAACAGTTCTGGCCGTATCGCTTCGGGAACCTTTTTGGGCAGCGTAGGCCGCGAGGCCGCAGCGATCATGGCGTGGAACTACGCCAAGCTCGCGGGGCTCGAAGCCTATTTTCCGCAGGTAATGACGGCGGCGGGATTCCCGCAGAACGTCACGAACCAAATTATGCAAAAGACTTGTTTCGGTTAGTCGTTTCTTAAAATCGGGTTGAGGGATTTGATGTACGTAAGCGCAATAAAAAACTGGAGAAAGCTCGCGCTCGCCGTAATTGGCGGGGCCGCGTTCGTCGTGGGCGGCTGCGATCCGGGCGGCCAGTCTTCCACCTTCAACTCCTGTAACTCCGAGCCCCCAGAAATCAACGCCAAGCGCCAGGCGAACTTCGACAGCTCTCTTCGCCGGGTCATTCTTACTCCCGGTTATCGTTGTATCGAGTGCCACGACGGCAAATCAAAACGCGGTCCGTTCGCGCACAGCTCTTCGGACCTGTCGCAGGCCTACAACGCCGTGTTGGGGCTCGTGGAGTTAAACGATCCCGCAGGCTCGCCCATTGTGGCGAAGATCGAAAAATCGCATAACTGCGGCAGCGCCGCCGAATGCCAAGTCATGGCGACGTCCATGATCTCCGCTATTCAAGCCTGGGCCGAGGCCGAGACCAGCCTTCCTCCGGCGCCCCAGTGCAACAAGAGCTTAAAGAGCGGGTTGACGCTTACCCTGGAAGGAAAGCCCGCGAAGCCCGGCGTGCTGACGTCGACCCCCACCTCGTTTCGCTGGGATCTCACGGAGCTGTCGAGCGAGCTGCAAGGCAAGGTAAACTTTTCCGTCGACGTTACCCATTTCGTCGACCCCTCACCGGGCAGCTTGGGGACGTACAAAATCTCTAACCCCGTACTCGCCACCGATACTCAGCGCCTCGAAGTGCTCTCGGTTATTCCGACCGTCGGCGGAAAAGTCACTAAGTACGCAAATTACGCCGGCCTCAATTTCGTGGTGGGTCAGATGGCCTTCGACGTAAGCGCTTCCATCTGGGGTTTCCGCCCTTTGTCGGGCTCGCAGACGGTGCTCGACTACGTCGACCCCATTGGGGGCGACTCGCTCGGCTTTCAGTTACTGGTGCGCGATGCTACGGACGAACTACCAAGCCTTACGACCACCCAACCCGGCTGTAAATCGACCGCCAAGTTCCAGCAGGTTTACGATAACGTGCTCAACCTAAAGGTGCTGATTGACGGTCAGTACGTCGGCCAATGCACGCGCTGCCACGGCGATCCCACGCAGGCGGCGAACGCGGTAATGGATTTGAGTTACAACGGAAGTGACGCCTGCTTGCAAGTGCTCACGCGCGTTAATCTCGCGACTCCTTACTCGTCTTTGCTTTTGACTAAGCCTTCTCGCGCCGACTCCACCGGCTGCCAGGGCACCGGCCATCCGGTCGAGTTCCGTTTTCTATCGAACTGCGGCGGTACCGCGGCCGATCCCAATCATAGCGCCGGCCTGTCGGCGATCGTGAACTGGATTAATGACGAGGCTTCGCAACAATAACCATGATGCACGTGGAAAAAAATATGGTGGTCTACCGTTTCGTTTTGGCCATCGCGCTGACCGGCCTAGCCACGCTGGCCGGTTGTCGCGGGCACGATGCGGATCCAGTGTCGTCCTCGGACGAGTTCATTTCCTTCGCCACGATTCAAGCCGATATCATCGAGCCCAAGTGCCTTTCGTGCCATAGCGACGAAAACCCGGGCGGCGGTTACAGCTTTAGCAGTTACAGAACCATCTTGGACAGCGGCTCCGTCGTAGCCCGCAAGTCTGACTACAGCGCCCTCTACCGTTCCGTTGCCAACGGCCGCATGCCGCCGGGCAAGCCCTTGAGCTATGACGAAACGCGCTCGATCAAAAACTGGATTGATAATGGAGCGCCCGAAACGGCACCGGCCAAAGTCGAAGAGCTAGAACCTAAGTTCGGTGCGGCCGGTGCGGAGACCGCCGTCAGCGTTCAGGGTTTTGGATTCACCAAATCGACGTCGGTCATTTTTGGTAGCCGATTCGTAGCCTCCAAAATCACGTTTAAATCGTCCAACGAGCTCATCGTGATGACCCCCTTCTTACCGTCGGGAACTTACGACATTACCGTTCGCCAGGCCGACGGCACCTCCAGCACGAAATCGCGGGCGTTTCACGCTGGCGTCGGTGGCGCGGGCGGAATGGACATTACCGCCGTATTCCCCAACAAGGGGCCGAACGGCACGGTGATCCAACTTACCGGCAACGGATTTGAGAGCGACACCACGGTAACGGTGGGCGAGGTGCCCTGTACGAACGTGTCGGTACAGGTTCCCGACAGAGTTACCTGCTCGGTACCTCCCGTCGATCTTTCACAGAACGTGGATGTGGTGGCGTTTACCGGGGACAATCAGTACCGCTTTTCCACCGGTTTCACCTATACGGTTTCCGCCAGCTACACCGATATTCGCGCGACCATTCTCACGACCAAGTGCGCCTCGTGCCATACTAGCAATAGTGCGCCGAGCGGAATGAAGGTGAACGGCACTTACGCGGAGTTGATGACCTCGGGGAAAATCATTCCCTTCGACGACCAATATAGCCCGCTATACCGGGTGGCCTCGGGAATTCATCCGACGACCACCCCGGCCGTGAACTACTCGCTGACCCCGGCGGAAGTCCTAAAAATTCGTAACTGGATCCGCAACGGTGCCCCCGACAATACTCCTCCGGTCGTCACGACGGTCGTACGAAATCAAGGTTCCACGCTCGGGGGGACTTCGGTCGTTATTACGGGTACTGGTTTCGTATCGGGCCTCACCGCCGATTTTGGTGGCTCCGCCTGCACGCCCGTGACCGTGACCGGTAGCACTTCGATTAGTTGCCTCACTGGGCCGCATGCGCCCGGCGTAGTCAACGTCACGGTCATCAACCCGGTAATTGCCGGTTCACAACAGGACCCTGGGGTAAGGACTAACGCTTTTACTTACGCACTCGACCCCGTCATTACGTCGATATCGCCCGGTTCCGTACCGTCCTCGAACACCGCCAACGTAACCATTACGGGCACCAACTTCGCCACCGGCGCGAATCAAGTCTCTTTCCGTTTTGGCGACAACCTGTCGGTCACCGGTACTGCGACGTGTGCCTCAGGAACGTGTACCGCGTCGGTTCGGCCCCCCACCTTGCCGGAAGGCACATACTCCGTAAGGGTTACGAACCTGAGCAGTACCCAGTTCTCAAACTCGGGCACGTTCGCCTACACGGCGGGAGTTTCGCCTACCGTAAGTTCCGTTCAGGTGAAAGAACCGAACCCCTCGTTGAATTATTATCCCAACCCAATCGTTTACACTGCCACCACGCCCGATGTGCGCATCAACGGCACCGGATTCCTAAGCGGCGCCACAGTAGAGATTGGCGGTCAAATTGCGACCCAGGTAGTAGTAGTCAGCGCCACGGTGATTACGGCACGGCCGGCAAACAACGTGACCGCCGGATTACAACCGGTAACCGTGACCAATACAAATACTTTATCCGGCACCCTCACGAATGCTTTCGATTTCCGCACGACTCCGGCCATTAATACGCTTAACCCCACTAGCCTACCGGTAAGTGGCGGCGCGCGATTCATAACCTTGGTGGGCGTAGGCTTCGTGGATGGGGCAAGCATCACGGTCGATGGCGTGGCTTGCACCACGGTCCAGATCAACGATTCCCAGAATGCTATTTGCGTAGCGCCCAACGCGCCGGTGGCGAAGAACGGCGTTTCCGTAACGTTAACCAATCCGGCGGATTCCAACGGCGTGGTGAAAGCGGCCAGCCGCGGGGCCTTCAACCTCACCATGGTGATCGGCACGGTAACCCCCTCGACCGGACCAATCGCGGGCGGAACCAGCATTACGATCGCGGGTGATGGGTTCTCGGGAGCCACCGTTCAGGTAGGCGGTGTCACGTGCACCAGTCCCGTAGTAACGCAAACGCAGATTACCTGCACCACGGGCGCCAACACGGCCGGGGTCAAGAACGTGGTCATAACCAATACTGGCAACGTCACCGGCACCAAGACCAACGCCTTCAACTACCAGTAACTACAGGAACAGGTGCAGCTGCGCCTGAAGCGCGTTCGCGGAGATGGAAGACGTAGGCGTCTCGTTCTTGCGATGCACGAACAATATTTCCACGTCGGTGCCCACGAACAAGAATCCGCGCGCGCCAAGCGAGTACTCGGTGGTGGCACCCTGCTTGAGGTTCATCGCGGTATTCGCCAGCGAGAAGTTCGCCTGAGCGTAGATTTCGCGCCACAGCTTGTACTTCCCTTGCAACGAAAAAGTCGTTCCCGCGTCCGATGCCCCGGGAGCAAAGTCGCGCTTCACGTACAACAGCTCACCGTTTAAAACAAAGCCCTGGTGAGCAGCACCCGCCGTGAGAGAGTACATGGTGTTGTTCAGCCGGTTGCCCTGCGAGTCGAGAGTGTGGGTCTTCCACAGAGAAAAAACCAGCGAGGCGCCGTACATTACCCAACGTCCGCCGATATTCATCACGAAGCCCTTGGACTGATCGTAAAGTGGCGACGCCAGCGGCGTAATCAAGTTGAAGTTAAAGAAGGGAATGTTCGGCGCGGCCCCGATGCCGACGGCCTTATAGACGGAGCGCTGACGTAGGCCAGAGATCACGTTCGGCAACATCGTGTGATCGGGGTTGAACAGCCCGAACATCGGCCGGTAGAGACCGTACATAAGGTACGCATTGTACGGAAGGTTATCGAACAGCGCATAGGCGGAACGGATACGCGGCTCGTTGGTGAATGTCTGATCCCAGTCACCGTTCTGCGGTTGATTTAGATAACGGCCTTCGATGACCAGATTGAAGTGATTGGGAATCGGCCGAAAGCGCATGCCGATATCCACCGACATCGGCCAAATCGAGCTCGACGAGACGCCAGGCGGCGGTGCACCCAGGTAATTGAAAGCCATGTAACGGAAGTGGCCACCGCCAAAAACCGAGTTAGCGCGCTCTTCGCGGTACGGATCGTCCATCGGCACCCGTTCCAAAAACTGCATCTCGTCTCTGGCGATCAGGTGCTCTTGGCCATCGCGGCGATCGTAAAGCTTTTCGTCGACGTGAAACTCGCGTGACCGCATCATGGGATATCCATTCAGCGGCGCCGCCGTAGTCGGTGAGGCAGTAGCCCCGGTACCGGGCACGGTCAGCTTCTGCTCATCCGACAGGGTTTGCCGCTTGGCGTATAGCTGCTGCGGAAACGGGGCCGGTGGACGCTTGTTGGTACGCATCCGTTCTACAAAAACCGATCGCAGCCAATGCTGCTGGGTCCACATGCCGTACGAGCTAACGAGTCCACCCCCATTGGGATTAACGTGGCAGCCCTGACAGGAAAGGGTGCAGCGTCGCTCGGACACCGGCCGATTCACGCGACCCGGTGCGTGGCAGCCCGCGCAGTTCTGCGCGAAACGATTAGAAAGCCAGTACTCGGCGTTCGCGATCGGTGAAAGGCAAAGTACCAGGAGCCAGACCGGAAGTAGTTTCATGGTGTTGCCCGAATGATACGTCAGGCCTCCACACTGGGCAAACCTTTGGCCGGATAGAAAAACTCCACCGGATGGTGGCGAAAGCGGCTGCTAACGGCCCGCATCAGTCTTCGCAAATTTGAGCCCTTCACGTGGCGAGCCCAACCCGCGAGGACGAACGTGAAGGCGTACGACACGGCAAAGTTGAGAAACCCGATCAACAGAATTCCCAGCCACGGCAGCCACAGCTGATGCTCGTTGTAAGCCGGCCCCATGAGCGAGCACATCGCCAGCGTGAGTGACGCCGCCGCCAGGGTCACGTGACGCACATCGATGGGAAGCCCCAGAAATTCTCCAAAGACCACGGTGAAGCCCATGAGCAAACCAAGGGATACGTTACCGCCGAGCAAGGTAGCCCGGCGTAGAATCCACTGGCCCATCGCCGCAGCCCGCTCTTTGCCAAAAACTTGAATGAGACGGCGTTGCGACGCTACCCCTTCGGGAATTCTCTGGAACACCACCCAGTTCTCGAACCAGCCCGCGCAGAAGCTCGAGACCCAAAGCCACACTCCGGTGAGCGACGCGTAAAAGATGGAAAAACTTTTTAACGGGTGTACGGATTCCACGGTGGCGAGCGCTTTCTTTTCCGTCAAAAAGTGGTGACCCGCCCACTTGAAGTAGAGAAGGTCGAGCGCAATGCTCAAGGGAATCAGCAACGCTAAGTTCCCCACTAAGGCCGCCACCTGGCTACGCACCATGCGGGCCACTTCATTCACGAACTCGCGGACCTCTCCGTCCTCTTCCCATTCGGCGAGCTTGCCCGCCAAAGTCGAGGCCGTGGCCGAAGGCTGCTTGGTCGCCAACGTGAAACCCATCAAGTGCAGAAG
Source organism: Bdellovibrionota bacterium (assembly GCA_041736915.1). GTDB lineage: Bacteria > Bdellovibrionota > FAC87 > UBA2466 > UBA2466 > JBGSST01. The sequence continues at coordinate 23,511 of JBGSST010000113.1, forward strand.
TACGAAACCGAAAGCGTAGTTGAACGAGTAGAAGAGCCCCTTAAAAAACAGAGCGAGGCTCATCGCGCCGATCGTAAATTTAATCAGGGTGGTGAACACCATGATCCCGCCGCCCCCCAGGCCTGAGCGCAGCATCTCCACGTACTCGGCTTTCGTGCGGGTGATGTAGTGCTCACCCGTAGCGCCGGTGCGCTCCACGGCTTTGCGCGCGATGAGATGCAAATTCGTCTTTACCAGATCGGTCAGGGTTTTCTGGGAGAGCCGATCCTTCACCAGCATCGCGAGAAAATTAACGATAAGGGCCGAGCGAACTTCCGTGCTGGGAACCTGAAAGCGTAGAAGGATCTCCGCTCTACGAATGGTGTCGGAAAGATTTTCCAGCACGTACACGAGCCCCACGCTGACTCCGCTGTGCTCCAGATTGGTGAACACGTCTTGGATGTCACGGCGGCTGGCTTCGCACTCGGCAAGGCAGGCTTCGACCCACTCGGCGGTGGGGGGCGAGCTGCGAGTATGGCGGCCGACCGCCGCCAGAAAATGGCTCAGCCGAAGAAAGGAGAGGTCCTTCAAATGTTCCGTGCGCAAGCGCTGCAGAAGTTCGGGCAACGTTCCCAACATGCCGATGCGGGCGCTCAGAATCAGCAGCGCATCCCGCATGTCGTCGTGCCAATCTTTTTCGGGGGCCGACTGGTCGTCGCCAAAAACATACAGCTGGCAAACCTCTTCCACCAATCCGGCCGAGATGTGCCCGACCCAAACGGCGTCCTTGGCGTCCTTGAAGATCCGCAGGAACAGCTCCGACAGCTCGTACTCTTTGGCCGGGCGCGGAAGCAGGTTCTTAAAGATGCGGTCGAGCGCCTCGGCCACGAACCCACGGTGCTGGCCCAGTCCTACCTGGCTGAACAGCGTGAGGGCTGAAGTCTCGCGCAGGGTGTTCCGCAGCACCGCCGCCACCTTCGTCTTCCATTCAGGGTTCCGCTTGAGGAGGAAAAGGGCGAAGCGAATGCGGGCGTTGTGCAACTGACCCGTCTCCGGATCGAAGTCGTGCCGCACGCTCGTGGAGGTGCGAATCCACATCATTAGCTTGTCTAGCCACTCCAGCCGCTCCGCCAGGAGCGCTTTGGGGTTGGCCGTGCTGAGCAGGTAGTGCAGCTCCGCGCGCTGGGGCTTGATCCGGAGCACGGTATTCAATTTTCGGTAGATGCGTCGAAACATGGCGTCGGAATATCATCGGCCCAAAAACTGGGCACGTCGATTGCAATCCCTCTTTTCAACATAACGACTTGAACAGAGGTGAATGAAAATGAATCAAACTCAAATCTTCGGACGGTGGCTGGAATTCAAGGGCTCCCTCATGGAAACGGTGGGTAAATGGTTCGATAACTCCAAGTTGCAGAGCGACGGTCAGGCTCAGCGGGTTCGCGGACGCATTCAAGCCGCGGCCAATAGCAATGAAAACCTCGCGACTAAACGCAAAGAAGTCGGCGTCAAACCCACTCTAAACTAGCCCGATCGCCATAACGCTACAGGGCTACATGGCGACGGTGTTTCAAAAAGGATACGCTTATGAATGACAAAAAGAGCTCCGGCTCCTCCCACAAAGAACAGATCGAGATTCTAACGAACGTCGCTTCGAGCGCGTTCGTGCTTTACATGAAAACTTACGCCGTGCACTGGAATTACCACGGCCCCAAGTTCTTCTCGATCCACAAGCTGACCGACGAGCAGTACCGCGACCAGGCGGAAGCGGTGGACGAGATCGCCGAGCGTATTCGCGCGATTGGCGGCACGGCGCCTCTATCCTTGCAGACGATTCTGGAAGACTCGTCCATCAAGGAGCTTTCGGGCCCCAACACCAAGCCGGACGAGATGCTGCGTAGCCTAGTAAACAGCCACGTTAAATTTTCGGCCGACTGCCTGACGGCGGCCAAAAAGCTGGAAGACCTGGACGACAAGTACAGCCACGACTTGCTCGTAGGCCGCATCGGCGCCCACGACAAGGCCGCGTGGATGCTTCATTCGCACTTGGAATGACTTAGTTCCCGGTAAGGCGCTGGGGATAGTTCACTTCGAAGGCGTTTCCTCCAAATTCGGGATGAAGCACTAGGCGCTTGCCGTCGCCGGTGAACTTCGCCGCGAAGAAACCTGGGGGGACGCGGATCGTGGCGAGTACTTTCCCCGCGCCATCCCGAACTTCGAGATGGGCATCTTTGCGCAATACGCCCACGTAATCGTTTGCGGCATTGGTAGCAATGGACTGCACGGCGGGCTGGTTGTTGCCGGTGAAAAGGGGAACTTGGGCTCCCGTGATCTGCACAGAGGCGGCGTATCCGGGGCGCCGGTTCCAGGCGTAAACGCTTTTTCCGCCCTTTGCCACAACGACGTCGGACTCGTGGTTGAACGCCTTGCCGAGAGAGATTTTCGCTACGAACGAAAGCTTACCCTCCGTCGAAAGGGTGGCTAGCGCCACGTTCTCCTTTTCCCCTTGGCTCGAGTAATGAAAGTACATTTGTTCGGTTCCGGGGGCGAAGTCCCACCGGCTCAGCTCATTGGAGCCGCGTCCTTCCACTTCGCGAAGGAAGCTTTCAAAATCAACGGGTGTCCTCGTAAGATTCTTCCGGTCATAGCGAAATCTCGTGATGGCATCTCCACCAACGAAGTAGTCGGCCGAAGACCCTTGGGCATGAAGCCAGGAGAGGCTGTGGCCATCCCCCTCGCCAATCGTAACGGCTTTCGTCCAATCCACTTTCCCGTCTTGAAACGGAGCGCATTGGAACTTGTGCCCTTTATTGATGCCCACGATGACCTCTTTTCCATCGGAGGAGAAAAAAGGGAACTCTGAATTTTGTCCGTTGCCCGGGATGACCGATTTGGTGCGGGTTTCCCGGTCGTAAAGTTCGATCGTCCAGAGAGGGTCAGGCCCGGGATTCGATCTCGCCATGATGTAGCGGCCATCGGGGGACCACGAAAGCGTATTGAAGTGGACCGGGGCCAAGGGCAGGGGAAGGTCCGCTTCGGTCGCTTTCGTTACGCCAGCTTGATCGGCCCGCGCCCCTTCTCCGCCCTTTATTCGTGCCAGGAGCCACTCCTTTACTCGGGCATTCGCTTCGGGACTGAGCCACCCCTTCTTCTCCACCATGACCTGGAACTCTTTCAGCTTCTGCCGAAGAGAGTCTTGATCGTTCTCCGCTTGCCGGGGAACTTCGAACGGGTCGGCGGCCTCGCTCATCGCTTTCAAACTCGCGGGAGACAAACCTCTCCCCAACTCGTCGACCAGCTCACCGTAGGTCCGAGCCACCAGCTCCAGGTCGGATTCACCACTCACCGTACCGAAGGCCACCAGACAATTGGGGTTAGTGGCCCAGACGTTAAACGAAAAGACGGACCAAATCACAAAACCAAGAATGGGGGACATGGAGCTAATTTTACCTTAAGGGATGAATTTAAAGCGGAACGACGAACTCGAGCCGCTGGTTGACTGGGTTTTAACCCGGCAGCAAGATCAAGGCTCAATAATGAAGAAGAACGAGCCTGATTCCCCTCAGTTCAGCAAAGATTTCACGTCTCCCCATGCTGCCACCTGGATGCGGGTCCTTAGTCATCTAAAGGGACAGCCTGATTTACGGTACCTCGAGATCGGAGTGTTGGAAGGGCGCACACTGCTTTGGATGTTTGAGAACATTTTGACTCATCCTTCGAGCACGGCCACGGCGGTTGAAATAGAGCCGGGCCCCACCTTGTTTCGAAATTTACGGCTGGCCGGCCTTGAACAGCGTGTCACTTTGCGAAACGGCGACTCGCGAAAAACTTTGCGGCAGTTCCCTGATGAAACGTTCGACTTCATCTACGTAGACGGATCTCATTTAGCCCGTTCCGTACTGATCGATGCGGTTTTAGCCTGGGAACTATTGAAGCCGGGGGGAGTCCTCATTTTCGATGACTATCTTTTGTACCACCGGGAGGAGTTGCCAATCGAACTCAAGCCAAAGGTGGCGTTGGATGCCCTCCTCACTTGCTATTCGAACGCCCTCGAATTGCTTCACCAGGATTACCAACTGATTGTACGAAAGCTGCACGAGCCACCCTTTTGCGCGCGAACGGATCAGTATTCAAAACTTGGCGACTACTTTTATTCCTGGAATTTTTTCAACGGGCGCCTGGGCAACATTAGCGCCCCGCGGGGATTGTTTCGCGTGGTGGCGGGAGAACGAAAGGCGGTGGTGCTTTCTTCAAAGAAAGAGCGGCTTATTCGCCGTCGCCTGCTGGCCAAACAATTCGGCGAAGTCTCCCCCAGGTTGGACAACCGCAGAACCCGAAAATTTCGCCGACTACTGGCCCCATTAAGACGCTGCGTGGATGGCCTAATGTACCTAATGCGCGGCGGACCCTTGAGCCTTCCTTAGGGAGAAGGCCACCGTAGAGTCCTACATTTCATTTCATTCGAGTCGTGCCTCCAGCGGCACGATCGTAAGCACTCCGCGACTCGTTCCGGGAAGGTAGAGAAAGGCGCCGTCGGGCGTGACGAACGGAGGGCTAGTGACGTGGTAGTTGATGTCGAGGATTTGCCGGCTCTGCCGGGTCTCGAGGTCGATGATCTCGAGCTTCATGCCCGACGTGGGCCTTTTCCAGTGGAGCAGCAGTAGCTCGTTCCGTAAGGGGTGAATGAAGCTGTAGGAGATACGTTCCCCAAACTCTGGACTGCCCGACTTCGAGAGCAGCGGCACCGGTGGTCCGCCGGTCAGGGGGGCGATCTGGACCTGGTTTGCGTTGTTGCCGAACCCAATGGCGAGGAGGCTCTTCCCGTCGCGCGAAATGCGGACGTGGTTCATGATGTCGTTGAACACGGTCTGGGAGTGCTCGACCTTGAAGTCCAGCTTCTCATCATAGCTCGTCACGTACAGCCGGAACTTTTGGTTCCTGGAGGGTTCCCCTTCCGAGGAGATGAAGTAGAAGCGCCGCTGACCGGGAATGGGCCCATACTTGTTGTGCACGCCGCGGGGGATTTCCGCGGGCCAAGGCTTTCGCTCAACGGTTCCGGTTTGCGTGTTTCCCCAAAGAAAAGAAGGCGGTTCGTCTCCCCTTTGCCTTAATCCCAAGAAGGCCCGATGGGGAACATCGAGGGGCACGTGTTCGAACGTGTAGTCCGTCGTGCCCGCTTCGGGCCCGATCAAGTTCCGTGGCTTATCCCAGAGGACCTCGCCATTCTGGAACGGAACGACGAAATGCTGCATTCCCTGGCCGGTCAGCATCAGATGGGCTCCGTCGGGAGTAAAGCCGATGACATTACGGCGCTCCTTGGCGCGCTCCTGTAGAGACGCGGGTTTAGGGAACTCTCGGCTTTTTTCAGTCGCCAGGTCGATGACCGTAACTCCCGCCTCGGCAACGGCGATCGCGAATTTGCCGTCGGGGGAGAAGAGAACGTTGTAGTAATCGGCGGGAAGCTTCAGGCGCCTCGTCTCCGTGGTGGCCCGCGCGCGCTCACGGGTCTCGCCGGTGG
>JBGSST010000131.1:0-6596 GCA_041736915.1 Bdellovibrionota bacterium
AGCCCCCCCCTCTATGATGCTTCGCTCATGTTCAAAGGAATCGATTTTTTCAGCGACACCGTGACCCGTCCCACGAAGGGCATGCGCCAGGCCATGGCCGACGCCGAAGTGGGTGACGAGCAGGAGCACGAAGACCCGACCACCCTTCGCCTCGAAGCCCGCATGGCCAAGATGCTGGGGCAGGACGAGGCCTACTTTTTTCCGACCGCGACGATGGCGAATCAGATCGCCATCCAGATCCACTGCCGCCCGGGCGAAGAGATTTTGGCCGCCTCCACCGCCCACGTTTTTTGGGCGGAGGCCGGCGGCCCCGCCGTGCACGCCCGCGCGCTGGCCAAGCCCATCCCGGCACCTTCGGGCCTATTCGGGGTGAAGGAGCTCAAGGCCGCTTTCAACTCCGTCAAAAGCCCACACTTTCCCGTCTCCAAGCTGCTGGTCATCGAAAACACCTGCAACCTGGGCGGAGGGCTCGCCTGGCCGCTGGACCAGCTCGATGAGGTGACGGCTTGGGCGAAAGAAAACGGCATGAAGCTGCACCTGGACGGCAGCCGGATCTTCAACGCCGCCCTGGCCTCCGGGGTGGACGTCAAACGCATTACGGCCATGTTCGACACCGTGACGGTCTGCTTTTCGAAGGGGCTCGGCTGCCCCACCGGCGCCATCCTCACCTTCCCCAAGAAGGACAAAGAAGAGGTCCGGCTTCTCAAGCAACGCATGGGCGGAGCGCTCCGCCAAAGCGGCATCCTGACCGCCGGCGTACTGTACGGCCTCGACCAACACTTAAAGCGGATGGCCGAAGACCACGAGAACGCCCGTTTACTTGCTTCGGAGCTCAAAAAACTGGGCGGCCCCATCCGGGTGGAAGACCACCCGCAAAGCACCAACATGGTGTTTTTCCACCACTCTAGTCCGACCGTTTCGGTGGAATCCTTTTTAGAGGCTTGCGAAAAGAAGGGCGTTCGGTTTTTGTGGATGGGAGAGTCCCGGATACGCGCCGTTACCCACCTCGATATCGGTCGGAGTGACGTTCTGAAAGCCGCCGAAATCGTGCGAGAGGTCCTTTAGATGAACGATTGGAAAGATAAGATTAAGCGTCAGCTGCCCTTGGTGTGGCTCATTCTGGCGCTGTTAGCGCTTCGCTGGACCATCGTCGAGCCCTACGTCGTGCCGACGGGGTCGATGGAGCCCACGCTAAAGCCGGGCGACCGCCTGTACGCTTTGAAGTGCGCCTACGACATCCGCTTTCCCTTCACCGACTACATCCTGGTGAAGATTGCCCCCGTGAAAAAAGGGGACGTCATTTTGTTTCGCGCCCCGGCCGATCCCGCCATCACCTACGTGAAGCGTGCGGTGGCGGTGGGTGGGGACAAGCTCGCGGTGCGGGGCGGCAAACTGTACGTGAACGGATCACCCGTCCCCATCGAAGAGACGATGAACCGCGACATCCTTTATGACATCGAGCGGAGTGAAGATAAGACCCTCTTCGTAGAGAATCTGAACGGCGTGAAGCACCATGTTATTTTAGACAACGGCCGTCCGATGAACCGGGAGTTTCCGTTCTCTCCCGACCTCGATGGCATTACCGTTCCCACCGACTCCGTGTTCGCCGTGGGGGACAACCGCGACAACTCCCACGATAGCCGTGCCTGGGGCTTCGTGCCGGTGGAAAACCTGAAGGGCCGCGCGATGTTCATCTGGTACTCGAGCCAAGACTGGCGAGTGCGGCCCGAGCGTATCGGGACGCTTATCCAGTGATGAATCAGTAATGGCGGATTTTACTCATTTACACGTCCATACTGCGTTTTCGTTATTGGATTCCGCCCTCCGCCTAGACGATCTCGTCGACGCCGCCGCCGCCGACGGCATGACCGCGGTCGCGATGACCGATCACGGCAACCTGTTCGGCGCCCTCGATTTTTATACGAAGTGCAAAGAAAAGGGCATCAAGCCCATCATCGGCTGCGAGCTATACATTGCGCCGGGGTCACGTCTGCTCAAGTCGTCCTTCGGCGGCGACGACAATGAGCTAGCGCCGTACCACACCTCGCAGTCGGGCATGCACCACATCGTGCTGCTCTGCCAGAACGAGATCGGTTACCGCAACCTGTGCGAGCTGGTGTCATTGGCTTACCTCGAAGGCTTTTACTACCGCCCGCGCGTCGACAAGGAGCTGCTCGCCAAGTTCAGCGAGGGGCTAATCGCCACGTCGGCGTGCTTGAAGGGTGAAGTCGCGCACCAGTGTCTCATCGGCGACATGGATCGCGCCCGCGCGGCGGCCAAGTGGTACCAGGACGTCTACAAAGGAAACTTTTACCTCGAGATCCAGAACAACGGTTTGCCCCAGCAGATGATGGTGAACCAGCGGTTTCAGGAGCTAGGCAAAGAGCTCGGCATCGGCCTCATCGCCACCGCCGACGTTCACTATCTGAAAAGGGAAGACGCCTTCAACCAAGAAGTGCTGATGTCGATCCAGACGGGGCGCAACCTGGAAGACGTTTCCCCTTCCGCCGTGCGCACCGACGAGTTTTATTTCAAGCCCCAGGCGGTGATGAAGGAAGAGTTCTCCCACCTCCCCGAAGCGATCTCCAACACGATGAAGATCGCAGACTCGATAAACTTCGACTTCAAGTTTACCGACGAGCAAGGGCGCAAGATTTACCACTATCCCAAGTTCGAGCCGCCGGGCGGGCAAACGCCGGTGGACTACATGAACGCCATCTCGCTCGATGGCCTGTACCGCCGCATGCGCGAGTCGGTCGAGCTGGGGCGGGCCCCCTGGACCGACGAGGAGACCAAGAAGTACATCGAGCGACTCGACCGCGAGCTCAAGGTCATCAACGACATGGGGTTCACCGGTTACTTCCTGATCGTGCAGGACTTCATCAACCACGCCAAAGCGCACGACATTCCCGTCGGCCCCGGCCGAGGCTCGGGTGCCGGCTCGCTGGTCGCCTATAGTCTACGCATCACCGATCTCGATCCCATCGAGCACGGGCTACTGTTCGAACGTTTCTTGAACCCCGAGCGTATCTCGCTGCCCGACTTCGACGTCGACTTCTGCATGGATAAGCGCGGGCAGATTATCGACTACGTCGTGCAAAAGTACGGCAAAGAGTCGGTCGCGCAGATCATCACCTTCGGAAAGCTGCAGGCCAAGGGCGTTATCCGCGACGTGGGCCGCACGTTCGGCATGCTGCCGCAGGACGTGGCCAAGATTGCGGGGCTCGTTCCCGACTCGCTCAACATCACGCTGGATGAGGCCATCGCCCAAGAGCCCCGGCTGCGCGAGCTGACGGACAAAGATCCGAAAATGCACTTTCTGATTCAGACCTGCCGCGCGCTCGAAGGGCTTTACCGCCACGCTTCGATTCACGCCGCGGGGCTCGTCATCTCGAACCGCAACATGGTCGAGCACTGCCCGCTCTATAAAGGCAAGAACAACGAGCTGGTGATCCAGTTCGACATGAACAACGCCGACAAGATCGGCCTCATCAAGTTCGACTTCTTGGGGCTGAAGACCCTCACCTTTCTTCGCCGCGCGGAGATTTTGGTGCAGGAGCGCCACCCCGATGCTGGCTTCACGCTGACCAAGATTCCGTTCAACGACAAGAAGACCTTCGAGATGCTTGGCCGCGGCGACACGAACGGCGTGTTCCAGCTGGAGTCCAGCGGCATGCAGGACTTAACGCGCAAGGTGAAGCCCGACGCGTTCGGCGACATCGTGGCCATCTCCGCGATTTACCGTCCCGGCCCGCTCGAATCGGGCATGGTCGACGACTTCATCGCCCGTAAGCACGGACATACGCCCGTGGTTTACGACTTCGAAGAGCTACGTCCCATCCTGCAGGAAACCTACGGCGTCATCGTCTACCAGGAACAGGTGCAGCAGGTCGCGATGCGCTTGGCCTCGTACACCGCCGGCGGCGCCGACTTGCTTCGCCGCGCGATGGGCAAGAAAAAAGCCGAGGAGATGGATAAGCAAAAAGCCATCTTCATGGAAGGCGGCAAGAAGAACAATTTCGACATCGTGAAGATCGAAAAGGTCTTCGACCTGATGGCGAAGTTCGCCGGTTACGGTTTCAACAAATCGCACGCCGCGGCTTATTCGCTCATCACGATGCAGACCGCGTTCTTGAAGGCCCACTACCAGGTGGAGTTCTTTGCCGCGCTACTATCCATCGAGCGTGAGAACACGGACAAGATCACCAAGTACATCGTCGACGCGAAAAAGCACGGCATCAGCGTGCTTCAGCCCGACATCAACGAGTCGTTCTCCGACTTTACGGTGGTCGACGAAACCACGATCCGTTTCGGCCTGGGGGCCATCAAGGGCGTGGGGCAGATTGCGATCGACACGGTTATCGAGGCGCGCAAGAAAGACGGCCCTTTCACCGACCTGTGGGATCTGTGCGCCCGGTGCAACTCGCGCACGGTGAATAAACGCGTGATTGAAGCCTTTACCAAGGCCGGCGCGCTCGACAGCTTCGGCGTGAACCGCCCTTCTCTCTTCAAAGCGATCGACGATGCGCTAGGCCAGGGCTCGGCCCAGCAGAAGGTGCACGACGAGAATCAGAATTCGTTCTTCGACCTCATGCACGAGGACAAGTCGTTCAGCGAACGCAAGGTAACCTACCCCGACGAGCCGGCGTGGCCGCGCAACGTGGAGCTGAAGTACGAAAAAGAGACCACCGGTTTTTACATGACCGGCCATCCGCTCGAACAATTTGAAAGCGAGCTGAAACGTTTCACGAACACCTCCATCGGCGAGCTGGAAAAGATCAACACCGCGCGCGAAGTGCGCGTGGGGGCCGAGGTGGTCGCCATGCGCGAGATCTTTACCAAGCGCGGCGATCGCATGGCGTTCGCCACGGTGGGAGATGGTTCGGGCGAAATCGAAGCGGTGATCTTTTCCGACGTGTTTCTCGAAGGCGAAGCGGCCCTCAAATCGGGCGAGCCCGTGTGGATTCGGGGCAATCTGGAGATTAACGAAAACGGAAAGAAGCTGCTCTTATCGAAAAAGAGCAACTCGATTATACTTCCGTTACGCTACGCGTTCGAAAGCGAGAGCCGGGAAGTTCACATTGCGTTGCCGGCAAAAGAGAATGGGCTGGATCCGGCCTGGTTCACGCGGTTGGGTGATTTTTTGGGACGCGAGCACAAAAAAGACGGTATCCCCGTCTTGGTACATGTGACCTTCGCCGACGATCGAGAAACGGTACTTCGGCTGCCGCAAAGGGTAAGCCGCCGGCGGGAAACGCTGGAAGGGCTGGAAGTGCTGCTGAAAGACCAAGGAGCGCAAATTGAATTTCGTTAAATCGTTTTTTCTAATCGCCATCGTATCCGTCTGGGCCCTAGCCGAAGGAGTTCCCTTCAGTATCTCGTCCAACGAGGTTCGTCCCTGGGACCAGGTGAAGGCCGAGCTCAAGATCAAGCCGAAGGCGCCGAAGCCCACCGCCACGCCCGAGCCCAATCAAAACGATCACAATGCGCCGCAGGCCACGATCGATGACGATCCGGAGGGGAACAGCGGCACACCCGATCTCACCCTGCGCATGAAGCACCAAGCGGTGGTGAACTACCTGCAGGAGCATCTGGGGTCTCGCTTTCCAAAGTACGCAGAAAAGGTCACGCCGGAGTTCGCCGAGAAATATATTTTGGAATACCGCCTGGCTAAAGATCCCAAGCGGAAGGATGTCACCATTTTGTCGGGCTCGCTCGATAGCGACTCCATCAAACGCTGGCTGCGCCGGTTCGAAGTCCGCACCCAAGGCTCCGCGGGCTCGGGATTGAGCCCGCTGCTTTTCGTGTCATCGGACGGCCCTTACCGCGCAAACGAAACGGCCGCCGCCACCAAGTCCGGCATCGCCGAGTTTTTCACGGTGGAGCTCCAGCGCTATTTTTCCAAGATCAACTCAAGCCTAGTTCCCTATTCGGGCACGGGAGTTTCAACGAATGGCCCTCCGCGCACCGACGCGGAGGTACGCGCGGTAGTGGAGCTGGGCATGACTCGCAACGCCAACTCGGCGGTGTGGCTTCACTTCTCCTCCTGCCCCTCATGCGGCGGCAGCCGCGTCGACCTGCTCTTTTTCTATTTCCCGCAAGGGCGCCTAGCCTTGGGCCGGGCCGATGATTTGCCGTTCAACTACCTCGAAGGGGTTCACTCGGATAAGTCCAAACGCATCGCCAAAGCCGCGGTGGAAGAGTTTACCGCCGGCGTGAACGAGCTCATCGAACAGGGAACGCTATTTAGCTCGGTGCACTCGGTAGTGGTCGACGGACTAGACTCACTGCGGGCCTTCAAACAGCTCGATAACGGCCTATCAAAACTCGACTTCGTAACCCGCGTAACCCTGAAAAAAACCGACGCCACCAGAGTCGAGTACGAAGTCATGTCGGGCCTAAACACCGAAGAGCTAGCCCAACGCTTACAAAACAATTCCTTCCCAGGCTTCCGCCTAAAGACGGCGGGAACGTCAGGCAACCAAGCCCAAATGCGCTATGGGCGGGGGACCTGAACGGCGGTTGAAACGCAGGCCGGTGATTTCATTCGGACGGTCGATTGGGGTGGGGTTAGCCCTCGGCTAATTCCTCGGCAC
>JBGSST010000152.1:0-2146 GCA_041736915.1 Bdellovibrionota bacterium
GGCCCCCATGCTTAGCCTTGCCGCCGTATTGCGTATGCTCGCCGTCGGCGTTTTGCTTTTGAATGCCTACGCCGCCGTTTTTTCCCGCCGGGGCGTGCAGGACTACTCGCGCATCAAGTCGGAAAACTTGGCGCTCACCGCCCGGTTGTCCGACGTGAAACGTGAGAAAGAGTCTTTGGAAAAAAAGGTAGCCGGTATGAAGGTCGATCCACGCGAGCAGGAGCGCTCGGTGCGCCAGACCATGGGCTACGTTCGTCCCGGTGAAGTCGTTATCGAATTTCCGTAAGGAGAAAAAAATGCATTACGTCGTCAAAGCCCCCACCCGCGCCGATCTCGCCGGCGGCACCTTGGATATCTGGCCCCTGTACTGTCTCGTCGGTACGTCGAAGACGGTGAACGTCGCGCTCGACCTCTACGCCGAGGTCGAGGTGAAGGCCCAGGGGGGAACGCCGTTTCAGCTCACGCTCACCTCGGCGAATCACGAGAAGGCCACCTTCAAGGCGATCCCCACGAAGGCGGAGCTGGATCGTTTGCCCGCGGGGGTCAGGTTTCCCGCGTGGGTCGTTACGAGCTACCTCTCGCGGTTGCCGGAGCTGCCGGCGGTAACGTTAGACATGCGCTACAAGACGAACGCCCCCCCGCGCAGTGGCCTGGGCGGCTCGTCCACCCTGTGCGTGGCGCTGCTGCGCGCGACCGCGCGTTACCTGAACACGTTGGTGGATCAGGGCTGGCAGTTAAAGATGCTCGACTGGGCCAAAGACATCGAGGCCGCGTTTCTCAACGTGCCGACCGGCACCCAAGATTACCTGGCCGCCCTGTTCGGTGGCTTGAAGTCGTACCAGTGGGACTTGGGCGGCCTCACCATCGGAGGTTACTCGAACTCGGTGTTCGATGCTTTGAACGATCGCATGATGGTGCTGTTCTCCGGCGAGTCGCACGATAGTGGAGCGAGTAATTGGGAGATCATGAAAGGCGCCATCGAAGGCAAGCCCGAGATCATGAAGGGCTTTCACGCGATTCGCGATATCGCCGCGCAAGTGCACGAAGAGCTCGAAAGCGGCATGGACAACTGGAGCTTCATCGGTGGCCTGCTCAACGATGAGTGGAGAGTGCGCCGGGAGCTTTTCAAAGTGAACACCCCGCGGCTCGACGAGATCATCACCTTCCTGCATGGCGAAGGGGTGCTGGCCGCCAAGGTGTGCGGCGCCGCCTCGGGCGGAAGCCTACTCGTGCTGGTCGAGCCGGATCAAAAAGCGAAGCTCGCCGAAAAGTGCCGTACTCACAACATTCAGGTGCTGAACACCAAGGGTGTCAGCAAAGGCGTCTTCATCGAAGACCTGCCTTAACGAAACGCACTTCGCCGCGCGAACCGCCGGGCGAAAGAGAACAGAACGAGTAGCGGCAACGCGGCCCAAATCAGATCGATGCCTTCGAGTGGTTGGTCGGGACTTCGCACGGCTGCGCAGCCGCCCGATTTGCGATTAGCGTTGTTCGCCGGGGAAACGCAAGCCGTGGCGTCGGCATTGGGTACGAGCCCCGACGTGCACGCGGTGCACTCCGTTTGGCCGGCGGCGGCCGAAACCATTCCGGACGGGCACGCGGGGCAGGTCTCTAAACCCGTGACGTCGCCGTACGTACCCGCGGGGCATTCGGCGCAAACCGAACTGCTGGCGGCGTACTTACCAATTTCACAGGGCGTGCATAACGTCTGTCCCGTGGTGGTGCTCACCCTGCCGGCCGGGCAGGTCAGGCAGCTCGAAAGCGCCGTGGCGTTTCCGTAGGTGCCTATGGGGCAGTCGTAGCAAAGCGAGCTACCGGTGGAGTACTTGCCGGCGGCGCAAGGGGTGCAGGACGTTTGACCGGACGTCGAAGAGTAGCCCGGCTCACAGCCGACACACTGGCGAAGTCCGATTACCGGGCCGAACTTGCCCGCCTCACACGTGGTGCAGGTGGCGGCGCCCTCGCCGGTCGAGCCGGTAGTGGTGGGGCACGCGGTGCAGGCGTCATCACCATTGGCCGCGGCGGTACCGGTTTGACAGTCGACGCAAACAGAGCCCAATTTGAACTCACCGGCGCCGCACGAAGGTGGCCCAGCGGCCTTGCAAACGTTTTGGCCATCGCTAGAGGTGGTTCCGGGGTCGCAGTT
>JBGSST010000193.1:0-18172 GCA_041736915.1 Bdellovibrionota bacterium
GCCCGCTCCGGTGGCGCCGCCTAAACCGGCTCCCGCGAAGCCCGCGCCGCAAGTCGTGGCTCCGGTGCCCGTGGCGCCGGCCCCGGTAGAGAAGAATTGGGAAAATTTCGTGGCTTTCGTCTTCAAGAAGCGGCCCTCGCTCGGCGCCTTGATGGAGCACGCCAAGTTCGAGCTCGAGAAAAAAGCGGACGCGACCTTGTTCTGCCTGTCTTTCGAAAGTGGCTTTTTCGAGAAGCAAGCAACGGACCCGGGCTTCAAGCGGGACTTCGAGCCACTGGCACAAGAGTTTTTCGGTAATCCTTGCCGCATGAGCCTCGTCACGGCCTCTACGGCGGCGGAAACCAAAGTGAACCGCAGTCTCGAACAAAATCGCAGCGAGAAACAGCAAAAGGCGAAGCAAGAGGTATTAGAGCATCCCCTGGTCGTAGGGCTTAGGGAATCTCTAGGGGCCGAAGTCGTCGACGTCAGAGTGGAGAACTCTTAATGGCCAGCTTGGATAAGTTAGACTCTGCGCTAAAGGATCTGGTGCTGGAGCTGAAGAAGCTTCCGGGCATTGGAGAAAAAACGGCGAGCCGTTTGGCGTTTTTCATCCTTCGTCAGCCGAAAGATTTTGCGTTCACTTTGTCCACGGCGATTCAGGAAGCCCGCGAAAGGCTGCATAGCTGCACCGTCTGCTGCAACTTTACCGAATCTCCCGTTTGTGAAATTTGCTCCGACCCCAACCGCAGCGACGAAGTGGTTTGTGTGGTGGAAGGGCCCTCGGACCTAAGCGCGTTCGAGAAAGCGAAGCAGTTCAAAGGGAAGTACCACGTACTGCACGGGGCGCTTTCCCCGCTGGACGGCATGGATGAAACGAAGCTCAAGATTGGCGAACTGCAGGTCCGCATCAAAGCGGGGCAGGTCAAAGAGGTTATCCTCGCCACCAACCCCACGGTGGAGGGTGATACTACGGCGTTGTATATAGCCCGCCTAATCAAATACAATGGCCTCAAGGTGAGTCGCATAGCGCACGGCATTCCGGTGGGCGCCGAGATCGAGTACCTGGATAGCGCCACTCTCGGTAAAGCCCTGCAGAATCGCGTCTCCCTGTAATAAGGGCCCCATGTCTTTCATCAACCACGCGGCGAGAGAGATTAACTGCAAGATCGTTTACTACGGCCCTGGCTTGGGCGGAAAAACGACCAATCTGCAGTACATCTACAATACGACGGCGCCGGATCAAAAAGGGCGGCTGGTCTCGCTTACGGGCGACACCGAGCGCACGTTGTTTTTCGACTTTCTGCCTTTGAACATCGGCGAGATTCGCGGTTTCACGACGCGCTTTCATCTCTACACGGTACCCGGGCAGCATTTTTATGACGCAAGCCGCCGCCTGGTGCTCAAAGGGGTCGATGGTGTGGTGTTCGTGGCGGACTCGCAGGTCGAGCGCATGGAAGACAACCTGGAGAGCTTGAAGAACCTGGACTCGCATCTGCGCGACCAGGGTTACGATCTCCACCACATTCCGTTCGTCTTTCAGTACAATAAGCGCGACGTGCCGAACCCGATCCCCACCAGCGTTCTGCGCGAGCAGCTCAACTCTTTTAATGCACCCGAGATCGAAGCCGAGGCCGTCAATGGCCGCGGCGTGTTTGATACGTTGAAAGAAGTATCGAAGGGGATTTTGCGATCCCTTCGCTCATAAAAAGGCGAGGAGACCTACATGGCCCGGCTTCTATTCGTAAGCGCTGTTCTCTTCTTTTCCGTACCCGCTCTGGCGGCGGGCTTCGGCGATAGTCTAAAGCTGAAAGCGGAGAACCTAAAGTTCGTCCATCAGCCCATGCAGGGGCAAAACGATCTCACCTGCGAACATAAGCTCGTGAACGCGCTTAGCCAGGACTGGGACGTAGTCTGTAAGGACAAGAACGGTAAGGTGGGGCGTAGTTACTCCGTTCACCTGTGGGTGTCGCGGTACGGCCATGCCTCGGGGCCGAAGGTGAGCTTCGAAGTGCTCTACTGGATCGACGATCGCACCCAACCCAAAGACATCAAGTCGCTGGGGGCTACGACTTGGTTTCACTTGAACGAAGAGACGTCGCTTCATTCGCTGCAGCTTAACCAGATCGTGGACAATGGGCTGTCGAGCCTCGAGCTAGAGATCAAAGCCCCATCTAAAGAAGACTAAATCTTCTTCTGCGCGGCGACTATTTCCCAAGCTTCGCAGGTGCGGGTGCCGTCTTCGCGTTTCGTGATCATTCCTTTTTCGTCGACCAAGAAGGTGACCGGCGTGGAGCTAATGCCGTCGACCATCGCTTGGAACTTCGCCGTGCTTTCCAACGTGGGGTAGGTGAGCTGAAGGCGTTTTACCTCTTTGGTCAGCTCTTTGGGCTCGCCCACTCCGGCGGCGACAATCTCAATCTCGGGTTTCTTTCCCTTCAGGCAGTTGAGCGCCTTGAGCTGCTCACGGCACGGAGGGCAGTCGACCTGAAAGAACACCAGCAGGAACTTCTTGCCCTTGAGCGAAGAAAAATCAAAACGTGAAAACTTGGTGAGCTGGAAGAGCTGAGCCTCGTGCAGAGAAACCGAGTGCGCAAACGACGTGGTCGAAAACAGCAGGGCCGCAATGGTGATTAGTTGAGCTCGTAGCGAATGGGAACGGTGAGTTTCCACGGCGTGCCTCCGGGGTTTTGCAGCTCGGCCGGTAGCGGTTTGAAGTTTCCGGCGGTCTTTACCAGCGTTAGCGCCGCCTGATTGAGCCGCTCGTGGCGAGACGGCGTAGTGAGGGCCACGTTCGCGATGGTGCCGTCGTTGTTTAGCTCGAACGCCACCGCCACTTCTCCAGTCTGGCCTAGCTCGCGAGCTTGGGCGGGATAGCGTTTGCGCTGATCGAAAAACGTTTTCAGCTCGTACAGGTAGCGCTGGCGGGTCGATACGACGATCCCGTTAGGGTCGCCCATCACGCCGCTAGCCGAGCCGGTGGTGGCGTTACCGAGCCGGCCGCTGCCTTCCGAACCCTCTTCGGGCTTCGTCTTCGCCAATGGCACCGCTTTTTTGAGCTTTTTTTTCTTCGCCGGCAACGCGACGTCGGACGGCAGACTGTAATCAATATCAATCTCGGACACCGCTGGGGCGCCCGCGCCAGGAATTCCGTAACGATCCACCAAAATACCGATCGGGGCCTGGCTCTTGTGCACCATCCAGCTCGCGGTGGTGAACAGAATAACCGCTCCGTGCAACGCTAGGCTCAGCGCGAACGGGCCCGTAAGCCCCAGCTCGGACGGGCTAGGAAACCGAAGCAGGGCGAGCCGCGCAAACGGCATCGTCTCCGCGTTAGAATTTAGCTTGAAGACCGGCATAGATCTGTCGCCCCCGCAAAGGTCCCCAAATATGAATCACGTCCAAGTTGCCCGCGGCATCGAAGTACAGCGGCGACTCTCGTTTCGTCTGCGTGTAGTCGAACAAGTTCTTCACGCCGGCGTAAAAGCTAATCTCGTTATTGATCTTCTTGGCGACGCGCAGGTCGACCGTGGCAAACGCCGGAGCGCTAGTGCCCTTGGGCGAGGAGGCCGTAACGCCGTCCCACACGTTGAACCGGTTTCCGTAGTTGTAGGGCGCGAGATCGCGGCCCGCTACGAAGTTAACGGTTACGTTGCCTTCCCAGCCGTCCATTTCGAAGTCCGCCAACAAGCGCACGCGGTCTTCGATCGCGGCAACCGGCAAAAGTCCCTTGTAACGGTTCGAGTAGAAAAAGTGCTCGTAACTCGCGCCGAGCTGCAAGAACGGGAAAAACTGGTGGCTCACCAGTAGGTCCGCCGCTCCGGCATTGGCCGTGCCGGTATCGTTCTTTAGCGCCGGCCGCACGCCGGTGGTGTCGATGTACGACATGTTGGTTACGCTCGTGAAAGCACCCGACAGAGTTGCCGCCGTTTTCTTGTCGTCGTAGGCGAGTGAGTAGTTGGCCGACTGCGACGACTCTACGGCCGTGATGTTAACGTCGAAACCAGTGTCGAGAATGCCGTGCTCCGATTCGAAGAAAGTTAGCGGAGCGCGGTAGCCCATGCCGTAGGAAAGACGCGAGATCAGTTCTGGAAAGTGAGTCAGCTTGGCATGGGCGCGCGGCACGAGGATCGCGCGCTTGATCTCTTTGCCCACGCCGATATTTTTCCAGTCGACCTCGATGTAGTTGAAGCGGCCCGCGACCGACAGCTCGAAATTATCGAATGGCGTCCAAGTGTCCTGCAGGTACGCGCCGGGCGAAAAATAGTCGAAGTCGTCTTTAGGTACGCCGAGCACCGTGTAGTACCGGTAGCTGCGCGAACGCAATGTTTCTAGGCGAACGTCGCCGCCAAAGGAGATGAGATGATCGGTGAAAAGCTGGTGACCCAAGCGAACGTCGCCGAAAACGATGTCGTTGGTGTGGGCGTAGTCGTTGCCCTCGTAAAAAGAGTCCTGCTTCTGCTGGGCAAGGCTAAGCGTGGTGGACATTGTGGTGTTGGTGCCCAAAAGCTGCGTGAGGCGCGCGGCCCCTTCCAGACGATCGAGCTCCACCGATTCGTTCACGCTATTGGGTCCACCGATGTACTTGTTGCGAACGTCGTTGCCCTCGAAGCCCACCGGGGTCGTTTGAATTGCCGTGCGGAAAATGTCGCCGCCCATGGGGCCGCCGAACGTGCTGGCCTTCAAAGCCGAGAGGCGAAGATCGAGGTTCGTGTTCACGCCGAGATCGTCCGACAAACGCGCGAGCACCGAGTAGTTGGCGCGGCGAGGGGATTCGTTCACGCCGTTGCCGTCCGCGTCCCATTGGTCCTGGTTGCTGTGCTGGGCGGAGATGGTGGCGCGCTGGGTGCCGTCTTTGCTCACCGCCGTGCCGACTAGCGAAAGCGTGCGGTAAACGGCATTGCCGCCGGACGCATCGATGGCGAGGCTGTTCTCGGTGGCCTTCTTGGTGATGATGTTGATAACGCCGCCGATGGCCTCCGGAGCGATTAGCGAGGCACCGGCGCCCCGGGCCACTTCAATGCGGGCCACGCCGGCCGTAACCATGGCGTCGAAGCCGTAGTAGCTCGATACGGTGGAGCTGAGCGGAATGTCGTCCATCAGCACCGTGGTGTACTCACCCTTGAGCCCATTGATCTGCACGCGCTTGATGCCGCAGATGGAGCAGTTGTTGGTGGCGTCGATGCCCGGCTCGTTTTCGATGGCCTCGGCCACCGTTTTGGCCTGCTTCTTCTCGATGGTCTTGGCGGTCACCACCTCGGTTTTTTGGATGGAATCTTTGAGCACGCCCGTACGCTGAGCCTTTTCCTGCACGTCCTGAACGACGACGGTATCCATTTTCTGGGTGTCGGGGCCGCTCTCGGCGAACGCGGCGAGAGACACGAAAGTCAGGGCTATAAGAAAGAACTTCATGGGTTTGGCTACCTTAGGCGACGTCTTGTGGAGATTAAATTGAGAATCGTTCTCAATATGTAGAGATTTACGGTTTTCGACGCGGGAAATCAAGGGGGAAGTAGAGAGCTTTAGACTGGGGGTTGGGTGCCGCTCCGTAAAAATCCCCCTTGAGGGGATTTTTACTGCGTCGGCTGCCAGCCCCACTAACCAACAACAATAAATTGTTGTTGGTTTAGAAAGACCTCCCTGATCGGTCGGTCTTTCTACCTTGGGGCTTTTTTCGATCCCCATCCCACCAATAAAAAAGGGCTACTCCTTGCGGAGTAACCCTCTTTTAATGGTGGACCGGATGGGGATCGAACCCACGACCTCCGCAATGCCATTGCGGCGCTCTCCCAGCTGAGCTACCAGCCCACAAATTTTCAAATCGACCAAAGAATCAACGAACCCAACCGTGTAACAGTTCCCCAACGGGCTGGCAACGTTATGGATCGCGGGGCTAGGGCTTTTGCGTCGCCGCCTGGTAATCGGCCCGGTTGATGCCGAAATAGACGCTGCCGCCCTTGGTGCTCCAGGGGGCGGGGTCGAGGAACCGGTCGATCTCTTTCATTCCGGCCTTGGCCAACACCTTCTGTGACCCCTCGTTGCTAACGATGGCCTGGCCTTGTACGCCGTCCACCCCGGGCAGGCTCATGGCCGTCTCGACTAGCTTAGAGGCCACCTCGGTCGCCACCCCTTTGCCCCACGCCTCGGGCAGCAGGTGGTACGACACCTCGGCCCAGTTCTCGTTGTAGTTCTTGGCAATGCCCTTCATCACGGGCCGCTCGGGGGCCGTCCCGCCGAGCTGGCACATGCCGATGAGCTTATCCCCTTCGTAGATGCCAAAGTTTACGATGGTTCCGCGGCGGAAGTTCGCAAAGTTGGGGCGGCCCATCAACAGCAACCCTTGGATATCCCCCTCGGTAAGAAAATCGCCGCTCATCTTGGCGACCTCCTCGTTGCCCCACACTTGCTTCACTTCCGCGAGATCTTCCATACCGACCGTGCGCAGACGAAAACGATTCGTCTTTATCTCGGTGCCGACCGGCATCGCCTCGAAGGCGCTCTCGAGGGCGGGGCCGCCCAGCGATTCCATACCGCAACTTTGCGGTTGAGTACTTCGCGCGTTCTCCAGGATCTGCCTTAAGCGTCCGCCGGCGTGGGCGTGAGCGGGAAGCAGGGTTGCGGCGACGAGCAATAGAGCGATGAGATTCTTCATGGTGGTTAAATGGTAAACTATGCCTTTATGAAAATATCGCCCAAAGAGAGCCCCAAGTACGTCGTGGCGGCTCTGGCGCTCGTATGGGCCATCTGCTTTCTCTCGTACAACGTTTACCGACACGGTGACGGCCGCTATTTCTTCTGGCTCTTCGACGACGCTCTGATTTCGATGCGCTACGCCTGGCACTGGGCCAACGGGCACGGCCTCGTCTGGAATGTGGGTGAGCGCACCGAGGGTTACACCAATTTCTTATTGGTGGTGTTGATGACGCCGCTGCATTGGTTTTTGCCCCTGAACTTGGCGCCGCTCGGCGTGCAGCTGATGAACCTGGCCTGCGGAGCCGCCGTAGCTATACAGCTCACGGGACTAATTCGCGATTTTTGCCGAAAAAACGGCACGCCGCTGGAACTCGAAGAAAAGATCAAATTAGTCGCGCTGGTTTGGCTGCTCTCCTATTACCCATTTCTCTACTGGACGTTGCTCGGCATGGAGCCGCCGCTCATCACGTTGTTCATGCTGCTCATCGTGCGCAATCTGTTGTCTAAGCCAATGGAAACGCGGGCCTGGCGAGACGACCTGTGGCTCGCGGCCCTGCAAATTTTGGCGGTGCTCTGCCGGCCCGACAGCATCGCCTTTACCGTACCCTTGTGGATCGGCACTTTGCTTTTGATCGGGCGCCGGATCGTGTGGCCCCGCGCGGCCGTGGTGATGGCGTTACTAGTGAGCAGCGTGGCGCTGCACACTCTCTTCCGAAAGTTCTATTACGGCGACTGGTTGCCTAACACCTTCTATCTGAAGACTACGGGGCTTTCGTTTTCCGATCGGTTTACGAACGGCTTTTTGTTTCTCCGCCCGTTTTTTGCTCAGGCGGTTCCGCTAGCCTTGCTGGCCATTGCCGCGGTGGTGAAAGGGCCGGGACGAATCTTTGCTTCGCTGGGACTAGGACTGCTCGGTATCTCGCTGGCCTACCAAATCTGGATCGGTGGCGACAGCTTCGTGGGAATGTGGCGCTTCATGGTGCCGGCCATGCCGCTGCTTTTCGCGGGGGCTGCCTTCATCGTTACCAAGTACATTGGCGAGAGAGCCTCTCCGGCGGCGAAGAATCCTGCCTTGGTGGTCGTAGTCATCGCGACGGCGGTATGGCTGAACGCGGCCTTTCTGCCGTGGCTCGCACTGAGGGATACGCCGGGCCGTAAGATAACCTACCAGTTTTTGAACATCGCGATCGCGCTCGAAGAGGTACTGAAGCCCGGCGCCTCTATCGGCGTGTTCAGCGCCGGCGTGCTTCCCTATTACCTTCCACAAATCCGGGCGATCGATTTTCTCGGTAAGAGTGATCCCACCATCGCCAAATCGCAGCCACACCTTTACCCAACCAAGGGATTACTCACGCTACCGGGGCACAATAAGTACGATTTGAGGTACTCCATCCTGCAGCTCAAACCCACTTTTGTAGAGCACGTGCGCTGGTTCGATGACGACGTTACCGAGCCCGCCAAAGCACTTTATGGCTACCACCGCTATCACGGCCTGGGGCTCATCCTTTTGCGGGAATCGCCACACGTAGAGATGTCTCGGCTACAGGCGACCACGCCGTAAGCGAATTTCACAATTGGGCTTCCACGCTCAGGCTCAAGAAACCGCCAGAATACGGTCATTTCCCGGCCCCCTTCGTGCATCCTTTAAGCAGGTTACACAATGGGCTGTTCCGAGGGTGCATGGTTCGCTTTGCTTTTGTTCTAATCGTGGTGGGGATTAGTGCGGTTTCGCATGCCGAATCCATTGGTAGCGCTATCCAGAAGGCGGCAATTGCTGAGCGGGATCGCCGGCTGAGCCGCGACGACAAAGGGCAAACCACCGGAGCGGAAAAAGAAGCTAAGCGCATTACTATCAGCCGCAAAGATATCAATGAAGCCGTGCAGCTAGTAAAAGGCCGCGACGCTACGCCCGAAGAGATCCGCCGGAGCAAAGAGTTCTTTAAAGAGAATCCCCTGCCGCCGTCTTTCCCCGAAAGGAAAGAGCTGGTCGACAAGCTGATCAAAACCACTTTTCAGGAAGAAGAAACCACCCGCGAAGATCGCAAAAAGGTGATGGGCTTGCTCTACCGAAAAGAACGCGAGGCCCAGGAGGCCCGCTAAAAAGCCCGTGAACGCAACGAATCCTTGGTTGGAAAAAATCCTGAAGATCGTGACCTTGCGGACCAGCTCGACAGCAAGGGCAACGCCGTTCCGCCTACCCAGGGTGGGGCCCTGGGAGATGCCTTGACCGGTAACCTTCCTCCGTCTTCTATTCCCAACACCTTTTTGAACGATCCTTCTTTGAGCGCGGCGGATATCGAGGACCTAGCGGAAATTCTTCCGTCTCGTCCGCAACCGGATAACGATCCCTCTCCGGTCACGGCGGTTTCCAACGTGCCGGCGGCGGTAGCAGCCCCCGAGGCGGAAGAGGCCGTAAGCGAAGCGCCGGGACGCCGCGGACATTCGGGATCCGTCAGTCCACTCACGTCGCCCGTCATGCCCGACCCGATTGTGGTGATGCCCGGACCGGTGGTCGGCAGCCCGACCAACCCTTCACCTTCGACGATGGCCCAATCGAGCGCCACGCTGCGCGACAGTTTAGCGCGCGCTTTGGAAGATCGCGTGAAAAACGGTGAGCTGTCTCGTGAAGAGAGCGGCTCGGTGATGAAGGACATGCTGGCGGCAATCGAGAACGAACAGGGAAAAGGCAAAGAGCTGAACGCTGCTCCGCGCACGATGATGAACGACGGCCCCAAGTCCACGCCGGAAGTAGTCCCCGATTTAGTGGCGGAAAATGAGCCGGAGGCGGTTAAAAAGAATCCTTCCCTCAAACCGCAGGGCATTACCATTTTTGGAACTGGCTCCACGGCGGCCGTCATTCCCGCGTCCGGTGAAAACTCCGAGATGGTAGCCGGTGAGATGTCCAAGATCCTCACTCAGTTTGGCAAGCTAAGCCTCGAGCCGGATAACGGTAAGGGTGGCAAGGCGGGCAACATCCCAGCAACGGGCGGAAAAGCCGGTAGCCTGGTCGGTTTGGCCGGAGGCTCGTCGGGCGTAAGCGGCGGCGTTCCCTCGTCGGACAATAGCGCCAGCACGCCGTCCATCGTCAGTAAGAGTGGCGGCACCTTGGTGCTTACCGGTCCGGCCGCGGCGGCGTTCGAGAAAAAAGAGAAGCGGAGCTGGCTGGATAAACTGGTTTCCAAGTTCGTAGCGCGCCGTAAGGCCGCGGGCACGCGATCGCCGGCTTCTCCCATCAAGGAAAGCGGATTGCCCGGTGGCGCTTTGAGCTTGCAGGAGCCCATGGAGGCTAACTTCGTTCCCGATGGAATGAGTGTAGTCGAAGCTTCGGTGGGCGAAGTTCCCGAGCGAGTGGATGGCTCATGGTTTTCGTGGCTCGGCGGCGCGGCCGTGGCGCTAAGCGCATTCTGGGCCTTGCGGCGCCGTTCCGAAGAAGAAGTCGAACCCTCGGACGAGCAGCAAGCCGGCTAATTTACCCATTTCTGAAAAAAGATTCGCGGTGCGCTCGACGGGTCGTTGTCGCCGGCGATCCTAATCGTGACCGGACTTACCAAAAGCAGGCCCAAATTCTGCGACTGCCCACGAGCGAAGTTAACGTACCAGCTCGTCATATCGTACTTCAGCCGAAGTCCTTCCTTTACGGTGGAAACACAATCGGCCAGAGGATAGTCGCCCCCTTCTTTTGACCACACGCCGTCGGCGCCGAACGGATGGGCGCGCTGCCACGTAGCGTGCATGGTCCAGTTGCGCGTCACCGGGCAAAGTTGAAGACGCGAGAGGTCTTCGGTGGTGTCGCTAGCGAGGTTGATTTGAAACTCGACCTTTTTACCGCCGTCGGTGGAAATCGAGCCGAAGTACTCTTTGAGCTTCTCGTAGCGGAGCAGAAGCTGTTGATTGTCGTTAATCGTGTAGATTAATTGCCCGTAGGTTGAAGGCTCGTACATGTTGCCCACGCCGCGCACGAGTAATTTAATTTCCGTCACCGGAAATTCGAGCGACGTCGTGACGGGGTTCTTAGTGTCTTTCAAAAACTCGGCGCAGCCCGTCAGGCCCAGTAAGAAAAGTACGGAAATCAGAATTCGCATGGGGCGCCTCAAAAGCTCACCGCCACCGACGCACCCACGCTACCTTGCGCCGCTCCGGTTTGCAGAATGTTGCCCAGGTAGTCGAAGTTTACTTCGCGATCGGTGCTCAAGATGTGCCGGCCGAAAATAGACACGGTCACCTCGTCGAAACGCATGGAGGCTTCGGGGCCGATTGAGGCAAGCTTGAACCTTCCCGTTTCCTTGTTGAAGTTGGCGCTATTGATCTGAAAGTTGTCCACGACGTAGAGGTCGACGAACGCGCCAACCTCCAATGTGCTAGAGCGGTAGCCGGTGCGAATCTTGGCGTTTACCGCGGTTCCGTACACGTAAGTGAGCGGCTGCGAGCCCCCCGCGCGACCTACGCTGGGAAAGCTGTAGTCCGAGCGGCCGGGCAGGGTAACGCTTAGAAAATTTTCGACGTAGAAACGATCTATGGTTTTGCGCATAGACACTCCCGCCGTGAAAACATCGCGGCCAAAGCCGGTTACCTGGCGCTCATTGGCGGAGAGCAGGTTCATCGCGGCCTGCGCGAAGATACCGATTTCAAAGTCACGAATGGACCAGGCCCGCAAACGCACGGCAATGCCGAGGGGGCCCATGGTCAAGCCGGAGGCGGGCCCCTCGATGGCCGACATCTGCAAACCCAGGCCAAACGGGGTATCCACTCCACCAAACGGATACAAGTCGCTGTGGATGACGTGTAGGCGATCCACGTAGGAAAAGGTTGCGGGACCGCCTTGCCAATATTGCGAAAGGCTGTAGCCGACACTGGACGGGCGAGATAGCCGCTCGCGACCCAACCCGGATACCGACGGCAAACTCGAGCCATATCCGCCCAACGTAGGACTGGAGTAACGGATGTCGTTTTCGCGAATGTGCTTTTGCGTAGTCTCCTTCACGTTGTCGTGCGAGGCCTGGGGACTCGTGATCGCAAGGGTGATCTCCGAAACCACATTCTCATCCTGACGGTACTCGGCCGGCAGGGCGCGGTGCAGCCCCTCGTGGATGTGCAATGCGATGAGCTGGCTTTCCTCAAGCCTGGTCGAAATCGGAAAAAAGCGCGTAGAGGCGTAGGGCTGCGCTAGCGTGCGGGCAAAAACTTTTCCGCTGACGTCGCTGTGAAAGTTGGAACGGTCGCTCTTCAGCGACGAAATTACGTCTTCCTTGGCGAGAAACAGCGGGCTGCGCTGCACTTCGGGGATAAGGTTGCCCAAGCCTGGAATGCCCACCACGTTTAGCTTTTCCAGCAGGGTCACCGCTTTGTCGCGGGCCATGGGAATCGGGCCGCTCTCGATCTTTATCGCCGCTTCGAGATCGCTGCCGTCGTCGCCATTGCCGACGATGACGTAGCCGTCGCCCCGGGCGGTGAGGGATACGCTGAGCACTAGCCCCGCCAGGGTCAATGCCATGCGAAGTGAGGCGAACAGTGATTTACGAGTCATGATCTCTCCCCGGAGTCAGCTTGAACGCCGCAAACTCCACGTGAAAAACTTCGGTTTTCTTTTTGCCCGACGAATAACGCTCGCCCATCTGTTGCATGAAGTGGGCGATCTCTTTTTTCAGCAGCGGTAGCAGGTTCGGGTCCATCGCGAGCGTAAGCCCGGTGAACTCGCGTTCCGCCGGGGGCTGAAGCTCCAGCGCTTGCCCCGCTTTTTCCAAAATCTGCTGGTGGTACTCGCGCATCGTTTCGGAGGGGACCCCCTCGTTGAACGAGATGGCACTTTCGCGCACTTCGTAGCCGTCATCGTTGGCGATGAGCACGCCGACCCGCTTTAGCTTGTCGATGCCGATTCGTACCTCGGGTTCGGTTACGCCGAGACGTTTGGAAATCCATTTGTTGTCCCAGCGAAAGTCGTCGGTCGAGGCCAGGGCAATGAGCGCCCAGCAAAACCAGTCGCCCGCCATATCGAACAGGCGGCTCGGCAAATTTTCGGGACCGGGGGAACTGGGATCGGAGACATCGGGTGAACGCTCCTGCTCGGCCAAGCGGATCAGATAATGACGTTCCCCCGCGGACAGCCCCAGCGTGTCCGCGATGTGCCGGGCGGTTTTTGGCGTAACCGGACGAATTCCGCGCAAAATTTCCGAAAGCTCGCCCGGGCTCATCTTCAGATGGCGAGCCAGGGCCCGCTGCGAATAGCGGGGGTTATTCCGCTTTCGGCGCGTGTAGAGAGTTTCCAGGAACTCCCGGCAGGTTTCGCTTTGGATCACCATGATCCACTTATCGCAAATCGCCCCGCCGGAATCCAGGGGTTTTGGATCAATCTGCTCCAGGTTTTGGATCAGGGGGAATTTTTTAGGGGTCCGCTAGACTTGGCGCCCCAAAGCGGGTAAACCAGCTGTTCTTTTGATTCTTTACGGGCACCAGTAGCTCAGTTGGATAGAGTATCAGACTACGAATCTGAGGGTCCCAGGTTCGAATCCTGGCTGGTGCGCCATTTATAAAGGGAAGTTGCTTCGGGCAACTTCCCTTTTTTTTGCCCGGATTTTAAGCTTCACGGGACCTAAGGTAGCTGATTTACTTACCTCTTCATGGCACCCGAGAATTCCCAGCCCAACACAGACGTACTCATCATTGGTGCCGGACCCGCTGGTCTCACCGCCGCCTATCTGCTGTCCAAGCGGAAGGTCAAAGTAACGGTGCTCGAGGCCGACCCGGAGTACGTGGGGGGGATTTCACGTTCGGTAACCTACAAGGGCTACTCGTTCGACATTGGCGGCCATCGTTTTTTCTCCAAGTCGCAAGAGGTGGAAAACCTCTGGTCGGAGCTTCTGCCTAACGACATGCTCGACCGTCCGCGAAGTAGCCGCATCTACTACCGCAAAAAGTTTTTTCATTACCCGATCAAGGCTTTCGACGCGCTCTTCAAACTGAATCCGTTCGAAGCCACGCGCTGTTTGGCGTCCTATCTCAAGTCGAAGTTCTTTCCGGTGAAGGACCCCACCAACGTAGAAGACTGGGTGTCGAACCAGTTTGGGTTCCGGCTCTATTCGATCTTTTTCAAAACCTACACCGAGAAGGTGTGGGGCATGAGCTGCCGCGATATTTCGGCCGACTGGGCCGCGCAGCGAATCAAGGGGCTGTCGCTTAGCAGTGCCATCTGGAATGCGATCATGCCCAAGCGCACGCCCAAGGATCGCAAGCAGATCATCAAAACGTTGATCGATTCGTTCCGTTATCCGCGTAAGGGCCCCGGCATGATGTGGGACGCGGCCGCCAAGAAAACGGTAGAGCAGGGCGGCACCGTGCTGATGAACTGTAAGTACGAGAGCATGACCCACCACGCGGAGAAACACTTGTGGGAAGTGCGCTACACCGAGGCGGGTGCCCCGAAAACGATGTGGGCCGCGCAGGTGATCTCTTCCGCGCCTTTGCGTGAAGTGGTCAATACCGTGACCCCGTCATTGGCGTGCCGCACGGAAGCGAACAAGCTCGCGTACCGCGACTTTTTGACCGTGGCGCTCATCGTGAAAGAGAAAGAGATTTTTCACGACAACTGGATTTACATCCACGAGCCCGATGTAAAAGTGGGGCGCATTCAAAATTTCAAGTCTTGGTCGCCGGAGCTGGTGCCCGATCCGAAAACGAACTGCTACGGCATGGAGTATTTTTGCTTCGAAGGCGATGGCCTTTGGACGAGTAAAGACGAAGACTTGATCTCGCTCGCGAAGAAAGAGCTGATGCAGCTCGGGCTTGCGGAAGAGGGCGACGTGCTAGATGGCTGCGTGGTTCGCCAGAAAAAGGCCTATCCCGTCTACGATCAGCACTATCAAGACTACGTGGAAGTGATTCGGAAAGAGCTGGATGCGAAGTTCCCCACGTTGCATGTGGTGGGCCGCAACGGCATGCACAAGTACAACAACCAGGACCACGCCATGATGACGGCGATGCTCACGGTGGAAAATATCGTGGGCCACCAAAAGAAGTTCGATGTGTGGCAGGTCAATCAGGATGCCGAGTATCACGAGGCCGGCAGCGCCGGGGATGAGAAGCTCAAAGAAGGCGGGCGCCTGGTTCCCATCAAAGCGCAGTAGGCCGTGAAGAGTATCGTCGTATTTCAGCACGTGGCCTGGGAGATCTTGGGCACGTTCCACCCTTTGCTCAAGCAAGCGGGCTTTCGCATCCGCTACGTCAATTTCGGGCGGGATCCTCAGGCGTGCCCCAAGGTGAAAGACTACGACGGCATCATCGTGCTGGGCGGGCCCATGGGCGTATACGAGACGGACAAGTACCCTCACTTGAAGACCGAGGTCGCGTGTTTGAAAGAAGCGATCGACTCCGGCAAACCGGTGCTGGGGATTTGCCTTGGAGCCCAACTCATCGCCACGGCGCTGGGCGCGGCCGTGAAGCCGAACGGCAAGAAAGAGATTGGCTGGTACGGGCTGAAGCTTACCGATGAAGGAAAGAAAGACCCCGTGCTCGGCCAGCTTACCGAAAGCGAAACGATTTTTCAGTGGCACGGTGATCGATTCGAGATTCCCAAAGGGGCCGAGCGCCTGGCGGAATCGGACCTCTGCGATAACCAGGCATTTCGCTACGGCGAAAAAGTTTACGGCTTCCAGTTTCATCTTGAGGTGGACGAGCCCATGGTGAAACGTTGGGTCGAGGTACCTTCCAACCGTGAAGAGATTGAGGCCATGGCTGGCCCCGGCCACTTGGAAAAAATCCTGACCGATACGTCCCGGTACGGCGCCCGGCAAAACGAGCTCAGCGACAAAGCCTTCGGCAAGTACATCTCTCTCTTCAGCACCAAAAAGAAGACCACGGTGTTGGGCTCGGGCCACAAGTAGCCACGGAATATAAATAATGCGACGTTCCGCCTGCCGGCCTCGGGAGGGGCAACCCCTGAAGGTAAGGGCCATCGCGGTGGCCGGTGGATTACGATAGAATCGGAGCCGCATGGCAAACCGGCGGGGGCTCTATCTTGGCTTAGGCGCAGTACTTCTCTCCGTCGTCACAGCTTCTTGTGGCTTGTGGAGTAAAGGCCCCACCGTAAGCGTGCGCATCGATCCGCGGCACATCGGAACTAGGGCTCCTCTGTCACGCACGGAGTACAGCTGTTACCTCGTGAATGTGTACGGCCCGGGCATTGCCCCCACGGTAGGAGAGCAAGCGATCGGCTACTACGCTCCCGAATGTTTGCAGCTCGGGGTTTCGTCGCGCATGGTTTCCGGCACCGCACTGGCTAGCGAAGGAGTGCGCTTCTCGTTAGCGGCCGGAGGGCGGCGCACGATTCAGGTATTGGGGGTGGTCACGTCACTCGGCGGCGCCTGCGAGAATAGTGAAATTTCGCGACTGTTCGAGAAAGACGGAAAACCGGAGCTCTACCAACTCGCCAGCCGGCAGGTTGATATGTTCACGGATACCCGGGTCGACTTCCGGGCCGCCGACGTGATTGCCTCTCCCGAAAATCTTCTTTTGAAGTGCCCTAGCACCAAGACCGAATACGATCCGGCGAACCTCAAGGGCGTTCGCATCGTTACGTACAATTTCGACGGCGGCGAGACCTTGCAGAACTTCAGCTTGGCGGCCGATGGCACTACGACGCTATTCCAAAACGTTAACTTACCTTTTTCGCCAAATCAGGCGCTGGCCACACGGGATGGCAGCCGGTCTGTCTACTGGGATATCTCCAGCGGAGCGGCCGAGCAGTACTTGATGGCCCAACCCGGAACTCTGGTGAAGGGCGGGCCAGTGTCTACCGGGGTACTGGAGTTTTCGGGAAAAACCCGGGCGGCCTTTTCGGAAGACGGCCAAATGCTGTTTTTGTCGACGGGGACCAACACGGTTCAGCAAATGATCTACTCCGGCCCATTGGAGAATTACACATTTCCCAATATCGGGGGGTTCGGAGACATATCCGCCATGTGGGTGTGGGGGCGAGACCTGCACTTCATGGCGCAGAACGACGACGATTTGGGTAGCAAGCGAGCCACCTTTACCCCCGGGTCGCCGGCGTTCGATGTCACGGCCGCCCCCACTAACTCGGGGCTCTCCTTTTCCGATACCGATTTCGCGGCCGTGGCCGTGCGGGGAAACCAAGGTATTTACGGAGTCATCCGGGAAGACTCATCCGCGGGATACTGGCTGCGCTACTACCCCCGCTCGGGACAAACGCTGGCGCCAGTGGGCGCCTTCTATCAGCTCAATACCGAAAGTAACTATCTGACCACGAGAATGGCGCTGGATCCTACGGGTAGGTTTTTGTTCGTGAAACACGATGTGAGCGGAACGCCGACCCTCAAGTCGTTCCTGCTCAATCCGGACGGGACCATCGAACGCCAGTCTTCGTTGAACTTGCCGGCAAATGACTTCAGGGCCTTCGCGGTGGATCACCGGGGCAAGTTTCTCGTGATGGGTTCGGGAGCGGGTACGATAGTTTTGGTAGCGTGCCCAATTGCTGAGGACGGCAACCTATCGGCGTGTCTTCCTTTCTCCGGCACAATTGCGGACAACCTGATCGGCATTCAAAGCTTTCCGATCTTTTGACGAGCAGGCAGAACACTATGCAAAGACGAAGTGCTATGAGGCTCGTGGTCACGACGCTGGTTTGGATTCCCCTCGTGGCTTCTTGCGGGCTATGGAGTTCAGGGCCGTCCGTCAGTGTGCGGATCGATCCGCGGCTTATCGGCACCCATGCTCCGGAGTCCCGCACGGAGTATAACTGTTACCTCGTGAATGTTTCGGGGCCGGGTATTTCCCCCACCGTCGGCGAGAGCGCCATTGGCTACTATGCGCCCGAGTGTCTTAAGCTCGGCGTATCCTCGCGCATGGTCTCGGGTGAGGTGCTTGCGCAGAACGGAGTCCGTTTCTCCATCGCGGCCGGTGCGGCCCGCACGATTCAAGTGCTGGGAGTGGTGACCTCATTGGGGGCGCAATGTGAGAACAGTGAAATTTCCAAGCTGTTCGAGAACGAAAAGAAGCCCGAGCTCTACCAGCTGGCGAGTCGCCAGGTAGACCTGTTGAAGGATGCTAAGGTGGCCTTCACCGAGGCGGATGTGATCCCCAACCCTGAGAACTTACTCTCCGCCTGCACCACGACAAAAACGGACTACGATCCGGCCAATCTCACCGCCGTGCAAATCGTTACCCGCAATGGCGACACCTTTGCTGAGCTGGAGAATTTCACGCTCGGCGAGGATGGGCAGTTGGCCAAGGTGCAGACCATAAACGTTCCTTCCGTCATTTCCCATGGCCTCGCCACGCGCGATAGCTCACGCGCGATCTACTGGAACACGGCGGGGAATGCCTTTCAGTATCTGATGGGTCAGCCGGGAGTACTTGCCCCCCACGGCTTGTTCCGTCTCACCCACCCGACGGCACTTTAGAGCCTGAAATTCTCACCTAAGCGACGGCACCCTGCGGGGTGTTTTTCTCACCCTGACGACGGCGGTTTTGGGGATGGAATTCTCACCCCAAC
>JBGSST010000223.1:0-3169 GCA_041736915.1 Bdellovibrionota bacterium
CGAGATGGGCGAGTCGGTGGAGGTGGGCTCCAATAGCTCGAGCCGCAGGTGGGGCGACGCCTCCAGGTGAAGCATTGCCGCCCTCACCTTTTCAGTGGGCACTTCGTGCATTTCCGCGAGCTTCATGCCGAGGGCTTGAAACTTGGCGAGGGCCTTTTGAATTTCGGGCGACGCGATGGCGATATGCGAAAGCTTCAACATTCCCAAAGAGCTATCACTATTCGTTTTCTACGTCGAAGGCGGGATTGCGGGGATTTTCGTCCAGCGCGCCACCGGCCGGACCGACGTTGCGATAAGGCTGCCCCTGGCGGCTTTCCACTTCGCGGAACCGGCGCTTGAGATCGTCGGCGGACTTACGCTTTTCGGTTTCGAAGCACCGTTTAAAACCTTTGAAGTCCACCTCGCGCAGCGGTTCACATTTTTCCAACCAGGCTTGGCGCTGCTCGGTGTTGTACTCGACGCGATCGCCGCTGCTGTACCGGGGATTGCCTTGCAATGTTACCGAAGGAGGATTCTGCGGCTGCTGCATGGCCGCGGGCATCGGGGGGCCACCGGCCTGGCCCGGCGGAGGGTACATCGCCCCTCCCGGCTGCCCATACCCCTGAGGCTGCTGCGGCAGTGGCGCGAGTTCCGCGGAAGCGGCCCCGCCCAAAAACAGCGCCAGAAGCGCAAAGCCAGTCATTCTACGCATACTTAAGGATAGCACTTCCGGCGAAAGCCTCACAAGTAGGCCGCTTTTCATTGCTTTCTTATCTAGTTAGAGTATCCCCATCGTTCTCAAGCCTCGAAAGGAACCTTGGATGCCTAACAATAAAGACCTACTGCCCCTGTTGGATAAAATTCTCGAAGCCGAGCTGTCGGGTGTCGTGCGTTATCTGCACTACAGTTTCATGATTTTTGGACCTAACCGCATTCCGATCACGAAGTGGTTCCGCGACAACGCAACCGAAGGGTTCGTGCACGCGACTTTGATCGGCGAAAAGATTACCGCGTTCGGCGGCCACCCGTCGGTAAAAGTGAAACCGGTTCCCGAAACCGACAACCACAATGTCGCCGAGATCCTCAAGGAAGCGCTGACGTTCGAAAAAGAAACGCTCGCCCTGTATTTCGGTCTGCTCGAAAAATGTGGAACCGACGTCGCCCTCGAAGAGATGGTACGCACCCAGATCTGCGAAGAGACCGATCACATCGAAGAGATCGAAAAGATGATCCGCGGCCAAAAGTAAGCCCCGGCTCGTCTTCACAA
Source organism: Bdellovibrionota bacterium (assembly GCA_041736915.1). Classification (GTDB taxonomy): domain Bacteria; phylum Bdellovibrionota; class FAC87; order UBA2466; family UBA2466; genus JBGSST01. The sequence goes on from JBGSST010000223.1 coordinate 1,247, forward strand.
TTCAAATTTGCGGTGGCCAGATGTCGATCCTCTGGCCACCTTTTTTTTCGCTCAGCCAATCCCCAGAGATCTCTGCCCGTTAGGGTGTATACGGTTTGTCACTCCCGCCCCACTTTTCCTGCGATTCAACGCGTTAAGCCTTTGATTTGATGTTATAATTAGATAGCGAACACCAAAGATGGCATCTAGATTTTCACAAACGGTTTTGGCCCTTCTCCTACTTCTCACGGCCTGCGCGCCGGGAGACCGGTCGACCTTTTCCTGCGCGGTTCCCGCGTCGGCTTCGGCGCGGCAAATTTTTCGCGGCACCGGGACGATCTCTTACGACACCTCTCCCGTGAAGCGCCTGCTCATTTCAAATGGGGGCGACGGCGTGGCCCTTTGCACCGGTACGGCCCTGTCGGCGCGAGTGGTTCTCACCGCGGCTCACTGTTTTTACGGCGTCAGCAATGCCCAAACGATCACCATCGAAGACATTCGCCCGTCCGGCACCGTCCGTTACCGCGCGGACAAGTTCGTGGTGCACCCCGAGTCGTACCAGCCGCCCGCGGGCGCCGACCTAGATCAGCTTTCGCAAACCGCCATCGACCCAGGCGTGGATATCGCCCTCGTCATCACCAAAACGGAAATGCCCGCCCCGTACGCGAAGGTCGCGGACGTGCCGATGAGCACCACCGAGGCACTCAACATCTTGGGCTACGGCGACACGAACGCGAACGGCGACCTGCCGGGGGCGGTTCAGTTGGCCCCCGCGTACCTCAGCGCGCTGTTCGACCAAACGACCTCCAAAAACACTTACTCGAAATCGGTCATTCAGACCCGGCCCCCCTCTTCTGGCGCCATTGCTTGCCAGGGCGATAGCGGCGGCCCGCTTGTAGTGGCGGCGCAAGGTTTTAGCGCCCTGGTCGGCGTTACCAGCGGCGTGAATAAGTTGGGGTGTGGTCAGGCGACCCGTGCGGACTTCACGCGTATCGTTACTTTCTCGTCGTGGATAAACCAGACCGGCGGAACTTTCATGACGGCGTATAAGGCCGGCGAATGCGAGTGAAGCCCGCCAATTGCCGAAAAACCGCACAGCGGTGACGTTCCACGTCCCCCTTCGGGCTCATTCCCCCCTTCTCCAGGCTCAAACCCCGTGGCCCATCGTTTGCTCATGGTGATTACCGGCAACGCGGTATCGCTTTGCCCAAGCATTCCTGGGGGGGAATCATGGCCCGCAAAAAGATTGAAGACACCGAACTCTTGAATTTCGACGAGCTGGACGCGAGCGACGCCAACGAAGAGGCGGATGAGCTCGAACTTTCCGAGGACGAGTCCGAGGAAGAAGACGAAGCTCCCGCCGCCAAGCCGGCCAAGAAAAGCCCGCGCAAGAAGAAGGAGCCCGAGGGGCTAGCGGCTCAGCTTTTGAAGAACTCGTCCGACGCCAAGCCGGAACCGGCCTTGCCGTCGCGCGCAAAAAAAAACGAGCCTAAGGTCGAGCTGACGCAAGAAGCGTCGGCCGAGGAAGAGGCCGTCGAAGTAAAGGCGGAGGCCAAGGAAGAAATTGAAGCGGTCGAAGGCGAAGAGGCCCCGGCCAAGAAGGCCCGCCGTCCGCGCAGCTCGCCGGAAGAAAAGAATTTGTCGGTGGCAATGGAATCGGCCATGGAAGCGATGACGTCGCACTGGACGAAAGCCAAGGAAGCCACGGACGCTTTGGTGGCGAACCTCGAGCGCGTGAAACGAGATCTGGAAGAAGTGAAGCAGGCATCGGCCGAGCCGCTGCAAAAGCTCGTCGATCAGGCCAAGGAAAAACAGGCCGTGGCGTCGCGCGTGACCTTCGCGTTCTCGATGGGCGCGGTGATCTTCTCGTTCGTCAGCCTCACGCTGTCGCAATCCGTGCGCAGCCAGCTGCTAGGTCTAGTGACCGCGCCGCAGGCCGCGGTG
>JBGSST010000251.1:0-4181 GCA_041736915.1 Bdellovibrionota bacterium
ACGGAATGAAGCGCTCTTTGGGCTCTTCGAAGTGGTCGATGTTGCAGCCGATGATGGCCCAGCCGAACACGCCCTTGCTCTGGTACTGGCCCTTCGAGAGTGAAATGGGAATCACGGAGAGAATGCGGTTGGTCCCGTTTAGGTTGTTGGCGCGAAAGATGTCCACGCTGTTCGCGGTGAACGAAACGTTGAGCAGGCGCGTGAAGTATTCCTTCAGCTTACCTTCCTGATACGCGGCGATATTGATCGAGTGTTTGCCCCCGTCGGCGTCGTTCTTCATGGGGGTTACCCATTCGCCCGTCGCGCGATCCACGCCGGCCTGCACCCAAGTAAGCGGGTGGGTGATGATGTTCATCTTCTCATCGACGATGTAGATGTAGTTGCCCTTGCGGTACGCCGACTCGAGGTCGCGTTTCGTATCGTAGGGAAACGTGGGCGTGGTCAGGTGATCGCGAAGCTGAAGATACTCGATGCCCATCACATAAACGTGCGTAGGCGTGCGGTACGCGATGCCGAGCGCGGCGCCGGGATTTTTGTCTTCGACCCCCTCGGGCGTGAAGTAGCGAAGCAGCCGGCCGTAGTGAACCTCGCCGGGCTTGAGCGCAATCGCCCGTTTTACCAGCTCGGCGTCGCACAGATTCTTCAGCGTGCATTCCGCCAGCGGAACGGTTTTCTGCGAAACGACCCCTTCGTTGATCGACAGCACCTGGTTGCCCTGCAGATCGCGAATCGAGACCCAATGGTAGAACGGCATCGGCTCCTGAATCACCGCGTGGTTCTTGGGATCGAAACGGGTGAAATCGCCGGTTTGGGCTTTGTAGAAACTTTTCAAGGCCTCGGGGGTTTTAGGCAGCAGCGAAAGCATCTGCACGTCGCGGGCGGCCTTTTCGAGCAGGTCGGAGAAGCCGGTAGCCACTTCCAGGGCGTTGAAACCCATGACGTTGTTCTGGCGCTGGATGAAGAGGCTGCGGATCTTATCCAGCTCGTTGCCTTGCTGGTACCACTTCACGAAAAACACCACGAGGAATAGCAGCGGCAAAGGCAATACGAACCAGCCCCAAAAGAAGGGGCGGAGGGAAGAATTCCCTTTTGTACGCTTCTCCAGTATCCCTAACGGCATTGGAATTTCAGTCCTTTGGCCAAAAAAACCCATCTGGGCTTACCCTCCGGGCAGGCCCATGTGCAACCGTCATACCAATCAGGAGTGAGAAGTGAAACGGCTTCGTCTCGATCAGTTGCTGGTCCAACGCGGCCTCTTCTCCAGCCGCGAACAGGCCCAAGCTTCTATTTTAGCAGGAGAAATCTGGTCGGGCGAAGTAAGGATGGAAAAAGCGGGCACGGCGGTCAGTTTGGACCTACCCCTCGAGCACCGGGGCAAAACGACACCGTTCGTCGGAAGAGCAGGGCAAAAATTACACCACGCGCTTCAAACCTTCGGAATTTCCGTCGCGGATTGCGTCTGTTTGGATGTGGGCGCCTCGACCGGGGGGTTCACCGACTGCCTGGTAAAGGAGGGGGCCCGGCACGTCTTCGCCGTGGACGTCGGCTACGGTCAGATCGACTCTCGCCTAAGGATTGAGCCCAAGGTCAGTGTCATCGAGCGCTGCAACGCCCGGTACCTCACCCGGACGGAGCTGCTGTCGCATAGTCCCGAGGCCAAACGTATAGACTTCGTCTGCATGGACGTGTCGTTCATCTCGTTGAGGAAGGTGGTCGAACCCCTGCGCCAGGCCTTTCCCGACATCAAGAGCTGGGTACTGCTTTTCAAGCCGCAGTTCGAGGTAGGGGCAAAGTTTCTCGGCAAAGGCGGCAAGGTCCGAAGCGAGGAGGCCGTTCAGGACGAATTGAAAAGCTTTGCGGAGTGGATCGTTACGTTAGGATTGAAAGAAGCTCATCCCCCCTCTGCCTCTCCGATAGCCGGAAAGAAGAGCGGTAATGTAGAATACCTGCTGCACTATGAAACTTTTTAAAGCCTCCAAGCCGTTTGTTTTTCCTCTTTTGATTTTGGCGGTCGTTTCGGCCTGTGCGTCGAAGCCCGTGGTTCCGGCTCCGGAAACGCGGCCGCAGTATCCGCCTACGGTGGAAGTACCCACGCCTACCGGAACCGAGCCCGTTCAGGGGCCGGCTCCGTCAGAGCGCCCGCGCGTAGCGCTTGCGTTGGGTGGCGCGGGAGTGGCGAGTTTTGCCACGGTGGGTATCTTGAAGCGCCTGTTCGAAGAGGGGATCGTCGTTGACTACATCGTCACGACGGGTTGGCCCACGCTGTTTGCGCTGGGTTACGGATTTTTGAAAAGCGTGCACGACCTCGAGTGGTTCGCGATGCGGCTCAACGAGAAAGACTTTTTCAAGACGGGCATCTTTGACCGCTCGGAGCCCAACTCGCAGGAGAAGTTGTCCGCTCTGATCGAGAACACTTTCAAACAGCGCGACCTGAGCGAAAGCGCTACGCCCGTCTTCATCTCCGCCGCCAACACCAGCGGGGACAACATTCTTTACGAAAAGGGCGACTGGAAGGAACCTTTCTTTAAGACGATGTCGGTTCCGGGAATTTTTCGGCCCTACCCCAAAGACGGGGGTAACGAGTGGATCAGTTCCCTGCAGGGTATCAACGTCGATCAGGCGGTTCAAAAGGGCGCTCCCGTGGTGGTCGCGGTTCAAATGTACGAAGACTATTTCGATTCCGTTCGCAAAGGCGGCGAGGCTAACGATCGGGCGTTTCGGCAGCTCTACTTGAATCAGATGAAAAAGAGTCTGCGGGATGAGATTAAGCGGGCCAATATCGTGGTGGACGTTCAGCTGAATAAGTCACCGAGTGATTTCACCGCCCGGCGCAATGCAATTCTTGCGGGATACAAGGAGGGCGCGAAGATCGCCCGCGCCCTCCGTAAAGCGGCTCAGTAACTAGTTACTGCAAGTCGGCGCGGCGTCGACTTCCCACTTCACCGTCCACGTCGCTTTTTGTACGTAATTCTCGTAGTGCAATGGACCGCCATCGGTGCCCTTTACCCACTCGACCGGCACGCCCACGGGACGCGACTCGTACTTCGGCGTCGCCGAAAGCAGCTTGGCATTCTTGATCCCACAGCGGCCTTTGAGGTTCAAAAACCGTTTCATGGCGTCGTCCCACGCCATCTTGTCGGCCGCCGCCTGAGTGGCGTTCAGGTTGGTAGCGAACTGCGCAAAACCCGGATCGTAGATTTGCGCGTAACTCTGTTGGGGCTTGGCCGGATCCGGCTTCCCGACCTGTCCGGCAAAATCCACCAGCGCCATTTTAAGGCCGTAAGCCTTGTCGATCGCCTGATGGTGAATCTTCAGCTTCGCGGTCGATCGCCATTTCTGCTCGCAGATGAGCCCGGTGTACTTCGCCGGCTCGGTATACTCATTCTTCTTCAAGCTGTGGTGCGACTCGAGCACCACGCGGTCCTTATCGGTTCCCTTGTGCTGATCGAACAGCGCCATCACCTGCGCAATGTGCCGCTCATTCGCGGCCTGGCTCTCATTCGGAGTGTCGTAGCAGAATGAGTTGAGATGAACGTACATCACGAAGTAGTCGGGCTTTCCTTCGGCCTCCCCGGTAGCAATTACTTCGATACTTCCCGCGGACAGCGATCCGCATACCACGGCCATCATCAATGCTAGTTTGCTTTTCATTGTATCCTCGATTCGTTTAGGCGGCGGTCTCGAGCACGTCGCGCATGAGGCGGTAGCGCTTCAAGACCTCGTCGGATTTTCTGGCGGCCCGAGCGATCTCCCGAAATTCGGGAAAAACCTCGCGCTCTTCTTGCTCGAAATGAGCTTTTACTTCTTCCTGCAACCGGAGCAGCTCCTCGATCCATTGGGGATCGGTCGCGGTGAACGCTTTCATCCGCTCGAAGACCGCGTCGAACTTCTTTTCTTCATGGTCCGCGTTATCCAGCACTTCTTGCACGATGTGTCGGGGCACTCCTAGATCGGGGTAGCGGCGAAGCGAATCAAAAGCTTCTTGCTCCGCCTCTTGGTGGTTCGTCAGGTTCTTTAGGAGTATTCGGAAGACAATTTCTCGATCGCTTTCATCGTTAAAGCTCAGCACCATTTGAAACCGCTCTAAGATATCGCTGTGGTCGCGCTGCACTTCACTGATGAACTCGTTGAGATGCTCCATCTGTCCCCCGATGTACGCCGATTAGAGCAACCCGCGTGCC
>JBGSST010000287.1:0-3315 GCA_041736915.1 Bdellovibrionota bacterium
CGAAGGCGTCGAGCGGGTAGTTTCCGTAGCGGCGACGCCACCGCGAGAAGCGCTCGTAACCGGCGTTGTAGCTGGCCGCGATGAAGAACGGGTGGCTTACCTTAGCCTGCAGAACGGTTAAGTGCGTAAGCGCCATCTTCAAGTTCTCTTCGACGTAGAAGAGCGAGCTATCCTGAAAATAAGGATAGCGCTGCTGCTTGGCGATCTGCCGCGCCACCGAGGGCAGAATCTGCAGAACGCCCCGCGCGTCGGCGCTGGAGATGGCCCCCGCGTTGAACGCACTCTCCTGCCGCATCAGCGCAAAAACGTAATCGGCATCCAGTCCCCACTCCTGGCATTTTAGCTCAATCTGGTTGGCGAAAGGTTTGGGGAACATCTCTCCCAGAAAATCGAGCGCCATTCCTTTGTAGGTGGGAATCTCTTCCTGAATCTCTTGCGAGACGAAGGCATACAACCGCATTGCCTCCAGCGGTTGCGCGGACGCTTGCAGCAGATGAGCTAGGTAGAGCAGCCCGTCCATTCCCGCCCTATTCGGCTTATCACGCAAAATCTGCGACGCGCGCACGAGAAAGAGCGCCGACTCTTTCTTTAGACCGGCGTCCAAGCGCGTACGCGCTTTGCCGATGAGCTCGACCACCGGCTCGGGTAACGCCACGGGGGTGGTCAGCGCGCTGGGCTGGCCGAAAGAGTTCTGCGGAAAATCGAGCCGTTCCTTCAGCCACTGTTTGGCGAGGTAGATGTAGTAGCCCGGCACGCGCGTTTCGAGCAGCTCTTTGAATGCTTCGGCGCGCGGCACGCCGGTGGCGGCACGCAGCCGCGACTTCCAATAGAGCCGCTTCACGCGGTTGAAAGGGCTAGTGTCAGGATCGCATTGCGCTTCGAGCGTTTCCAAGCCGCGCTGGGGTTCTGCTTTCGCGAGGTAGTGGATCGAAAGCAAAAATCCGGCCTGGGCTGTATCCGCCGAGCATTTGCCCTTGCTCTTCATGGTGTCGTAGGCGGATGCCGCACTTTCGGTTTCGCTAAGCTCGACGGCGAGACGAAACTTCAGCGTGAGCAGCTTGATCCACTCTTCGTCCGTGGCGTCGTCCATGAGCTTGCCGTCACCTAACGTGCGCTGCACGCGTTTGAACGCTTCGTCTAACTTGTCTTTGTTCCAGATGCTCAAAACTTGGGTGAACTCGCGGCGCAGTTTCGGATTGCGAAAGGCGGCTCCGGGCCGCTCTTCGGGAGAAGAATGAGGATCTTTCCAGCTTACGATCTGCTCTTTGACGTCTTTAAGCTCCGTGTCGAACTCGGTTAGCTCAGCGGCGAGCGAGTCGACCAGCGCCTGCTTTTCCTGAAAGCGCGGCGAGCCCGCCTTTAGTCCCTTCATCTCGTAGTTCGTCAGCTCCCAAAGCCGCCGCTTCTCGAACTTCGTGAGGTCGGTCCGGCGCGCCAATCTGTCGGCCTCCACCACCTCGGCCGGAGTCAGGTGCGACAGCGGTCGATCGCGGTAATTCGCCGGCACGGGAACCGGCTGAAAAACCGTTTTTGACGCACAGCTCGAGAGGAGAGTGAAAACGACCAAGAATAAAGGGGGGGTTTTACGCACGGGAATTAATTCTACTGACTTACCGCCCCTGGCGCGAGCGGTAACGCATGTTACGGTTGTTTAAGGAGGCTCCTCGACCCACCGCCTCCGTTTCCCTATGGTGATTCATAGGGTCGGGGGACTCACCACATGACAACGCGCGCGGCATTCTTGAGTCTGGTTCTGCTTTGCTTTTCGGTGACCATCGCCGAGGCCAGGCCGCGGTCGCATACCACTCCGGTAGAGACCGACGTGACGGAACTCGTGATGAAAACCGGCTTCGACGGCTCGCCGGGCATCGAGCTGACCGGCGGTAGCATCGTACCGCTGAAAGAGGCCCTCGAGCCCGGCACGAAAGTGGTCTTCGAAGACCTCATGCCCGGCGCCAACTGGGGCCACCCGGCGCGCCTCAAAGTGCTGCGTCACGGCCGCGAGGTCTTGAGCCAACTACTGCGCCTGCCACCGCGTTTTTTAGCGCACGCGAAAAAGCCGAAGCCGGTGATGGGCCCCATGCCCGTAGCGGGAACGACGCCCGCGGAAGCTCCCGTGGCCGAAGAGCCGAACCTGCTCGAGGCGAAGTTCACCATCAATAGTTTGAAGGGCGTTCATCGGGTAACCACCCCCGAAAAGTTTCACGCGATTCTCATCAACGGCAATCCCGACCAGCGCCATTGGAATGATTTCTCTTTTCTCTACCGTGTACTCGTTCAGGTTTACGGCTACCTGCCCGCCAACATTCACGTGGCGGACAGTACGCACAAGGAGACGAAAGGGGACCTCGACGGCAGCGGGCAGAACCGCATCCAGCACGCGTCGTCGATTGACGGCGTGAAGGGGCTCTTCGCGCAGCTGAAAGATAAACTGAAGCCCACGGACCAGGTTTTGCTGGTCGTAAACGATCACGGGTCCATCGTCGAAAACGAGACCACGATCGTGCTGCAGGATGCGGAGATGAAGTCGTCGGAGTTCGCCGCCCTCGTGCGGGCGTTGCCCACGAAGCGTATCTTGGCGATCTTCGAGCAGTGCTTCAGCGGAGGCTTCGTACGACCGGTGGCCGAAGACCAAACCGTGGCGATGTCCGCGTCGTCGAACCGGGAGTTCAGCTGGTCGACCGCCGACATGCGCTTCAACGAATTTCTCTACCACGTGATATCGGCCTTCGCGTTTCAAACCCACGATGGCAAGCCCGTGATGGCGGACAAAGACGCCAACGGAAAAGTCTCGGCCCAAGAGGCGTTCTCGTACGCGGTACATAAAGACGAGATGGCGGAGAGCCCGATGCTCGAAGCCGCGCCGAACTCAGGATTGACGCCGCTCATCGGGGTTTCGTTTTAGCGCCGCCCGATGATGCACGCACCGCCCCATCCCATCGGTGTGCCCGGGGTCTATAGTCGCGCGATTGGGAGGACTCCATGCGCTTTTTAATCTTGTTCAGCCTTTTCTCCACCGCCGCTCACGCGGGCCTAATCGACCACCGGTTTCGTGAATTTTTCCCCGCGAGTTTTACGCGCGTGGGTCAGGATCTGCGGGGCAACCCGTGCCGCGTTTCGGTCGGCTACTACAAAGGCGGCACGTTCCACATCGAGGTGAAAGTGGAAGCGGAAGGCTGCTTATCGCACTACCGTTTGTTCGAGAAGAGTTACGCCAATCAGCCCGGCGATTGCCCCGTAGTGATGAGCCAAGAGCGCGATCACTTGCGCGTAGCCAATCGTATCGGCTGGACGGGCTACGCCGGGGGCGGCGGC
>JBGSST010000303.1:0-13199 GCA_041736915.1 Bdellovibrionota bacterium
ACCCGCGAAGGAAACAACGGATGGTGTTGGAGAAGAACGCGTTGCGCCTTCTTTTACGACAACGAAGCCCGAAAAAAATCAAGAGTCTTGCTCAAGCCCTGCTCGAGCCCTACTCCGGGGGTCCAGCCCAGCTTCGTCTGAACCTTGGTAATGTCGGGCTTACGCATCTTGGGATCGTCTTGCGGAAGCGGCTCGAACACAATCTCGCTTCGCGAGGCGGCTAGCCGTTTGAGCTCTTCGGCGAACTTCAGCACGGTAATCTCGGTAGGATTGCCCAAGTTGAAAGGACCAATCTCGTTCGCCGACAGCACCTTGATGAGCCCCGAAACCAGATCGTCGACGAAACAAAAGCTACGAGTCTGCGATCCATCACCGTACACGGTGAGGGGTTCGCCCTTCAGCGCCTGAAGGCAGAGGTTCGGCACTACACGGCCATCACCCGCGCGCATGCGCGGACCGTACGTGTTGAAGATACGAACGAGCCGAATGGGCAGCTGATGCACGCGGTGGTACGCCATCGCGATCGCTTCCAAATAACGTTTGGCTTCGTCGTAGCACGAGCGGGGACCGATGGGGTTCACGTTGCCCCAGTAGGTTTCCTTTTGCGGATGCTCGAGCGGATCGCCGTACACCTCGGAGGTGCTAGCGAGCAACACGGGACAATCTTTTTCTAGCGCAACTTTGAGGATGTTCTCCGTGCCGATGGAGCCAATCCGCAACGTCTCGATGGGGTATTTGTAGTAGTCGACCGGACTTGCCGGGCTCGCCATGTGGAAGATTCCGGCGAGCGCACCCGCTATCTCGACCCCCTTCACCACGTCGGCCTCGATGAACTGAAAGTTCTTATTCGGCGACAACGTCTTCAGATTCTCCCGTTGTCCGGTGAGAAAATTGTCGACGCACACTACGGATGCGCCATCGGCCAAAAGGCGATCGCAAAGGTGGGAGCCGATAAAACCGGCACCACCGGTAACTAAAAACCTGCCGTTCATAGGGAGTCGGGCCTTCCAATGCAGTAGTAAGCGAAGCCGTGGCGACGGGCCGTCTCGGGATTGAAGATATTGCGTCCGTCGAAGATGCACGCCTCGTTCATCTGCTCCTTCAGCCCCTCGAAGTCGGGCGAACGGAACTCGTTCCACTCCGTGAGGATGGCCAAAGCGTCGGCCCCTTTGGCCGCATCGTACGCGTTGTCGTATAGCTCAATTTTGGATTCGAACATCCGCTTGGCCTCGTGGTTCGCCACCGGATCGTATGCCTTCACCTTGCAGCCCGCATCCAGCAGCTGCTGAATCAGGGTAACCGCCGGCGCCTCGCGCATGTCGTCGGTCATCGGCTTGAAAGAAAGCCCCCAAATGGCGACGGTGCGCCCTTTCCAGGAGTTTTTGAAGTGGCGGGACAACTTTTCGAAGGCGACTTTTTTCTGGCGCTCGTTGATCCGATGCACCGACTCGAACAGTGCCATCGGAACTTCCTGCTGCTTGCCCAAGTCGATGAGGGCCAGTACGTCTTTCGGAAAACAGGATCCGCCGTAGCCGCAGCCGGGATACAAAAACTTGTTGCCGATGCGAGTGTCGGTGATGATGCCCTGCCGGACCTCGTTGATGTCGGCCCCCACCTTTTCGGCGATGAGCCCCATCTCGTTGATGAACGAGATCTTCAACGCCAGAAAGGAATTCGCCGCGTACTTGGCCAGCTCCGCCGACTGCGGCGACATCGTCAGCACGGGATTTCCGCTGCGGACGAACGGCGCGTAGAGGTCTTGCATGATCTCTTTCGCCCTCTGCGTGCGAACGCCCAGAATGACGCGCTCGGGACGAAGGAAATCGTTGATGGCGGTACCTTCCTTGAGGAACTCCGGATTGGAGACGACGTCGAGCACGCGGGGGCATCCTTCAAGACGCTTCCGCACCGCGTCGTTCGTGCCGACCGGCACCGTACTTTTCATCACCACGATGGCGTCGTGCTGAAGGTACTGCTTGATCGAATCGGCGGCCTTGAACACGTAGCTTAGGTTAGCCCGGCCGTCGCTTTCCGAAGGGGTACCCACCGCGATGAAAATGACCGACGCATTCTCGAGGTGCGTCTTGAAATCGGTGGAAAAGATAAGGCGGCCAGCCTTGCTGTTGCGAACCACCATCTCTTCCAGCCCCGGCTCGAAGATGGGAATCCGTCCCTGCTTAAGGGAGCTCACTTTGTCTTGATCGACATCGAGGCAGGTAACGTGGTTTCCGGAGTCTGAAAAGCAGGCGCCGGCAACGAGCCCGACATATCCAGTTCCCATGACGACGACGCGCATTGTGAATTCCTCGGAAGTGGTAGTAGACCGCCATTCAACGCGAGTTTTCCCTGTTTGGAAAGGGTGAAAAACGCTAGACTTTTCAATCACAGTCCGCAAGAACGTGAAGAACTCATGTCCGAGAAAACCAATAAGAAAAATTTTTGGCCCTGGCTCAAGTTAGCGTTGGGGGCCGTGGTAGTGACGTACGTTTTGAAGTCACGTCTGATTGATTTCGAATCCCTCAAAGAGGTCGCGTTTGCTCCGCAAACGGCCATCATGTCACTGTCGTTTCTGCTGTTCACCACGGTGGCCTGTTGTTTCCGCTGGTACCTTTTGGCCAAAGCCCAAGGGTTACACGCGTCCTTTCGCGGCATGTTCGAGCTGACGATGATTGGCGCCTTCTTCAATCTATTCATGCCGGGCTCGGTGGGCGGCGATTTGATTAAAGGTTGGTACATCGCCAAGGAACAGCCGACCGCCCGCACGCGCGCCGTGTTCACGGTGCTGTTCGATCGGGGCGTGGGGCTCTCGGTGTTTTTCTTTTTCGCCGCGATAACCCTGTTGTTTTATTCCGAGCTGCTAGTGGGCCGGCCAGCGTTGCAAGCTTTGGCCGCCCCCATCTGGGGCGTTTCGGGTGCGCTGGTCGTAGGCGGAATCTTTTTCTTCTCGCCGCTCTGGGACACGAAGCCCGTCCAAGGGCTGCTCAATTTTTTCCGTAAACGCGCGACGCTGGGGAAGCTCATCGATGCGGCGGATGCCTATCGCGGGCAGATTCCCACGGTAATCGTGGCGGTCGTTTTGTCCTTCGTCTCCGTAACGGTCAACGTGCTGTTTTATTATTGGCTCGGACAGCAGCTCGAGATTCAAGCCACGCTCAGCCAGTTTTTCTTTCTCGTTCCGGTCGGCGTAACCGCCTCCGCGGTGCCGGTGCTTCCCGGTGGAATCGGTGTGGCGCAGGTGGCGTTCTTCAAGCTGTTCCAGTGGATAGGAATCCCCAATCCCGAATCAGGGGCCACGTTGTGCACCATCAACCAAATCTACACGGTGCTGTTTGGTTGCTTCGGTTCGATCTTCTACTTCAAATACCGCCACAAGCTGCCTACCAGCTCTCAGGAAGCCGCCAACGATGCCGTCGTCGAAAGCCATAGTCCTCTCGCGCGAACCATTCGGTGAGTCGGACCTATACGTTCAGTTTCTGACGCGCGACTGGGGCATGCTGACCGTGGTGGCCAAGGCGGGCCGCAAAAGCCGCCGCCGTTACGCGGGGGGCTTGGATATCTTTTGTCACAACGAGATCTTCATCAAGAATCAGCCGCGCGACGGCGTGTACCTGAATGAACTGACGGTGCTGAACTCTTTTACTTTGCTCAGGGATAACCTGGATCGGCTGCAGGTGGCGGGCCGAGCCGTGCAGTGGATAAAACGGCTGGCGGACGTCAGCACCCCCTTGCCGCACGTATACAGCCTGCTCGGGCAAACGCTGTCACTCATCGAGAAGGAGACCGATGCCATGCGCCTAGAGGTGCTGTTCTTCGTCTTCAAGATGAAGCTCGTCGACATGCTGGGCATTCGGCCCGAGGTGGAGTCGTGCGCGAAATGCCACGGCAGCTTCGAAGGGGCCGTGAACTTCGATTTTTCGTCGGGTGGCGTTCTCTGCCGCACCTGCGCCCCCGTTTCGCGGGAAGAGCACCGGCTGCTCGACGCCGACGATCGTGACGTACTATCCCGCGCGTTCGATGTGCGGCTCACGGAGTGGAGTCAAACCCGGCTCTCCGAAGGGCGATCGCTATCGCTGAGTCGACTAATCACCCAGTTCACGTCGTTTCATACGCACGTGCGGCTGCCGGTATGAACGGCTCGGCTCAATAATCAAAAATGTGATCGAGCTTTACCCCGATCGCCGATAGCCCGGCCATGACTTCGGCCAGACGGCCCACCTCCAGCAACCGGGCCTCCCGCACGAAACCTGTCCGCGTGAGGACTGGCCAGCGGCTCACCAGTTCACCGGCCGCTAGCTCCACCCCCGACGGCAAAACGAAGGTTGCGGCCAGATTTCGGTTTCCGGCAATCTCGACGAAACGTACTTTGGCGGCCGCGAGCGCCGGTACGAGTTTCGTGAAGGGGGCATAGCGTGGGGTCTTCACCAGGTAGTGCTCACCGCCCAAAGATTCGATCTGCAGAACGCCTTCGGTTTTCTTCCATCGCTCGTCGGCTGGCGCCTTTAGCCACACCCACATGGTCTCGTCTTCCGCCCCGAAGGTGGACCCGGCAGCGACCCCGATGACCCAACCCCAGAGCGCCTTGGCGAGAAATTCGCCAGAAAGGAAGAAGCGGCGTTCCCACCTCCGGAACCAGCTGGCCCCCGCCTCCGCGGGCAGACGCCATAGCTCCCCCAGCTGCTTCGTGAACGAGAACTCGTACCAGGGCTTCAGATAAATAAAGTCGACATAATCGGTGCTCCAACGGCGATTGAACTTATCTTCCGCCGTTTCGCTCTTACCGCCAAACCACTCCCAGAAGGCGCCGAAGGTTTTCTCGTAGAGCCCCTTGGCGATGTACTCACCGGTGAAGCTCACGCCGATGACGGCGTTCATGATGTGGTAGTTCCAGTTGAACGGGTACTTTCCTTTGGTCGAGCCGATGACGTCGAAGTAGAGCCCCCGGAATTGTGAGATCGAAGAGAAAAAGGGGAACGAGGAGGGCCGCGCCGATGCCAGGTGGTCGCGCCACTCTTCCGAGCTAAATACGATGTACCACTCGGGCAAAGTCAGCAGCGTTTGCTCTTCGGGGCGACGCGAGACCTTCAGTTTTTCAATTTTTTTTTTACCGTTTCGTCGTTGATGGACACCGTGCTGCGGGTGGGGGCGTAGTACTTGTCCCACAGCTTGTTGCGGAAGCGGTACTGCGGGTCCACCGCCGATTTCAGCGCGAAGTACTCTTTGGACTTAGGGTACGCTTTTTGAAATTGCGCGATCGTGGCGTGGGGCTGGTACGGCAGGTAGTAAGTTCCGCCGCACGCCAGAACGGCATCCACGAGTTCCCGCGTCCACTCCCCCACCTTCTCGCGGGCCGCCACGTCCGTGCCTTGCTTGTAATACACGACGAAGGCGAAGACCTCCTCGCGGGCCCACGCCATGAGCGCCCCAGGATCGGGGGTCGCGTGACGGATGGAAACGTTGAGAACATTGGCCCCGTGCTTTTTGAATATGTTGGCCATCTTGGGGACGAACTCGTCGAAGCGCCGAACCGGTACGAAGTACTCCTCGAGGACGTAGGTCGTTTTCGTTCGCGAGCTGGGCTCTAGCTCGCTCACGTCGAGGCTAGCCTCGTAGTTTCGCCACAGCACCGGTTCGCCGCGAAACAGGATGGGGTCGAGCCAGTTCTTTCGAATCCACTGCCCGCCCGGTACCTCGGTGATCAAAAAAAGCGCAAAGCGATTCATCCAGGAAGGGGCCTTGATCGGCTGCAGCCGCGCTTCGCTCGTCACGGGCCGTTCCGTCACGAAAAAGGTGGTAGCCCGCACCGTATCGAAATTGGGAGCGTAGAGATCTCCATTGTGGAACACGGCCGTCTTAGCGTCGCGAATCTCTTCAAAGAAATAGTCGCGGTACTTCTCGGTGGGCAGCACTTTGGACTTGCGAACGAGTGGCTTATTTTCCGCCAGCTCCAGCACGGCTTCGACGATGACGCCTAAGCCGCCGTAACCGCCGATGGCGCCGTAAAAGAGATCCGATCGCACCATCGGCGACGCTTCGACCAGCGTCCCGTCGGCCGTCACCAGTTTCAGCGATCTCACCGAGCCGATGAGCGGCCCGTGACCCACGTACCGGCCGTGCACATTGACGCTCAACGAGCCGCCCACGGTGAAGTTCGAGTACGACTGCATGATCTTCACGGAGAGATTTTTGGGATCGATGTTCTCCTGAATATGCCGCCACGTAGCTCCGGCTTCTACGCGCAGCCACCGTTCGGTTTCATTTATCTCGAGGACACGATTGAGCTCCCGCATGTCGAGGAACAGGCAGCCTTCGGTCGCAATCTGACCGCCCATGCTGTAGCGGCCGCCCCCAATACAAATTGGGCCCGAGTGTTCTTTGACGAGCTTGGCGACCTCGGCGGCACTCTTGGGGGCTACGACCTTATCGACGTGCACCGGATTCAGTTGAGTCACGTCGTTGACTACGGTGGCCCCCGCCGCCACGGTAAAGCACAAGCCCAACCCCACCGCCAGCATCGTCATGGATCTCATCGTTACGCTTTCTTTTTGGTGAAACGCATTAGGGCATTTTTGGTGGGATCGCCGGGTTGCATCACTCGGGAACCTGAGCTTTCGAAGCCCACACTCGTGACCAGGGCTTCGATTTCGTCGAGGGACTTAAAGTACCTCAGCTCCGCCTCGTTGGTCTTCCAGGGGCGCTCTAGCCCCGCATTGAAAACGTCGTGCGCCAACGCGACCATGGCGTCCATGGCCGGGCTGTTCACATCGTGGTCGCGCAGCAAAAAGGTGCCGCCCGGCTTCAGCACCTTGGCGATTGAATGCAAAAATGGCTCGAGTTTCGGAAGCGGCGAATGGTGAATTCCGATGAAGTTCGACACGAGCTCCACGGAATTCTCCGGGATACCCGACGTAATCGGAGTGTAATCGGCTAGCGGCACGTACGTGCCGATGCGGCTAAGCTGTCCCCGCTCCACGATGTCTTCGGGAGAAAAACCGGGCGCCGCTTCGTGAACGAGAAACACGGTCCCCTTGATGTCGAGCTTCTCGCGCAGGCTCTTTACGTGCCGGCCGGGGGTGCCAATCTCCACGTAACCCTCGAACCCCTTCGTGTCGTTCATGATCTGGGTGGCTTGGCGAAGCATCTCGATCTTCTGTTTGGAAAGGGCGGGTAAAGCGTAACGAAACGCCCCCAAAGTCGGCTTCAGCTCGGGTAGTGACTTGAGCACCGCTTCGTAAGCCCCCTGGTCCGTCGCGTGCTCACTGGCTATCTTCGTGATGGCGCGGTGAAAGGGCTCTTCAGGGTAAAGGTGATAGACGTTCTGCAGAAAAAGAAAGAACTGCTGCCGGAGCGATTCACTTCCGTAAATGGTTTTGAAATTTTCGCGGCCCGGTGTCAGGGCAACCGGTGAACGGGTGGGCGCTCCAAGCGACAGAGCTGGAGCGGCGTCCTCGGCCCAGGCCAGCCCCTCGGGCAGAATTTTCCAGAGAAAAAGCCCGGCCATGAGCTTGAGAAACTGCCGCCGTTGGAGAGTTTCGCCGTTCATTCACGCCATTATCTACGACGGGCGGCGCAAAATGAAGGAGGATCGCCTGATATAATTCAGTCATGGCTAACCCAAAGACGATCGCCTTCCGCACTTACCCCAAAATCATTTTCGCCTGGCCCATGGCCATCGCGGCATTCGTCGCGGGAGGTGCCATGCTGGTATGGCCGGAAAGCCTCAACCGCATCGGCATCGTCTTCATGATCGTAGCGCTACTGAACCTCACGGTGCTGGCGTTCGAGTTCTCGCGGGCCAAGGCCATGACGATCATGCTCGGGCTACTGGGGCTCACCTCGTCGCTCATCTTGCTGAACCAGCGCTACCCTATCTTTCGTCCGCTTCACACGTGGCTGTACAGCCGCCAAGTTAACGCGTCGCCCGAATTCTACTTCGTACTTGGCGGAGGGTTCCTGGCCATTTTCGTGGGCATCATCGCCCGCTCCCGCTTCGACTACTGGACGTTAACCGCCTCCGAGCTCGTGCACCGCCGGGGTTTTCTCGGAGAGTCCGAGCGGTTCTCCACCTCGGGCCTGAAGATTCGCAAAGAGATTACCGACGTGCTCGAATACTTGCTTCTCGGTGCCGGCCGCCTCGTCATCACCGTTCCTGGTCAACAGCTCCCCGTAGTGCTCGAGAATGTTCTCGGCAGCCACCGCGTGGAGAAATTTGCCGAAGAGGTCTTGGACGCGCGGCTCGTTCGCATCGAAGATAACTCGGTCAATGACCAAAGGACTGGTCAAGCCGGTCGATGAGTCGGAGCACGCCGGGATGGCGCTGATGACGGAGGCGAAAGCCCGCGACGGAAAGCGGCCAACGAGCTTTGAGTTTGGCAAAAAGATCCGGAGCTTGCTCCGGGAGTTTCGGAAGCGAATCCCTGAGCCCCAACCATTGCGGATCGATTAACCCCTCCAGGACGCCATCCAAAATTTTGGGGGGATAACCGGCCTGGTCGAGTACCGGCAATAGCTTCGCCCGCACCAGCGCGTATGAGCCGTACTCTCCGGCGTATCCATTCACCAGGCCCTGCACGACGGCATTAGCCACCTTCGCGGAGGCCGCGGGATTCATTCCCTCGAGCGCGGTCAGGCGGGCATTCCAGCGGCCCAGCTCCTCCACTAGACCGCTTTGATCCCTTCGTTCCGCGAACCCCATCACGTGCCGCGCGAAGTCGGAAGACAGGTAACCCGCGAAGTTCTCGTCGACTAAGTCAGGCGGCAGCGGCCCCTCGGGAAGGCGCAACACGCCTTCGAAGGCCTCAATGATCGCAGGGTAGTGCCGCTCGGCGTAGAACACGCGCGGGGTCTTCACCCCCTGCTCCGCCAAAAACTTCAGGAATAGAGCCGTGTGATAGGGGCCGGGCTTGTAGTGTCCGCTGCGATTAGAGAAATCAACGATGACGCCGTTCTCCACGCGCAGTAGCCCGGCCAGCAAGACGGGCCTTCCCGCAAAAAAGGAAGAGTGGTGAAACCGCCCCGATAAACCGTCGGGGCCTAAGAACATGCGCTTGTCCGCAGTGACCACGACCGTAGAGAAAGGGGGTGGGACTTCCCCGATCATTTTTGAGTAAGCCCACTTTCCCAGCCTTTGTCGCAAAGCCGGTTTGGACTGAACGGGCCGGCCCCGATAGTCGACGAGCACGCCGTCTTTGAACTTCACCTCGTAGCGGGCCAGCTGCTTTTCGTTCTCGAGGTATCTCACCCCCGTTAAGGCGAGAAACCCGAACTCTTCATTCTCGTAGATCGGGTCCATGGCCAGCAACGGAAGTGCGGAGCAACTCGTACGGGAATGGTAGAAGCCGGCCTCGCCGAACGCGCCGGATTGTAGCCAAAGGACGGCTAGCAGCACGGCGCGACCGGAACAGAAAATACGATGGGCCGGCTTCACGGTCATTTCCCCATTATACGGCAAATGGGGGAACGGGTGCCTTTAGGCGTTCAGGTGCGGCTCCCGATCGGAGACCGTCGCCGGCGCCGGAGTGGCGTTGAGCTTTTCCAGCGACAGCTCTTCCTTGCGGCCCGACATCTTGCGGAACAGCCCTTCGAACCATTCGCGGAAAGCGTCGATGTAAAGGAACGCCGAAGGCACCACGATGAGCGTCAGAATTGTCGACGAGATCAATCCGCCGATGATGCCGATACCCATGCTAGTGCGCTGAGCCGACGCTTCGTTCAAGCCGATGGCTACCGGAATCATGCCCGCGATGAGCGCGAAAGAGGTCATCAAGATGGGGCGCAGACGGATGCGGCCCGCCTCGATGAGCGCGGTCTTTCGATCCTTACCCTCCCGAAGAAGCTGGTTGGTGAGGTCCACTAGCAGAATCGAGTTCTTACTCGCCACACCCAGCAGCATCACGATGCCCAGCCCCGCGAACAGGTTCAGGGAGCCGCCAAAGATCCAGATGAAGACGAAGGCACCACAAAGGGCCAGCGGCAACGCCAACATGATGGTGAACGGAGTGATGAACGATTCGTACAAGCTCGCCAGCACGAGGAATACGAACAGCAGGCCGGTGCCGATCGCGATGATCATCGACTCGCCCAGCTCCTTGAAGCTTTCCGAAGTACCGACGAAGACGTAGCGAACCCCGGACGGCAGCTTGCCCTCTTCGGTCGTCATCCACTTTTCCAGATCGCTGATGACTTCGCCCATGCCGTAACCACGGGCGATATCGGCCGTGAATTGGATGTAACGGCCGCGATCCTGGCGGTTCACCACCGAGGGGCCTTCCGTTTGTTTTCCGTCCGCCACCGAGGCCAGCCGAACCATGCGGCCGTTCACGTTGGGCACGAGAATTTTATCGAACCCTTCGCGCAGGTTGCGCTGCTCCCGCTCCATGCGAACGCGAATGTCGTACTCGCGGCCATCGCTGCGGAACTTGGCCGGCGTAACGCCTTCCACCTGGGCCCGCAGCTCTTCGCCGATGGACCGCGTGGTGATACCAAAACGCTCGACGGCCCCCGGCTTCACGACCACTTGGAACTCGGGCTTACCGGGACGGAAGTTTGTGTCGACCTCGACCATGCGTTTGTCTTTTTTGAGGTGCTCAAGAACCTTCTTCGAGGCCGCTTCGAGGGCGACCTGGTCGGTACCCACCAAGTTCATCACGAAGGGGCTGACCTGGCCGCCGCCGCTCGCGTCGTAGTTGATGACCTTGGGATTGGCGTGGGCCAAGGGTTCTTTGATCTGGTCGCGCACGATGTCTTTCAAGCGCACGCCGTCGATCTTACGGGTTTTGGCCGGCGTCATACGCACGTAGATCTCGCCGATATTGGTTTCCCCCGCGCGGCTACCCACGGTGGCGGCCGTTACCTGTACCTCTTTGTTGCCCTGAATGATCTTGTCGGCCTTGAGGACCGCGGCGTTGGTCTCTTCCAGGTTGGCCCACGTGGGCAGCTCCAAGCGCACGACGAACTCATCCAAGCCGTCCTGCGGAATGAAGGTCTTGGGGATCTGGGTCACCGTCGCCATGCTCGCTACGAAGATCACGAAGCTGATGGCTAGCGTGATCGCCGGGTGCTTCAGCGTCACGTTGAGAATGGCCTCGTACTTGTCCTCGAACCAGGTTTGCAGCCGGTCGAAGGCGTTGAGTACGGGCCCCATGAAACCTTTCTTCTCCTTCACGTGCTCGACCTTGCCGGCGAAGTAAGCCGACAACATCGGCGCGATCGTCAAAGCGTCCCACAGCGAAATGACCATGGCGAAGCAGATGGTGAGGCCGAACTGTTTTAGGAACTGGCCAACGATGCCCTTCATGAAGGCTACCGGACCGAACATCGCGATGATCACCAGCGTGGTGGCCACGACGGCGAGGGTCACCTCTTTGGTGCCCTCACTGGCGGCGGTCACGGGGTCCACCCCGTGCTCCAGCTTTCTAAAGATATTTTCGCGAACCACGATCGCGTCGTCGATGAGTAAACCCACCGCCAAGCTCAGCGAAAGCAACGTCACGATGTTGATGGAGAACGAGGCTACGGCCATCAAAATGAAGGCACCCAAAAGCGAGTTAGGAAGGGCGAGGCCGGTGATGACCGTGGACCGCGCGCTGCCCAAAAAGAAATACACGACCAAAATCGTGAGGAGAATACCGATGGCGATCGTTTCCTGCACATCGTAGACGTTGTCGCCGATCTTCTTACCGGCGTCGCGCACCTGCTCGACCGTGGCCTCGATACCTTGGGCTTTGAGCTCCGTGTTGAACTTCTCGGACAGGGCATTCACCGATCGGACCACCGCCAGCGTGTTGGAGCCGCTCTGGCGATAGACTTCGACGAAGAGCCCCCGCTCGCCGTTCACGTACGCGCGAGAGCGTTCATCCTCGAGCGTGTCCGCGATGCGGGCCACGTCGGACAGCTTCGTCGGCACGTCGTTGCCGTACATGCTCACTAACGTTTTGGAGATGTCGCCCGTCGTTTGAAACTCACCCAAAGCACGGAAGACCGTCTCCCGGTTACCCTCATCGACCTTGCCGCTAGGAATATTCTGACCGGAGGCCGCCAGCCGCATGGCGACGGCGGACACGGGAATCTGGCGTTCCGCCAGTTTGTCCCGATCCACGTACACGTGAACTTCACGTTTGCGACCGCCCACGATTTCCACCACGCCGACGTCTTTGATCTGCTCGATGCGCGGTTTGATGATCTGATCGGCCACGTCGAAAAGCTGCGCGGCCCCTAAATTCGATTTGATCGCCAGCGTAGCGATGGCCTGGTCCGCGGGGTCGATGCGGCGGATGACCGGCTCTTTGATCTCCGGCGGCATCTTGGTCTTGGCAACCGAAACGCGATCGCGCACCTGCTGCTCGGCGTACTTGATGTCGACCTCTAGGCGAAACTCCGCCACCACCTGGCTGACGCCTTCGAAGCTCTTCGAGGTGATACGCTTCATGCCCGATAGCGTCGATAGCTCGTCTTCGACGGGCTTGGTGACCAGCGTCTCGATCTCCGACGGGCCGGCCCCCGGATACCGCGTGGTTACCGTGATGACCGGAAAGGTCACGTCGGGAAAAAGGTCGACGGGCAAACTGCGGAACGACATCACGCCGACTACGAGCATCAGCAAGACGATGCTGGTAATGAAGATAGGACGCCGGATGGAAAGATCGGAGAGACTCATGGTGCCACCTCATTCACTTCGTAAAGCTTCATTTGTGCGCGGGTCGTCAGCGCTTCCGCCGCCGCTTTGACGCGTAGTAATCCGGACAAAGTATATTCCTGCTCGATCACGAGCTGCTGGAACGTGGTCGTGCGGCCTTGCTTGAGCCGCTTGCGTTCGTACTCGAGCTTTTCCTTTTGCGCCTGCTCCATCACCTCGGCCAGCGCAAACCGCTCCTTGGCTTCCTTTAGGCGCTCGGTCAGCTCCGTCCACTGCTGCTTCTCTTCGTACTGCTTTTGCGCCAGCCCCAGCTGCGCCGCCCGCTCCAGGCGTGACGCCCCTTCGCGCGAGTCGGATAACGTGCCCAAATCGAGCGGCATCACGAACTTCACCCCCGCGGTTAGCGTAGGCCGGCCGGCCCGGTACGAATCACCGATGGAATCACTCCACGCCTGCTGCCGTCCGTTCAGCGCGTACTGCGCAAAAAGGTCGAGCTGCGGTTTGGATTTCTCGCGCAGCGTGACGGCATTCGCCTCCGACGCTTTAAGCTGAGCTTCGGCCGCCTTCA
>JBGSST010000314.1:0-9168 GCA_041736915.1 Bdellovibrionota bacterium
GTGCGCGTAGTGGCGCTTATCCGACTCATACTCCACGTGACAGGTCGCGATCGTGATGCCGCGCTCTTTCTCTTCCGGAGCGGCGTCGATCTGATCGTAGCGCTTCGCTTCCGCGAAACCTTTTTTCGCCAAGACGCACGTAAGCGCCGACGTCAAAGTGGTTTTACCATGATCGACGTGACCAATGGTTCCCACATTTACGTGGGGTTTCTTACGCTCGAACTTTGCCTTAGCCATGATTAACTTCTCCCGGTGTCAAAAAACTAAAAATTATGGAGCCCTCGACGGGACTCGAACCCGTGACCTCGTCCTTACCAAGGACGTGCTCTACCACCTGAGCTACAAGGGCAAAAATTGGCCCAAAAAAACGAGACCCATTTCTAGCGTTACCCCTGGGATGTGTCTACCTCAAAAACGTGAAACTTAAAGCGCAGTTATGCCGCTTCGTCGGGGGAGGAGGAACGGGGCGAAACTTGTCTCTATCGGTGAGTAACGCAACTTGCTATAAACGCCGACCGAATGCGTAACCACTCAAAAATGTTACTACTTCAGGTAATTCCGCCCGAACAAAGCTACACCCGCCGGTGCCTGGGTCAAGGGGGAGAGTGCCTACGTCGCGGGGTCGAGACCCTGCTCGTGGACTTCGTTTACCTGGCCTCTTCGACCGTAAAGGCGATTCAGTCGGTGGCGGAGACGGTTTCCCGCTTTGGCTCGGACACGGTCCGGGTGGTGCGCGCCAACCGAAGCGGGCGGGAGATTCTGGTCTTTGTCACCGGCGCCGCCGCTATCGGCGCTTTGCTGGTCTGAAGCGTAAATCCCAAGAAGGTCTCTTCGCCTAGAGCGAAATAGGGGCTCATCCGGTCGCTGGGGCCAACGGCTGGCTCAATACGCAGGCGCGCTTTTTCCTTCGTGGTTCCCCCATCGAACTCCACGAGGTAGCTGGGAAGCTCTTTTTCAAAGGCGGGAAAGAACGCCACGAGATCTCCCTCGGGGAGGTACTTTGCCGACCCGCAAACCGGCGCTAGCAAAGGCGGCGTTGGCGAGAAGTCCTTTTCCACGCGAAGCTTTCGGTGGGGACGGTCGAGTGCAAGCTCGAGCACGCGGCTCTGTTTTTTGCCGTAGTTGTCGAAGACGAGCAGCCTCCCCGTGGGGAGCCACTGGGCATGGTGCTGAAGCCGAAACTCCGACGGTGTGCCGCGCGTGGGAAAGGTATTTGCCTGGCTGGGGCCGGCGCTCCATAAGGTGCGGGAAAAGTCGGGGCTCATCAGGACGACCCGGTTTAGATTCCGTATTGAGATGAGTACCCCCAAGCCCGGAATCTCCTGTAAGGAGTTGGCGTGCATCAAATTCCACGCCTTCCCGGATTCATCGCCGCTATTGAGGTAGTCGGGATCGTAACCAAAGGTTCGAGTCCAGTCTGGATCGGAGTAGGGGTTCTTGGCGGAAAGGGGATCCCAGAGCGTCTTGGTTTCTCCCGTCGACAGATTTCGCTCTTTGAGTACGCTGCCGCGAAAAACGTCTTTCGGCCGCCAAAATTTCCAGGGGGGGCGGTAGCCGTAGTGGCTTGCCGACAGGTAAATGAGCTTGCCGTCGCGCAGGCGAAAGTCGTGGTGGCAGTACTCGGGTAGCTCGTGCCGCCAGTACGATCGTCCCTCGAGATCCAACTCTTCGATGGAACTCAGCCGGCTGCGCGTGCAGCGCATTACATGATAGCGACCGCCTCCCGCGGCCTGTAAAAAGGCTTCATGGTCGCGGACGGCGGGAAAAGGCGTTGGCAAGTGCAGCCACACGAACTCTCCCTGGCGATTAATGAAGTAAGAATAAAGGCGCCGGGAAGGATTGGGCGCGACCGGGGAGTCTGGCCCTTCTTGGGCGAAGAACTTGCCGACGCCGGAAACAAAGGGAAACGAAAGGTTTCCTTTTTCCGGAGTCGCGGGAGTAAGCCGGGCGGGAAACGGCGAAACGAAAGTGCGGGTGCCGAGCTTTTTGAGGCGGCCGGCCCGCCCCCAGAAGGTGAGGGGGCGCCGGTATCCCGGGGGCAAAAAGGTCAGGTGGATCCTTCCCTCTTTGACCGAGAACCGGCGAGTTTCAAAGTAACCGTAGTCATCGTGACCGTAGACGATAGAGGTCACCGGGGGGCCCGCCGGCGCGGGCAACGTGAGCGCGGTGAAGGGTCGGCCTGAGACCGATGCCAACTCGTGGGAAAGCGGGTTCGTCGCCGCGCGTGCCGGACATGGGGCGAGTGCGGCGGCGATCGCTAAAAAAAGTAATGAGAGGGGCACGACATATTTTACCCCACGCGGTAGATTCGGCCCCATGAAAGCCATTGCCGACGTTTGCGTGATTCCCCTTGGGGTGGGGCTATCGGTTTCCGCCCAGATCGCCGTGTGCGAAAAGATTTTTAAGAAATACCCGCTCAAGACGGCACTACATGCTTACGGCACCAATCTCGAAGGGGAGTGGGACGACGTGATGGCCGCCCTGAAAGAGTGTCACGAGACGCTGCACGCGCAGGGCGTTCCCCGCATTTCCACCTCGTTCAAAATAGGCACGCGCACGGACAAAGTGCAGTCGATGGCCGACAAGGTGAAAAGCGTCGAAGCCAAGCTATCCTGAACGGTGTGGGGCGCCGGTCCCCAACGTGCCACTTCGCGCATTGCGTCGGCTAATTCCGTGCCGTAGGTTGGGCGGGCATGGGAAAAAAATATCAGCACTGGACCGCCCGCACCGATCGTAAAGTGGGTTCGCTCGCCGACATCAAGGCCGCCATTTTCGAAGGGCGCAATTTTTCCCCCATCGACAAGCTCGAGTATGGCGATCACGGCCTCATCGCCATCGCCGATCGCGTGGTGGAAGCCATTCGCGCCAACAAACGCATTGCGCTCTACGCCGACTACGACGTCGACGGCACGATGAGCTGCGTTAGCTGGATCTGGTTTTTTCAGGCGATTGGCTTCACGAACTTTCTTCCGTACATCCCGTGCCGTTTCAAAGAGGGGTACGGCGTCAACCTCGGTGCGGTGAAAAAGCTCATCGACGAGGACGGAGCCCAGCTCATCATCACGATGGACACGGGAATCACCGCCAACGAAGAGGCGGCGTACTGCAAGAGCCGCGGCGTGGACTTTCTGTGCACCGATCACCATAAGATCCAGCCGGAGAAGATGCCCGACTGCCTGCTGCTCAATCCCAAACGGCACGACGACCCCATCTACCAAGAGCTGTGTGGCTGCGGGATCACCTTCGTGCTGCTCCGGCGGGTAGCCGAGAAGCTCGACAAAAAATTGGGAAATACCTGGGGCGATCTGCTGGCGTTGGCCGGCATGGCCACCATCTGCGACGTGGTTCCGCTCAATGCCGTGAACCACCGGCTGGCGCATCAGGGCATTCAAGCTTTGCTTCGCAGCGAGCGGCCGATTTTTTCGCGGCTCAGGGAGGCCTGTTCGCTGTTCGACGATTTGGATGAGTCCGACGTGGGCTTTCGCCTGGGCCCCCGTATCAATGCGGTCGGCCGGCTCGAGCACGCGGAGATCGTGGTGAAAGCCTTTCTCGAAGAGGAGGCCGGCCCGCTCGTACAGAAAATGGAAACCTGCAATACCCAGCGCAAAGCGATTCAGGAAACCATCGTGAAGCAGGCGCTGGCCGAAGCGGAAAAGTATAAAGACGCTCCGGTGCTTTTTCTGGGCGGCGATTGGCATCCCGGGGTCGTAGGCATCGCCGCGAGCCGGATCGCGGAAACGTTTTGGAAGCCGACGTGGCTTTTCGGCCGCAAAGACGGCATCGCCAAAGGATCGGCGCGTTCGATTGCGGGGTTCGACGTTACCGATGCGATGGGGGCGGCGAAGGATCTGTTCACCAAGTTTGGCGGGCACCGCGCGGCCGGTGGTTTTACGTTTCCTTTAGACAAGGAAGAAGAGATCCGCGCGCGCCTCACCGAGTTCGCGGCGGCCCAGCGTGCCGCCGCGCCGGGGCTGTGGGAAAGTTCACTCAAATACGATTTCGTCGTAGACCCCGAAACGCTCGGGGCCGGATTTGCCGACGCCGTGCTGGGCCTTCGGCCGTTTGGCCACGGCTTCGAAGAGCCGTGCTTTCGCATGCGGGCCACGGTCGATCGCGTGCAGCACATGAAAGATAAGGCCACGGGCCTGAATAAACACACCGCCCTTCATTTGAAGGGGCCGGACGAAAAGCCGGTGAAGGTTCTTTTCTTTGGTGACGTACTCGACACGAAGCTCATCGATAGCGACGTGGAGGTGCTCTTCCGCGTGCAAAAGAAAAAGTTTCGCGGCGTTCCCGAAGTGTCTTACCTCGGCGTGGACTACGGCCTAAACCCTTAGCGCAGTAGTGTACAATTCTTGAATGACCGTTCCTCGCGTGCTCCACGTGGCCCCCAATTATTTCGGTAAAGCGGGCGGGATTGTGGGCGGAGCCGAACGTTACGTGACCGAACTCGCGCGCCACATGGCGGAGAAGGTGCCCACCGAGCTACTTAGCTTCGGACCCGAGCCGAAATCGTGGGAGCTAGGGGCGCTGAAGGTTCGCGTGGAAAAACCGCTGTGCTACGTGCGCGGGCAAAAGAACAATCCGTTTTATCCGGCGTTGTGGAAGGCCATACGCGGCGCGGATGTGGTTCACTTTCATCAAAAGCACATTCTCAATTCCAGCTTCGGCGCGGTCCTCTGCCGGCTGCTGGGCAAGAAGGCGTTCGTTACGGATCTCGGCGGCGGCGGCTGGGATGTTTCGGGCTACGTCGATACCGATGGGTGGTACCGGGCGGAGCTGCACCTTTCGCGTTTCGCCCGGCAAATTGCCGCGAGCTCGCGGGGAGATAGCGATCCGGTGATCCTGGGCGGTGTGGATACGCAGAAATTTTCTCCCGGCGGTGAGGCGCGCCAGGGTGAGCCCTATTTTCTGTGCGTAGGCCGGCTGTTTCCCCACAAAGGGGCGGACCTGGCGATCGAGGCGGTGCGGTCCGACATGCGGCTCGTCGTGGTGGGCCAGCCCTACGATGAACGCTACTTCGGCGATCTGAAAAAACTCGCGGAGGGTAAGCGTGTCGAGTTCTTGCACGACGTCGACGATACGAAACTCATTGAGCTTTACCGCGGGGCCCGGGCGCTAATTCTCACCAGCCGGTACCGCGACCGCTACGGCCACGAGAGCCGCGTGCCCGAGTTGCTGGGCCAGACGTTACTCGAGGGGATGGCCTGCGGAGTTGCGGCCGTGGCGAGCGATGTGGCGAGCCTACCCGAGATCGTGAGGCACGAAGTGGATGGCTTCATCGTAAAGCCCGAGGTGCCGGCGTTGGCCGAGGTGCTGGAAAGGCTGTGGGCGAATCCCGAGCTCGCAACGTCGATGGGTAAAGCGGCGCGCGATCGCGTGCTGCAAAAATTCACCTGGGACGATGTCGTTCATCGTTGCCTCGACGCGTATGGGGCTTAAGCGCGGCGTTTCCGGTTTTGCGATGCGATTGCCGCGGCCTTTACTCCCAGCAGCTGATCGATGACGTCACCGTACTCTTCACCGGCACGCGACCAGTCGAAGTAAGAGTCGAGGGCAAACGGGATGGAATCGCACGGCGAGTTGACCACGGCCGCGGTGGCGCGATCGAGAAACTCTTTCTCGGCCGGCTTTCCCGTGCCGTCGAGCTTGGCGAAGGGCAGGGCAATGGTGCCTGGGTCTTCCTTCAGAGTGTCCCACGCCGGCGTTTCCGGTGACAAAAACACGCGGGCGCCCGCGCGACGCGCTTCGACGGCCGGCAAGGAGAAGCCTTCGTACGACGAGGGGATCACTACCGCGTGCGCGCGGTGATACCACTGCGCTAGCTCCTGATTGGTCTGGGGACCGGTTTCACGGACGCGGGAGGTGAGCCGTTTCTCGCGAATCAGCCGATGCTGTTCACTGGTCAGCGCGGGGCCCACTTGCACGAGGAAGAATGAGGCGGGGAGCCGTTCTAGTAGCCGCAGTAACTTCTCCATTCCCTTGCGCGGGCCGGTGCCCCCGATGTGGACGAGGCAGCCGGGAATGCGCTCGATCGCGGTAAAGCGCGGCAGCTCCGCGGGTTGCGTGCCGCTCAAGATCACTTCCTCGATGGGAATGCCCATGCTTTCGGCTTCCACGCGCACGGCATCGGAAACCGCGATGCGTACGTCGGCGGCGCGGATACCGTCCATGATCTTTTGCCGGACTCTGGCGTTCATCGCATGGCGCGTGCGCCAAAAGTAGAAATCGTGCACGATGACCGCGGTCTTCTTGTACTTATCGCGCACTTTTAAAATCGTGTCGGCGTAGGAATGATCGGTGAGCAGCAGCAGGTCGCGCGGGGGCAACCAGCGCGGATACCGGCCGCGGCGGTCGACTACGCGCGGATAACGCCCCAGCGAAGGGCTGTAAAACTCCGGCTGCCACTGCACGCCGCGCATCTCTTCGAGCGTGCGGAAAAGTCCTAGCGAAGTGTTCGTCATCGAGTGCCAGCCGTCTTCGGCAAAGCCCATCGCTACGAGCACGCGGGGCCTCGAAGGCTGGCCCATCACCGAAACATAAATTTCCGACCAGCGGGCTACGCACTCTTCGAGCGAGAACGTGTCGTCGGCGCGAAGCTTCGCGGCGGCGGCTAGCCGCTCGCGCAAGGGTTCGTCGTGCGCGAGGCGGTACATCGCTTCCGCGAGCTCTTTGGCGTCGCCGGGCGGAAAGTGCACCGCCTCTTTTCCGTCGCGCGCCACTTCGGCGACTCCGCCGTGATGGGGAAGAATGACGGCCTTACCGCGCGCCATGGCCTCGGCCACGGTGCGGCCGAAGGGCTCCGGATTTAAGCTCGCGTTAACGACTATATCCGTGTCCTCGTACAGCCGGTCGAGGTTCGCCTCGAACGGACGGAACTCCACGTGCTTTTCAATTCCCAGGCGGCGCGCTTCGTAATCGAGGTCTTCTTGATTCCACTGCGAGCCGGCGCTGCGGTAAATAGCACCCCCGCAGACCGTGAACTCCATTCCGTCGAGCCGCTGCTCGTCGGCGAGACAGGCAATGGCCTCGAGAAAAAGATCGTGCCCCTTCCATCGGGCATAGGTCGCCACGAGAGAGAGCCTTACATTCTTTCCGCGCTTCGGCGGGGCGGGCGATTTTCTTCGCGAAGGAAAGGGCACGCCGTTGTAGAGCCTGACTAGCGGGCAGCGCAAAACCGTCAGCGCATGTTCGAGAGTGGCGGAGGAGTTCGCTACGGCAACCGAAACGCGGCGGCTGAAGTACCGAAGTAAAAAGCGGCTCAACCTTCGGCTGTCGAGAAAATCATGTATCTGCCATACGACCGGACCGCGCCAGCCGATGAGCCCGGTTAGCAGGTGGGTCTTGATACCGTTGGAGTGAATCACGTCGGGGGCGATCTCGGTAATGCGCCGCTTTAAATTGCGGGACCAGCGCCATAATCCAAAAGCGTGACGCACTACGGCCAACTTTCCCGACGTCCGACCGCCCGCTCCACTTTCGCCCAGCTCCGCCCAAAACGAAGGTAGGGGAAAGATTTCCACCGGAATCCCGGCGTCCTGCAGGCGATCCGCCAGCGGCCCCGGCGCCAGAAGAAGCACGTGCGGTTTCAGATCCTTACGGGCCCGGATCCCAACGGCCAGCTCTTCGAGACAACGCTCTGCGCCACCCAAAGCGGCTTCCGGATTGAAGTAGAGGATCTTCATTGGTGTTGGGACGAGCTTCGGGAGGGGGAAAAAGGCCCGAAAAGTTAAGGTATC
Source organism: Bdellovibrionota bacterium (assembly GCA_041736915.1). Lineage (GTDB taxonomy): Bacteria > Bdellovibrionota > FAC87 > UBA2466 > UBA2466 > JBGSST01. The sequence goes on from JBGSST010000314.1 coordinate 7,740, forward strand.
TCCTTATTCTACCGATAAATTATCAGATTCTCCCGATAACTTTATGCTCGCGAGCCTTACTCAAACTTTGCGCAACCGAAACTGGTTGCTGTTTTTTCTCCCGGTGCTCATCGCCCAGGGGATGATGGCGGCGCCCACGCTCGCGTTGCCCGTCGCCGCGATCTTACTTACCGGTGCGGCGACCGCCTTCATGCTCGTGCCGATGACCGCGCTGTTTCCGTTTTACCTCACGTATCTATTGTTCGAAGGCGCCGTGAAGATGCTTTCTAACTACAATCCCGTGCTTCACGTCGGTAGTGACGTGATTCTCATGGCGACCTTGTGGCGCCTTTACCAGCGCAAAAACAGTCAGCCCGACATCGCGCAGACCGACGAAGCTACGACCCGCGATCTCAGCGTGGCTACGGTATTCTTCGCGCTCTTCTGGACCTGGGTGGCAGTACAGTTCTTCAACCCCGTCGGCATCGGCATCCTTCCTTCGGTGGCTAGTCTCAAACTGCATATGGTGCCCTACCTGTGTTTTTTCATCGTTTCCTTTCTCCTTAGTGAGAAAGAGGTGGCGAGTCTGGCATACTGGATCCTGGGGCTCGTAATCTTCGAGGCCGCCTTCGCGTTTTTCGATTGGTACATGGGCGTGGAGTTTTTAGCCTTTATCAGCCCGCGTTATATGATGACCTATTATGCGTACCTGAAGGGGGCGCCGTACCGGCCCTTTGGCACGTGCGCGTTGCCGGGTCAGCCCGCAGTTTGGATTGGTCACGGCTTCGTCATGCTTTTCATTGCGGTGTATCAGCGCCGCGCGGCACTTCCCACTGCATCCCGCACGGCGATGGAGTGGTTGCAACGTTGGTGGTGGGCGGCGGCTTATCCCGTCCTGGGTACGGTCGTGATGCTCGTGTGTCAGATTCGCGTGATCCTGATTCGATCGGTTTTGCTGACGTTGGTGGGTTTGGCCGTACAGGGGAAGAAACACGTTTTAGCGGTCGGTTTTCTGTCGGTGTTGCTGGCTTACTGGGTGTTTGCGATGCCGGAAGGTAAAGAGTCGATGGACGAGGTCGAGCGGCCGGTTATCGCCGGGCAGGTCGACGCGATCGTTTCGAGATTTGGTACTTTGCGGTCGGTCGATACTTACAAAAAGGCGCGCGCCGGAACCTGGGCCTTCGAAGAGCTTTGGCGGCGCGCGGGATACACGGCGACGGGCATTGGCCTTTCGCGCATGTCGGCGTCGTCGATTCCCTGGGCCGACCGAATCAAGGAGAATAAGTACTTCGGATCGGATTGGGGTTTCACGGACAACCTGATGCTCGCGTTATTCACGGAGCTGGGGGCGTTTGGTTTAGGGGCGTACCTGTTGCTGATGGTTTCGCTGGCGCTGTTATTATTGAAACGGAATGGGCCCATTCCCAAGTTGGTTGGTTTTTACATTCTG
>JBGSST010000329.1:0-9428 GCA_041736915.1 Bdellovibrionota bacterium
CGCGGCCGGCGACCACGCGCCCAAAGCCCCGGTGGCCGCCCCGAAGGCTGCCGCCGCCGAAGTAAAAAACGTAGAAGGCGCCGCTCTGCGCGCCATTACCGGCCTCGACGTGAATTGCGATCTGACCGCCACCCAAGATCCGCGCGCCCTTGGCTGGAAACCCGAGGAAGCCCAAGCGAAAGCGTTGGCGTGCGCCGACCAGACCGTTACGGACCAATTTTTCGCCCCCATCAAGAATGCGGGCAATGCGCTCGGTCTGCCCGAAGAACACGACTGCTCGGTAAAATCCGCACTCAAGCTTCCAGAAGATTTTAGCGCGCTCAGCTGGCTGAAGACGATTGAAGGGGTGGGAAAGCTCGCGCCGACGGTCCTACGGGGCATGATGGAGCTGGTGCCGCTCGACGCTAAGATGACGGCCGTTTCCGCGGCGATCGTAAAGGCCTATGGCTCACGCCTTAGTGACCCGGCCGCCATTTCCGATCGGCGACTCGAGAACTTATCGCTGTGTCTTTTTCTAGGACGTCATGACGACCCGCCGGACAAGACCAGCGAAGCCTTGGTGGCCAACCACCGCTTCCTCCACGCCGTAGAAGCGGCCGTGAATGCGGAGCGCGCCCGTCGGGCCAAAGCCGCCGTGCCTTCGTGGAATGAACTGCTGTCGAATCAAAAGCTTTTAGAAGAGCGGGCGCCAAAGACCTTGTCGTGCGAAGACGGCAAAGCCCCCACGCTCGCCCAAGCCTTTTTGTTTCGCGAGAAAGCCCTCGAAGAAACTTATCGCAAACGCGTAACCGCGTGGCGCGAAGCCGGGGGAGCCCTCACCAAGGTGCGGCCCGCCGAGTCGGATCGCCGCTATCTGCTGGATACCCGCAATGAGCTTTGCACGATTTATAGCGGCTCGGGTAACCGCACGGCGGACGACCTCTCCGGTTTGCTGGAGTCCATGGGTGCCGTATCGACGATGCTCGCGGGCAAAGAGAAAACCGTGGCGCCGTGGATAAGCCACTCGCTCGTCGCTACCGTCATGGGCACGAAAGAGGGCGGGGAGTTTGCCCGGTTTCTGAAGCGTGGCTACGCGGTCAACCCGGCGGACGATGAAACCTACGAAGCTATCTTGGACAAATGCCCCGCCGCGCGCGAGAAGTTGCGGGAAGAGGTCAAGCGCGAGGTACAGCGCTTCTTCGAAAACGGACGCCCCCTTCCTTTGGGACGCTACGACGATCGCGCTAAAGCCGCGGCCGAAGCCGCCGGAGAAGAGGATCCGAACCAGATAGCGGAGCAAGCCAAGAAGGTCTCCGAAACTTTATCGCTAACGCGTAAAATTCAGGAGCTGACGGAAAAGACCCGCGCGGTAGTTGAACTAGTCGATCGGCAGTACGTGTGTCAGGACGGCGGCCAAGCTCCCGAATCGGCGGCGGTTACGCACGATATAGTCCGTTCGATCTTTTCGTGGTTGCCCGAGGGAACCTCGCACATCCCCAAGCGCCTGAACGAGTTACTGACCGAGCTAGGGAAGGGCGATCACAACACCAAAGAGCTCAACGCCCGCACTCTGCGGTTCGAGCCGAAGCAACGTTTCGATCTCTACTGTCTCGTTCCCGCTAAACAAGATCCGCGTCAGTTCATGAGCGCCGCGCTACCGGGCGGGGCCGCGCGCCAGGAGCTTCTCAAGGCACTCGACGAGATCTTGTTTCCCCCCGGAGATTTGCCGGCCAATGTATCCGCGCTCGACCGCTCTTTCCTCTGGCACGCGAATAAGCGTTGGGCCAAGGGCCGTCCGCAGGTCGACGTAAAGCCGTCGCTGCCGTCGTTTCTCACTTTGTTTTATAACGGCTCGGGGCTGGCCTGGGACGCGCTCTTTCAGGACAATAAGGCGCTCGGAATGCTGCGGGAGAAAATGTTCTCCCCGGAGAAACCCGAGGGGAAGTACACCGCCAAGAGCCTCGAGCGGCTCAAGACGGCGCCGAATCGGATTCTGTCGGCGGCCATCATGCGGGAAGCGCTACTCGCCGAAGGCGAGCAGGAAGTGGCCAACGCGATCACCGGCGGCAATGCTACGTTGGCCACCGCGGAACGCCGAGCGATCGCCAAGCTCCGCTCCGAGATGTGCGAGCAGTATCGGGCCGACGGCGCCAGGGCGTTTCAAGCCTCGGAAGAGCTGGGCCGGTTCGCTACGTCGCTATTTTCCGTCATGCCGCCGAATCAGCAGCGGAAGCTCCCGCTGGCTTTCAGCGAAAATTTCGCCCGCATGTTCATGTCGCTCGACGGCAGCAGTTCGCGCAGTCCGCTGCTGAGCCTCGTCGAAGACGGCAAGTGTTTGAAGAAGTATCCGGCCGTGGCGGAGTCGCTGCTCGCGACGACCATCGAAAATGCCCCTTCGCCGGGCAGCGCGACCGGTCGCTTGCGCGAATGGCGCCGCGAGGTTTCTAAACACTACGCGATCTGCGAAGTGCTCGATGGGGTAAACGCTCGCGCGGAGAAGGCCGCCACCAAAACCATCTTGGGCGACATCGAGGCCCGCATCGGCAAGCCGGTGACTTCGGCGCGAAATGATCAGGACCCGCTCTTCAAACGGCTGCTCGACGCGGACCTGGAAGACGTAATCAAGGTTTTGAGTGAGCTCAAGGCGTTGCCGCAGGACTATGGCAAAGTCGAAATCAAGGACAAGCCGATTGACCCGCGCATGCCCGGGGTCCTAGTGCCTTCGGTAGCTTCCGAACTGCCGCGCGATCCGCGGGTTTTGGTGGAAGCGGGCTTACCGACCGGCCGTACGGACGAAAGCTACCTCAAGGCCGCCAACCAGGTGATGGCCGGCCTGGAAAATGAACTTGCCGCGTACTCCAATCGCGGGTTGTCGGCGGGTAAGGACGAGGACCGCTTAAATACTCTCATCAATCCGATATGGGAACACGTCTACGGTCGCCCCCTCGTTACCCCGCCTGCTTGGCTCCGTCCCGACGCGGGAACTCTGGAGAATGGCCGCACGGCCGTGGCGCAACTGATGCGTACCCCGCCTCAACCGTACCAGGCGGAGGCCAAGGGCTCTTACGATTACATGACCGAGCGGCATGGACCCGGGCTCCTGAAATCAACCGACCCCGAGGTCAAAGCCTTCCTCGACCTCTACCGTAAGACGTGGGAGGTGAGCGGCGCGATCGGCAAAGCGGCCCCGTACTTCGACGATCGTCTCGGTAAGAAACCCAAGCTTCTGGCGGGGAACCCCAAAGAGCTTTTGGCCGGCATCGCCGCCCATAAACAGGAAATTGAAAAGGCCCTCGAGAAGATCTTGCCGACCCTGAAGGCGGGCAAGGCCGATCCGAAACAGATTGCCGAGCTGAAACGCAGCATGGACGGTCTGATGGAGACGGCCAAGAATAAGCTGCTGCGCTACGTGGCCGACCAGGACAATCTCCCCATCGAGTACCGCACGGCGCCACTCAATCAGGACCAGCTAGCGATGGCGCGCCACTTTCTGCTCACCCGCAAGCTCGCCGTCGATGAGATCGCCGGTGGCCATTCGGGCGGCATTCGTCCTCCTTCGGATGCGGTCAAGGCAGACCCCGGCCTGATGCGTTTTTACCAACGAGCTGCCGATTACAAGGCCGCGGCGGCGGCGCTGCGCCGGGCACTCGGCTCGCCCGACGGAGGCAAGTCCCTCGGCATTTCTCCCCACGAGCTCTTGCGCGACGTCGTGCGCGAACGGGACTACTTGCAAAAGAACTTCGACGAGTTCGTGGCCTTGACCACGGCCGGCAAAATTCCTCACGAGGTTGCCGCCGAGGCGCTGGGCGCCTACCGCGCCACCGTTCAGGAGATGGAAGAAACGCTCATCGAAACCGTAATGAAGGACCGACCGGTTCCGACTTCGCGGAGTCATCCGGAGTACGGCACGGTGACGCTGCAGTATCCGGGACACTCCGGTACGAAAAACATTCCGGTGCAGTTTGGTAACGTTCCGCTGAGCACGTTGAGTAAGTACCATCGCACGTCCGACGGTCTGTTCGAGCACCTGGTTGCCACGAAATGTACGGGCTACGAAACGATACGTGACTCGTGGTGGAATGATTTCGAAAGTCTGTCCAGGAAACGCGAAATGGATAGCGCCGACGACAAGAAACGCTTGGCTAACTGGATCTGTTGGGCCGCGACGTTAGACGGACCCTTGGTGGGAACCAATATTGCGAACCGGCAGGATGAGGCCCGTAAGTACGCCGATCTCATTGCGAAGGTTCGTGCGTACATCGACCGGCCAAAAATGCTCGTGACGGCCCCTCCCGGTGACCCGCACGCCAATCGGGTAGATCCTCTACTCAAGAAAGTGATCTCGGCGGGGACGTTTGATTCCCGTTTCGCGGAAGAGCTGCGTAAGCTACGCGATAGCCAAGACGAGAACGATCGCGCCGTGTTTCGCAAGGTAGCCTCCTTCGCGCTACAGCTGCCCGAGCGTCACGACGGACGATGGTCGGTGCTACAGGCCTTGCTGCCCCAAGATATTCAGCAGGTGATCAATGAGGGCTACGCGTTGGCTAATCGCCCCGGCTCGAACATCACGACCAAGATGGCTAACGAGTTTCAAAGTCTGCTGCCGCAGGCGCCGTCGCACTGGTACTCCGACCAGGTGGCGCGCTCGATCGTGGACCCCAAACGCCGTCCTCCGTTTGCCGAGCTTTACCGCTCGTTGAAAGACGCCGTCGACGGAACGCGCCGGGAAGCCGATCGCAACCTCATGCCCGAGATCCCGCAGGATAAGCCGCAGACTCCCGCGGACGAGGCCCTCGCCAACGCGAACGTCACGTTCTCTTCGAGTCTGCTTTCGCGGGTGCTGCCGCACATCAAGGGCGGAAAGGTCGATATCGGCGCGATTGGGGCACTCGAACTGCCCTTCGAGCAGCTGCATAAACTTTTCGAAAAGGGAGACGTCATCGGCGGTGATGCACTGACGTTGCACCAGGTGCGCAACGCGCTTTTAGGGGAACGGGCGTTGCTCAAGGCCACCCTCGCCAAGAAACATCCGCAGATCGTACTGGGGGCCTTCGGCCAAGCTCTGTATACCGGAAGCGACGCCGAGTTCAGTAAGCGGAGCGGCACTACGTTAGCCACCGCGAATCTCAGCGCCGATGATTTAAAGCGGCTCGAACAGGTAGACAACGTGCTAGGCATTCTCGTCGAGCGTTTGGATCAGGGGCTGGCCGCCAAGTTTTCCGAAGTGGATCCGGGCCGAGCCGCGTTCACGGAATTTACGAGCCAGTCGAAGCTGGGTCACGGGCAGCTCAACCGTTGGGCCGATTGGATTGCGGCCGGCGGTGACGAGAAAGCGATGGCGGAGCGGCTGCAGAGCGCAAGGCAGTGGGTCGAGAAAATGAATTCGCCCCGGCCGCGGCAACGTCGCGGCACGCAAGCCGAGCTCGAGATGACCACCGAGACGGGCGGTAAATCGCGCCCGGGTTTCTTGGGCTCATCGCGCACCGAAATCGGACGGGTCAAACAACAACCCTTCAAGCCCGACGCTTTGCCGCCGGCCTTTCCGGCGGATGCGCACGCGGTGGAAGGGTTGGGCCACCTCGATGATTTGTCGCGGGGTGCGGATCTGGCCTTCGTCGATGCGGTTCGCAAAGACAATGAGCTGGCCATGAAGCTGCAGCTCGAGCTGCTCTACGATCATGACAAGCCGGAGTACGTACAGAAAGCGCGGGCCGAGCAGCACAAAAAGACTGCGGAGCGGGCCCAGTCGAGGGAGCGCGATTTTTACAGAACGGAACGCTATCAGGGCGTCTCGCCGCAGGCGCAGGCCATGTGGGAGCAGATGCCACCGTTCATGCGAGACCAGTTGAAGCGGTACCTCGATGCCGAAGGCCGCGGGAAAATGACGATTCGCGCTGACAAGGCTTTCCGGGATATTCGGGATCTTTTGTTGGAGCCCTGGCCGGGGCGCACGGTCGAGTTCTTCCGCACGGCGAAGGACCCCCGTAATACGTTGGGCGCGGGCTTCTGTGAACGCACGAGCTCCGATTTGAAGTCCATGGCGAAGGCCAAGCTCACGGGTGAGAAGGCGACGCCCTTCCAGCGTGGCACAAGTGACTTTGCCAACCGCACGTTACAGACTCTTTGCCAGAACGAACTGCTTCCCAAAGACGCCGAAGCGATCCGCGCGGGCGCTACTGAACTGCTGTTACAGGTCTACAAGGATCATCCGCTCGTCAAGTCAGCAGCGTCACTTGGCGCGGAAGAATGGCTCATTAGCCCTCCCTCCGAAACCGTGCGTCTGCTTCGGGCCATGCTCAACAAAGAGGTGGAGAACGAAAGAATTCGGCTCGCCGACCGTCGTTTGGACGAGCTGGAAGGGGACGATTTGGCGAAACAGATTCTTCTCTACGCGATTCACACGGGTGAAGAGCGAGGCAACCGCGCCAAGGCGGAAGCCGCTCAGGCGCTGGAAAGCGCCAAAGGCGGGCTCGATCGTTTCTCGCCCATCTTCTCGGCCTTCTACGCCACGCTCGAAAAACAAAAACGGCCCGCTTCGGACTCGCTAATCGTCGATCAAATTTTACCCGCAATGCGCCAGAGTCACACGGGAGCTATCGCCAACCAGCCCAAGGAAGAGTCCGCTTCCCCCGGCGAGCCCTTGCTCGGCGAAAGCCTCTCGTTTATGCAGCGTTTGCCCCTCACGCGCCTCGATACCGAAGACGTGAAGCACTTTGGGATGCTGGTCGATCACGTTCGTCGGAGCGGCGGCGTGGACCAAACCATCGAGAAATCGGCGCCGGCCCGTGCCTTCTTCCGCACTCTACAGGCGGGCGGATCGGGCGATCTGGCTAAGCTCGAAGGAGCTTTCGATCCCACGGGCTCGCTGGCCACCAAACGCGATACCATGTTCACTACCGATCGCGCGGCGATGCTGAACGAGGTCTTCGATACCCTCATCAAACGTAAGCGCCTGAGCACCAAGCAGCTCACGTTCGCTACCGACGAAGCCAAGAACCAATGGGTGGAGATGGGGGCGTTGAGCGATCCTCCGGAGCTACGCGTGGGCGATATGATTCCCGCCGACGAGCTAAACTTGTATCGCGGCCGCGTAATGGCGGACTGGCAACGCAAAGCCGCCGAGCTGGAGATGAACCGTCGTCTCGGCGCGGGAATGAAAGATTGGGAAGCCCTTCCCGCCGAAGAGGCCGGCGCTCGCCGCATGGGGGTGATGGACTTCTTGAATCGCGCTGCGCACGGTAACGAAGAGCTGTTCGATTCCTCGCGCCCGACGCCCGAGTGGCTCGTGGGGCCGAAGGGTCTGTTCAAGAATGGTGAAGAGGCCGAACAGTTCGCGCGCACGCAGCGTGAGCTCGTAGCTCCGTGGGCCGATTACGCGTTGCCGCTCGCCGAAAGAGATGTCGCCTCCGAGCAAGGGGCCCGTAACGCGTGGTTAGCTACCGAGCTTCAGGGCATGTTCATGAACTGGGCTACCGATCATGGCGGCAAGCACGTTGCGGAACGCGCGAAAGCGGAAGCCGACGCGCTTAAAGACCCCAAGGTGCGTCCGTTCGCGCCGACCAGCTTTGAAGACCTGTCCGAGCAGTGCCGGTTAATGGAGCTGGAGGCTTACGGGCAAGTTCGGGCCGATGCGGAGATTAAGCCCGATCCGGCCATGGAAGCGCGCCGAATTACCCTTCAAGAAAAAGCCGAGGAGGCTCGCCAGCTTCAAACGGAAGTGCGTAAGCAGCGCCACCTCATCTTCATCGCCGACAGCCGCCTGCCGGGCCTCAACGATACGTTGAACACGGCGGAACGACTCTACAAGGAAGATAAGAAAGATCACCCGTTCTACATGGACAACGACATGCGGGCGAATGTTCGCAAGCAGCTGGACCGCATCCGTACCTCCCGGCAGCAGGCGGAGACCAAGTTGCGGGATGTCGAGCGCCGCTTTTCTGCCTTGTTCGAGGAGATCCAAAAGCTTTCCACGGAAGCCAAAGCGCCGGTGGAAGCCGCGCTGGGACGCGCCGAGGACCCGGTGCAGACCGCCCACCAAGCGGTGGAACAGGCGACGCTCCGCTGTCTCGACGAGTACGCCAATAAGCGTCTGAAAGCCGCGGGGCTGTTGGGTTTCTCGGTGGAGGACGAAGCGCAGTTTAAGTTCAACGAGCAGAAACGCGCCCACGCTTATCTCGAGTGGCGGCGCAAGATCCGGCGCGCGCTTACCGATCACATGAAAACGGGCGGCAAGGCCACCGACGTGCCCGACGAAGTAAAAAAATTGCTAGCCACCCCGACGGTCGGCTTCGCCTTTGGGCACCTCGACCCGGCCGCGGTGAACGCGGTGCTGAAGGCCGAGCAGAAAGCGGTAGGAGATTTCTTCGCCGAACAAGACCTGGCCTTCAAGAAACTCGAAGCCTTCGGTCTCACGCGAGCCGCCCTGGCCGGTTCACCTCCTGACTTCTCGAAGTTCCGAATTCCGGCGGACCGGGTGACCGATAAGCTCAACGACGGAAACGCAATCAGTCGCGGGCTAATCAAACAGCAGGAGTTGAAAGAACTGCTGCGTGAGGCTTCGCGCTACCTGCACGGTACGGCGTTCAATAAGCCGTTCTCAAAAGAGGGCTGGGATAAGCACGCCCTGGCCGATCTTTTGTGGACGCAGTTCCGCGGGCAGATTCTCGATCGTTGGGCCCAAAATGGCCGCTACAAAGCCATGCCCATCAACGATCAGACGGTGGCCCACGTTCAGTACAACCCCGATCAAAAAGACATCTTCATCGTCTTCCAAGACAAGGACCAGGCGCAGAAGATCGGTCAGGCCAAGCTGGAGGCCGCGAACAAGATCATCAACGACCCCGAGCTTTTCTTGGACCTGCGGGCGTCGGAGCAACACATGCTCGACGTATTCCGCGGCATGGACGTTGGCGGCTGGGGCCACAAGGCCAAGGCCCGTGGAGCGGTGGACGGAAAGTTTGCGCAGATTGAAACGGCCATCGAAACCCTCGGTGAGCTCGACGGATTGCAGTTCCAGATGGACGGGCAAAGCCGGTCGGGCGTGGCGCTCGCGGCCCATCTTCAATCGGAGCGCGAGCTAGGCATTCGCAGCAGTCTGACGGACACGTTGGCGAATATGGAGTCGGACTACCGGTGGAAGCTGGGCAGCTACGCGTTGTTTGCGGGAGCGGTCGCGCTCACGGTCGCTACCGGCGGCACGGCGGCGGGCCCGCTAGTTGCCATGATCAATGCCGGCGCGCACGGCGCCATGGTGGTAAACGGTTTGCACATGCTAAGCCACGGTATCAACGACGTTGCTTACGTGGCCGGCTCGTCGACCTTCTACGACAAGAACATGAACTGGACGGATACGGGCTACGGGAACATGATTTCGTCGGGCTTGTTCTTTGCCGGTTCGGGCTTGGGCGCGGGCTTGCTAGGCTACGCGGGCCGGGCCGCTAGCGTCATGC
>JBGSST010000425.1:0-8902 GCA_041736915.1 Bdellovibrionota bacterium
AAAAGGAAGCGGGTACCTGCGGGGCTGCTGTGCGCTCTTCTTGGTTTGAATTTTGTTGACGGTTTTTTTGGGTGGGGTGGGCGGTGGTCTGGAATCGACGGAAAAACACCGTGGTAGATCTTTTTCATGAACATTGCAGTGCTTCATGAAAAAGCGTTGGCCCTTGCTAAAACTTATCGGGAGTCTGAATCGGCACTGCTCGATGTGCTGATGGCGTTGCTGAAGGACAACGGGTTCTTTCATTTGGGGTATCCGAATCTGTTCGTCTACTGTACCTCGGCGTTGAATCTTAGCGAAGCGCAAGCGTGTTACTTCTCCAAGGTCGCCAAGAAGTCGGAAGAAGTTCCCGAATTGAAAATGGCGATTGAGCAGGGCGTGATTTCTTTGAGCCAAGCCCGTCGAGTGGTTCCGGTCATCACGAAGGAAACGGCAAGTTCCTGGATCGAAAAAGCCGCGCACCTTCCTCAGCGAGAACTGGAACGCGAAGTCTGCGCGGTGAATCCCAAGGCCATGCCGCGAGAGAAAATCAAAGTCGTTTCGGGTGACCGTTCGGAGTTGAAAGTTGGAATCTCCAAAGAGCTGGAGCACAAACTCAAACGCGTTCGCGAACTGGTCGGGCAGGACATGAGTTTAGAATCCGTTCTGGCGCAGCTGACTGACTTCTACTTGAAGCACAAAGACCCCGTGCAAAAGGCGAAGCGCGTGAAAGCCAAAGCGCCCAAGGCAGTCACACCGCCTTCCTCAGGAAAGTGCTCCGCCCGAGTGAAGCACGACGTGAACCAGCGCGATGAAGGGAAGTGCCGCGCGGTGCTACCCGACGGCGCACGCTGTAGTTCAAAAGCCTGGACGGTGGCCGACTGGGTCGGCCAGCCGAGAGTGACCCGGCCCGTCCCCGTCGCGTCCGGGCGAGCCATCCGCCTCGACACGTCCGCGTTAGCCGGCGAAGCGAGCACCGCTTCGTCATGGCGAGGAGTGAAACGACGAAGCCATCTCGTGGAATGGGGCTGTGCCGGGATAGGTCTCTGCCGGGCCCCCACGAGATTGCTTCGGCCCTTTCGGGCCTCGCAATGACGGTGTAATTCCTTATTCTTATTTGGCGTTCTACTGCTCGACGCAGATGAGCGGGTAGCTACCGCACGACGTTGTCCCCGAGGCAATGGCGCTAGAGGTAAGCACCGTAGCATTTCCCGCTGACAACGAGTCCCCGCCGTCCGCAGAGGTCCAATCGAGGCAGTTGTCCGTGGCATTCGTCCAGTTGGTATTTAGGCCCGTCATCACGCTGGTCGCCGTGGCGCTGATGGCCGCAGTGAGCGGAAAGGCAAAAATACCGCTCGCGGAAGTAGTGCCAATCACTGTCCCGCTAGGCCGCGCGTACGTAGTGCTGGGGGCTATTACCCAGTCGACATTTTCGGTAGCGCCGCCGACTCCGCAATCGGCCGAGGTACACGCCGTGCGGGTAGAGTCAACGATGAGTGCCTTGAACGTGCCCCCGCCGCTGGGCTTATTGTTATCACTTTGGCATAGCCCATCCGCTGTAATAGTAGCGGGGGGGCCGAAAGGGAAAGAAAGTGCGGTGGTGACGGCTAGATCCGTCACGAAGATCGTATGTCTAGGCGTAGCGCTAAACTCAGCCCCGGCATCCGTACTGCCGTTCACGTTCACCGCCGTCACCATGAAGTAGTAGGGAGTGCCGTTAGTAAGCCCCGTTACCGTTTTGGGCGATGTCTGGTTAGTGAGCGTCGTTCCGTAAACCCCAGTCGAGGTTCCATACTTTACCGTGTATGACGTGGCGCCAGTCGAAGCGCCCCACTCCAAAACCACCAGCCCTTTTCTTCCCGCCGCCGAGTTAATGCTAAAGGCGCCCGGTACGCCCGCCGGCGTTGCCGACGTCTCCGCGCTGGCGTCGGTCGTCGTCACCCCGGTGTTCTTCGCCGTCACCATGAAGTAGTAGGTGGTGCCGTTCGTAAGCCCCGTTACCGTGGTGCTCGTGCCCGCGGTGTTGGTGAAGGTTGTGGGATAAGAGCCCGTGGTCGTCCCGTACTTCACGTCGTAGGAAGTGGCTCCCGACGAGGCTCCCCAGGTCAACGCCACCTGAGTGCTTCCCGGCGTTGCTCCGGTGATCGCAAACGCTCCGGGCGGTGCCACCGGCGTGGCCGTCGCTTCCGCGCCGGCATTGGTCGAAGTGGGATTGAGGTTCACGGCGGTCACCATGAAGTAGTAAATGGTGCCGTTCGTAAGCCCCGTAACGGTATACGGACTCGTGGCATTCGTACTGGCCGTGGTCGGGTAGCTACCCGTCGAAGTTCCGTACTTCACCGTGTAAGAGGCCGCCCCACTCGAAGCGCCCCAGGTTAGTGTCACTTGGGTGTTGCCCACCTGCGCGGCCGAAATGGTGAACGCGCCGGGAACCGGCGGAACCGGCATGGCCGACGATTCCGCGGTGGCATCTTGCGTAGTTGCCCCCGTGTTTTTCGCCGTCACCATGAAGTAGTAAGTCGTGCCGTTCGCCAGCCCCGTTACCGTGGTGCTCGTGCCCGCGGTGTTGGTGAACGTCGAAGGGTAGCTTCCCGTGCTCGTCCCGTACTTCACGTCGTACGACGACGCGTTTGCGGAAGCCCCCCACGTCAACGCTACCTGACCATCGCCCGCGGTGGTCCCCGTAATCGCAAACGTTCCCGGCGGTGGCGCCGGAGTGGCGGTCGCTTCGGGCGAGGCGTCGGTGCTGCCCACGCCATTCACGGCCGTCACCATGAAGAAGTACGGCGTGCCGTTCGTGAGCCCCGTTACGTCGAACGGACTCGTGGCGTTCGTGCTGGCCGTGGTGGGATAACTACCCGTCGTGGTGCCGTACTTCACGGTGTACGACGTTGCTCCGCTCGAAGCGCCCCAGGTCAACGTGACTTGGGTGTTGCCCGCGGAGGAGGAAGAGATCGCAAACGCCCCTGGCAAGGCGGCCGGGGCTGCCGAAGTTTCCGCGTCGGCGTTCCTGGTCGCCGTGCCGGTGTTCTTCGCCGTCACCATGAAGTAATAGGTGGTGCCGTTCGTAAGGCCCGTCACTGTGGCGCTCGTGCCCGCGGTGTTGGTGAAAGTGGTCGGGTAAGCGCCCGTACTCGTCCCGTACTTCACATCGTACGACGTCGCCCCCGTCGAGGCTCCCCAGGTTAGTGCCACCTGGTTGTTCCCCGCCGTGGCTCCCGAGAACGCAAACGTTCCCGGAGGATCGACCGGACGGCCCGTGACTTCCGCCGTAGCGTTGGTGTTGGTCGGGTTCAAGTTCTTCGCCACGACCATGAAGTAGTACAAGGTGCCGTTGGCGAGGCCCGTGATCACGACGGGTGACGTTTGATTCGTGAGCGTGGTCGAGTAAGACCCCGTCGAAGTTCCGTATTTCACATCGTACGCCGTGGCGCCGCTCGAGGCACCCCACGCGAGGGTCACTTGGGTATTGCCAATGGTCGGCGAGGAGATCGCAAACGCCCCCCCGGCACCGGAGGAACCGGTGTCGCCGAGGTCTCTGAAGTGGCGTTGGTCGTCGTTACACCGGGGTTTTTCGCCGTTACCATGAAGTAGTAGGTAAGGCCGTTCGTAAGTCCGGTCACCGTAGTGCTCGTACCGGTCGTGGTGCCGAACACCGACGTATAAACCCCAGGCAAAACGCCGTACTTCACCTCGTAAGAGGTCGCGTTAGTCGACGCCGCCCAAGTCAGCGCCACCTGCGCGTTTCCGGCGGTGGTGCCGGTAATGGTAAACGCGTCGGGCGGCGGCACGGGCACGCCCGTCACTTCCGCCGTGGCGTTGGTCGTGCCGTACTGGTTCACGGCCTCTACCATGAAGTAATAAGTGGTTCCGTTGGCCAAACTAGTTACGGTGTAAGGACTGGTCACCCCGGTCACGGTCGTTCCGTAATTGCCGGTTGCGGTACCGTACTTCAGGTTGTAGCTAGCGGCGCCACTCGAGGCAGGCCAGGTCAAGGTGACTTCACCCGAGCCGAGGGCTGGCGTTGAGATCGCAAACGCGCCGGGTACGGGATCGGCCAGCGTCGTGGCCGACTTCTCTTCGTTCGGCCCTTTTTCGTTGAACTTATTCTCTTTGACGTCCCAAATGTTCTTGGCGCGAACGGAGACGACGTACTTCACTCCGCCCTCAAGACCCGTGATCTCATAGGGGCTCGTCACGTTCTTTACTTCGGTCCACGTCTTCGCCGGTTCAAAGCGATAAAGAACGTCGTAGTAGTTCGCGTCCTGCGAATTTCCCCACGTCAGCGTTAAGGCGCGATAGCCCGGCGTGACGGCGGTAATGGCGAAGGCCTTAGGCACGGCGCGCGGCGTGGCCTTGGCGTAATAGACCCTTTCTGCCTTGTTTGCCGGAACGACATCATAGGTTATACCCGGGTTCGGTTTTGAATATTCCGTTGTTTTACTGGCCCTTACATCTTCGATAAATTTTGGATCAGTGAGGGGACTGTCGCTCCTAAAATAATCAAATCTCGATTGCGTCCGGCGGGAAGTATCGCAATCATGGATTCCGGCTTCGTAATCCGCCGGTACGACCACCGGCACATAGCTGAGGTTCGTTTGCCTGCCCTCTATGACTCTTTGGGTAAATCGGAAAGTATACTCGACGTCGTTAGTGAGATTTCCCTGCGTAAGGGTTCCTTGATACGAACTACTATCATCACCCTCTGCGATATAATCAAATATATTGAGGGTTTCGGTTAGCGTATGGGGCACGGTAACGTAGGACGAGTCCGGATCGCTCGTCTTTTTGAACTGGACATGCTTGTACGCTGCAACTCGCAGGGTATATCTGCCTGGGTATACAGGGGCGTTATAGACATACTTTGGATTGTTTTGATTTGGATCATCCGTTTCGGGGACAAACTCGAACCTGACGAATTTGAGCCCATTGTCTTCGTCGTAGACAGTGCGGAGGGGTAGGTAGGTCGGGCCGTTGGGCACGAGCAAGCAGTTAGTTTGATTTTCCCGATCGGCTCGCTTGGTAGTGGCGAAATCCGGATCGTGCTTTTCGTCCCGATAAAGTTTGTAGTTCACGGAAACCGCGGCATCGCCAATGGAATTGATGGAAATTCCCAAGGGCACTTCCGGCGGCGTGGGACAGGCCGTGGTAAGAAATGCCTGCCCCACGTAAAAGCTAAGGGTGAGAAACGAGGTAAAGCTCGGAACTACTCTACGAATTTTTGTTTTCCAGTTCACGTCGGTCCCCTTTTAAAAAAAGTAGCCCACTTGCAGTACGGCAAAGTGCGGCAGCGGAATCTTGCCCAATACGTCGGCCTGTTTTCTCGCGAAGCTTTCCATGTCTTGGTAGGTGGCAAGCTCCTTCACGATGGAAGGGGCGTCGCTCGTCACGCTCTGCTGGGAAGATACGGCTACCTGCAGGCCCGCTTCTACCCCCAGAAAAAAACCCGACTGATATACCCACCGCCAGCCCACCTGGGGCACGACCACCACTGAGTCCATGCCGAGCGTCACCGTGTAGTCCGCTCCGCTGAAGGCTTGGGTGCGGCTGCCAGTCAGGTTCTGCGTGCCCACGCCAAGTCCTAAGTAGAACGGGCCGCGCCACGGGTAGTAGCGGGCGGTGCCGACGTAAGAGGCAATCTTCACCTTCGTGTCTTGCATGCTCGTGACGGGGAAAGCGCCCACGTCAAAACCAATGCCGTACGAGTTATCCCACTTGGCCTCGATGCCGGCGCGGAAGGGGCTGGGTAGTCCCAGGGCCGAAACTTTGGGGCCAATCGTCAGCGGCAAGCTGCCAAAAATTCCGCGCGGCTTTCCGTAACCACCGCTCAAAGTGGTGGAGTCAGATTCTAGGCTTAGGATATTGGAAATACTGCGCTGAGGCAGAGCCACCTGCGTCGGCCGTCGTTCTACTACACTTCCGTCGGTCAAGGGGAGCGCCCCTACTCCGCCCGCCGTGTTGGCCCCGGCCGGAAGACACACTAAGCCACAAAGCAGAACTACGTTCGTTACTCGCCGCATCGCCGGGATTCTCCTGATTTTTTGGGTACTGCTTTAAAGAAGAAACAAAATTTTCAATGGGACACAGCAAGAAGGCAAGCGCCTCCTGATCAAAAGGATAAAACGGTACCTGCTTCCTTTTAGAACCGCTTAGCGCGTCAGCAAAGCGATTAGGCCGAGCTCAATCGCGAGGTGAACGAGTAAGGCGGGCAAGGCGTTTTTCCTCTTCACGGTCCAGTAGGTCAGCGCCGTGGACAGAACGAACATTCCCGCCATCTCGAGAAAAGGTTTTTGCAGGTGGTAGCCCGTCTCGAGCAGCACCACTATCCACCAATGCCGGCCCACCGCGCGCAATACGAAATAGCGATGAAGAAACTCCCAACCCGGCAGCCACGAGAAACACCACAGGAGGAGCGGCCAGCGCCAACTGCTTCCCCCGGAATAATTAGCGTAATATTGCTGTAGCGCCTCGACGTGCGGCACCAGCCACACCGCCAGCGCACCGACTAAAGAAAGCCCCAACGTGAGCAATACATCGCTACGCTTGAGCCGGGCCAAACCGTACCACCCCAGATCGAACTTGAGCTTACGGCATTCCCACAGCAGCGGCACGATGAGCCAAGCGGTGGTGGTGTAAAGATCGAACGTCTCCACGCGCAAAGGATGGCCGGTGCGAAACCAGTAGGTATCCGCGATGAGAACCCCGATGGCGTAGGCAACGTGAAACATTCTAGCGCTACGCTACTGACCGGCTAAGTGAAAGGCGGAGAGGCCGGCGCCGCCACAGAAAAATACCGCCGGCCAAGACCAGCAGGAACAGCGAGAAGTATTGCGCGAAGGTCAAGCTGAAGTAACGCGGCTCCGGGCGCAGATAATCGAGGAAGAACCTAAAAATGCCATACCGAAACGAGGTGGTTGCCACCATGCCGAGCGCGTCGGGTGCGGCATTCCGTCGACGCCACACGTAGAGGGTAAGAAAAAAGAATAGGAACAGGCACTCGTAGAGTCCCAGGTCGTGATACGTCAGCCCGTCAGGCATTCTGACGCCGAGAAAAAAAGTGGTCACTCCACCTAAGTGTTCATTCAAGAGCGCACACCCTATTCGCCCAATGAACCAGACCAGGGCCCACCCTTCGAATCCCACCGCGTAGAAGGGCGCCATGGGAACCCGAAACAGCCGAACGAAAATTCCGGTGCCGATGAGCGCGCCGGCGGTAGCCCCGGTAGAGGCGATGCCGTCGAAGAACTTCAGCCAGTTTCCGTTCTCGAAGAACGGAAGATCGGGGCGATAAAAGAGTAGCTCCACCCAATGGGCACCGGCCGCGGTCGCTACCGTGGAAATCGCCAGCCAGTGCAGCATGAGCTGACGTGAAATCTGGTACTTTCGGGCGCCGTAGGTAAAGACGTAGACCAGCCCCACCAAAATAGACGTTCCCACGAAAAACCCAAACACGGGTAGCCCAAGGATGGGGATTACCGACTGCGCGGTGAGTTGACTCGAGGGAATCAAGCGGGCGATCTCCTTCGTTACTGGAATGGGGAATGGTGGACGGTCAGTCCGAACCCGTCAATGAAAGGCCGGCGCGATAGGCTACGCAGCGCCGAAAGATAACTGCCCGAGGTCGTTAGCTTCGTTCCCGTTCTCTTCCACTCCGGCGTTAGCAGCTGGTGCGCCCGCTTCAAATGGTAATAAGGGATCTTCGGATAAACGTGGTGCACGGAATGGAAATTGAGCCGGCCGAAGAAAAGACTTACTGCCTCGGGAACCTCGAAGTTCCGCGAGCTGGCCGCGTAGGTCTGCCAGCGGCGGCCTTCCCTTTGCGCCCATAAACCGTGGTGCTCTACGTGGGAACGTAGCTGATTCAAGAAACCCGCGACCCGTTCCACGGTGAGGAACAACACCGCATAGCGCGCGAGGACACCGAACCGGTAGGCGATGCCCCAAATTAGAATGTTCAAGGTGATCACGCCGATGACGTCGTAGGCCAGCGAACGCCGTATAGCGGAGTCCTGACGCGACCAGCGCCAACTCTGCATGAAGAGACGAACGATCATTCCGGCCCCGCCCAGCACCAGCGGATCTACCCACCAGGCGGACCGTTGGTGCCATTGTGAGAATCGGCTCGACGCCAGGTACTCTTCACGCGTGGTTTGGCGGCGTTCCGGATCCAATAGATCCACGCCGTTCATGCGGTGATGGATGTGATGGAGCCGCCGGTAAGCGCCGTGAAACCAAAAACCGGGGTAGGCTACCAACCGGGCCAACGTAGAGTCGTACCACCTCCATCCGGTAAGGGCGTCGTGGATACAGTCGTGGCTGAAAAGCAAGGTGTTGAAGTAGACGAATGCGGTGAGCAGCGCGCCGGCCCCGAACGCCCAGGGGTTAGATAGGGAAAGTGTCGACAGGGCCAGGGCCACCAAAAAAAGGAGCTGCCCCAAAGTCCGCACTACAGCTCGCCAGGGCTGAAGTTGGTGCAAGCTGGCAATCGTGTTCATCGGCGGAAGCCTAAGGGACGATAGTTTGCGGTACAATTCATTTTTCAAACAACCTTAAGGAGCCCCACTTTGAAAACGTTCACTTTGATCGTCATGTTAGCGAGCTGCGCTTTTTCGGGAGCCGAAGTCTACGAACAACGTCAGGAAAATCAGCAGAACCGCATTGAACAAGGCGTCACCAACGGGTCCCTGACGGACGGCGAAGCCGCACGGGCCGCCGCGGGCCAAAAACGGATCGAAAAAGCGGAAGACCGGATGGAAGCGGACGGAAAGGTGACCAACCGCGAGAAAGCGAAGCTCGACCGGATGCAGGACCGTGAAAGCCGCAAGATTAAACGGATGAAGCACAATCGCAGGTCGTGAGTTTTTTTCTGGCGAAAGGTGCGGCCTCACTTTATCCATCTACTATCCGCAGGTACCCGCTTCCTTTT
>JBGSST010000452.1:0-4763 GCA_041736915.1 Bdellovibrionota bacterium
CTTACTGCGGGGAAAACCTTCACCGCCGTCCTGCTGCTGGTGGGCCTATTTTTTTTCGGCCGAACCCTCGACCGCCAGCGAGTTTGGATCAATACCGCCACGCTGTTTCTCAATGACTCCCATGCCCATCCCGCGAACGCTAGGCTGCATTACCACTACGGTTTCGCCCAGGCCAAGCTGAGCAACTGGAAAGAAGCTCGCGACGCTTTTGCGCGGGCCGTCGATCGCAGTCCCGTATTTGCCGACGCTCACCTGCGGCTCGCCACCGTGTACCGGGAGCTGAACGAGCCCGACAAAGCCAAGGACCACGAGGAAAAGGCGCGTCAGCTGGGCGTCAAAATTCCGTCACCGCCAAAACCTTGACGGACAAAACGTTACGTCCCGTACGAGACCCCATCTTCGTCAGCGAACAAAGCGCAATTTTTAGCTATACTGTTTAAAGGTCCCCCTCCGCACATTTTCCCCGAAAAATTTAATCAACCTTTCATCCAAGAGGACGTTTGAATGGCAAGCCTTACGGTTCTTCTCGTCGACGATGACAAATTCATGCGCCGATTTCTAACTTTGGCCTTTGCGAAAGCTGGTTACGGCATCCTCGAAGCCGAGGACGCCAACGTCGGT
This sequence comes from Bdellovibrionota bacterium, assembly GCA_041736915.1. Taxonomy (GTDB): domain Bacteria; phylum Bdellovibrionota; class FAC87; order UBA2466; family UBA2466; genus JBGSST01. Next base: position 622 of record JBGSST010000452.1, read on the forward strand.
TACGACTTACTCGATAAGAAGAACCCCGACTTCGTGGTTTGCGATCAAGTAATGCCCGGCATGAGCGGCACCGACTTCTATACGAAGATGCGGGCTACCGATCGCTTCAAGGAAACTCCATTCCTGATTTTGTCGGGCGAAGACGTCACGTTGCCGTCCGATCCCTTCGCCCGGGTTCTGAAGAAACCGGTAATGCCGAGTCAGATTCTCGAGTTCGTCGCTCGCTGGAGCCCGAAGAAGAAGGAGGCGTCTTGAGCGGTAGTCCGGAACAACTCATCTCCGCCGAGGAAGTCGATGTCGTTTCTGAGGTACTGAAGGAACGCATCGGACAAACTCTTGGGAACACCGATCCGCGCTTTCTGCGCAAGTTCCTGACGGAGCGCTTTCGTGATTTGAACTGCACGAATGCCAAGGACTACCTCGCCAAGCTGGACGAGCCGGCGGAGTTTCGCCGCGTGCTCGACGGCCTGACGGTGCCCGAGACTTTTTTCTTTCGTTTTGAAACGCAGCTAGATGCCCTCCGCAAAACACTGCTCCCGGCCCTTTTCAAGGAGTTCTCCAAGAACGGTAAGGTCCGCATCTGGAGCGCCGGCTGCTGCACGGGCGAAGAGCCCTACACCATCGCGCTGATCGCCGCCGAGATGGGGCTACTGAACCAGATTGAGATTCTGGCCACCGACATCAATCCGACCTATCTCGAACGGGCCACTACCCCCCGCTATAGCGAGCGCTCCGTTTCGCGGGTTCCCCGGCACCTGCTCAATGCGTACTTCCGCAAGGACGAGCAGGGCTGGACCGTGTCCGACGACATCAAGAAGGCCGTTACCTTTCGCCCGCTCAACCTGAATGAAAATCAGTTTCCTTCCCCCGCCACCGGCACCGTGGGCTGCCATCTGATTTTCTGCCGCAATGTTCTAATCTATTTTTCCCCGACCAAGGCCTTGGAAATCATCAACCGGCTGGGAACCTGCCTGGTTCCGGGTGGCTACCTAGCGCTCGGTCACGCGGAGTTCAATTTTTCACCCAAAAGCTTGGAGATCCGCCGCGTCGACGGCGCCTTCTTCTTCCACCTGCCGGGCAAGCCGCAACCCGCCCTGGCGATTGCCGCGAAACCGGCGCCCGAGACGAAGAAACCCGTCACCAAGCACGAAGAGCTTCCGGGAATCGACCGCGTTCGCGCGCTGGCCGAACAGGGCAAAGTGACCGAAGCCATCGAGATCTGCCAGCGCATCATCAGCCGCGATCCGCTGAACTTCGAAGCTTACTTCTTTGAAGGATTCTTGAATCGCGAAAATCCGGCCCGGTCGGTAGACCTCTTTCAAAAGACTCTCTACCTGAACCCCAATCACCTGCTCGCGAGGCTGGAGCTAGCCCGTAGCCTGGAGCTCATTTCGCGACCGGCCGACGCCATTCGCGAGTACCGCGAACTGGTTCGGCAAACCAGTCAACGTGACCCCAGTGAGGTGATTCCTTCTGCCGACGGAATCACGGTAGGACTGCTTTCGATTCTTTGCCAGCGGGCCCTCAGCAAGATTGAGAGGCAGGCCGCATGATGCAATTGGTTGGCAATGACTCGAGACGGCGGCTGACTCCGGAGGAGCTGCAACTGCGGGCCGTGGAACTGAGCCACCCCCTTACTAGCGGTGATTCGCATACGGCTAAGGACGTAGGTTACCTCGGTATTCGCGTGGACAAAGAATGGTTCTGCTTTCCGCTGGAGCTGGTCCGCGAGGTTTTGTACAAGCCGCGTATGAGCCGGGTGCCCTTCTTGCCGGAGTTCGTAAGCGGCCTCTTCAACTTGCGCGGTGAGGTGATGGGGTTAATCAACCTCGGAACGCTACTCGCCATCGGTGAGAATCGCTCCGCCAACAAAGGCTGGAACTACGCCGTACTTTTGAACGACGGTGACGAGAACGGCGTCGCGGCCGGTATGTTGGCCGACGAGGTGTGTGAAGTGATGCCGGCCCCCGGCACTTCTCATGACCGCATCCCGTCATCGGTTGCCGCCGACAAGGCCCCATTTTTTTCAGAGACCTTTCGTTTTGAAGGACAGACTTTCACCGTCCTTAATATCGATAACATTCTTTCGCATCCGGAATTAAGTCCCAAGGCTGCCTAACGGGAGACCACCATGAAGTGGACGATCGCACAGCGCATGACCATTGGTTATGCCATTTTGATCTTCGTAATTGTTGGTATCGTAAGTACCGACTACCTTGCCCAGAAAAGCACGGACCGAAAGGTAACGGAGATCAACCAGCAAGTTATTGCTAGCACCCTGGCCTTGGAGCTGGGCTTACAACTTTCCTCGATGGTCGCGGATGAGCGCGCCATGCAGATTACCGGCGACGAGAAGTTTCTGACTTCGATGGATAACTGGAAGAAGCGGGTGGCAAAGAGTTTCGAATCGCTGCGCACTTTCGTGGAAGCGGGCTCCGACGGCGACCAGAAAGTTCGCGCCCTCGAAGAGGCGACTAAAGAGCTGTACGTGCACATCGAAGACCAGACCCAGCGGATGCGCAAGGCGGCCGAACACGTCAAAGAAGGCAAGTCAGTAGTGCGCATGCCGGCCGTGGCGACCTTCCAAAAGATCGACGATCAGATCCGCGACCTCGTTAACTCCACCAGCGAACGACGCGAACGGGCCCTGGCGTCCTACCACACCGAAGAGGTCAAAATTGAGCGTTTCCGTTTGATCCTCGGTCTGTGCGGCGTGACAATCGCAATCCTCGTGGGCTACGCGCTCATGTTCTCCATTAAGCGTAACCTGAACGCGGATATTCAGATCCTGCGCGAATCTTCGGCGACGATGATTTCGACCGCCGAGCAGTACCGCAAACAGCTTACGGAGCATTCCACCTCGGTAAACGAAACGACCAGCACCGCGGCCGAGCTTTCCGCGGCGCAACGGCAGGTCGTGCAGAATGCCACCGCGGTATCGGACTCCGGCGACAAAGCGGCGGAGGCCGTGCAGTCTGGACAAGGGGCTATCAGTCAGACCATTGAAGGTTTGCAGCAGATCAAGGAAAAAACGGAAGCCACCTCCAAGCAAACCATCGTGCTGAGCGAGAAATCGCAACAGGTTGGACGCATCGTGGTCGCGATTAAAGACATTACAGAGCAGATCAACTTGCTGGCGCTGAACGCCGCGATTGAAGCGGCGCGAGCGGGCGAGCAAGGTAAAGGCTTCGCCGTAGTAGCCGGTGAGGTTCGTAAGCTCGCGGAGCGCACCAAGAAGTCTACGGAAGAGATCACCCAGCTGGTGCAGGACATTCAAAACTCCACCAACGCCACGGTGCTCGCAACCGAAGAGACCATTAAGTCGGTAGATGCTGGCCGCAAGATCACCGAGGACACCGTGAAGTCTTTCGACAAGATCGCCAAGCTGGTTTCGGAAACCTCCGAAGCCATCAAGGGCATTTATCTGTCCTGCCAGCAGCAAGACAGCGCCACCATGCAGATCTCGGGCGCCATGGGTCAGATCAACTCCGGCATCAAAGAGACGGTCACTTCGGTACAGAAAACCGTCAACGCCGCGAACGACCTCGTTGGCCTGGCGTCTCGTCTCCAGGCCCTGATTGGTTAACTCACCCTTCGATTCTCTATGAACACTGCCCAACGCCAAAACCTCTCTCAGGTATTCCGTGAAGAGGCGTTGGAGCAGCTTGACCAGCTCAACCAGTCGATTCTTCAGCTCGAGCAGGCACCGCCTACGGCCGAGCTGCTGGAGTCAATTCTGCGCACGGCGCACAGCCTGAAAGGTGGAGCCAAGCTGGTCGGAGCGGCCTCCATCGAGAAGGTGACCCACTCCTTCGAGTCGATGATGGTCGAGATACGCGAAGGCCGTTTAACGGTCTTTCGTGAGGCAATCGACACGGTACTCGACTCCATCGACTGCATTCGTAATGAGCTGGGCGGCATTGAGCATCAGCCGGGCCGCGATCCAGATACGATTGCGGGAAAGCTGCTCAACCTGGCCGCCCGCGGAGCCGAGACCCCCGACTTCGGAGCCACCTTCCCCAAGATCAGCGAAGGGACCTCTGAGTTTTTAACCGAGTCGCAGAAGAGTTCCCTGCTGGTCGGCCGTAAGAACGGTAACAAGGTCTACAGCGTACTGTGGACGGTGAATCTCGCGACGTTCC
>JBGSST010000459.1:0-2010 GCA_041736915.1 Bdellovibrionota bacterium
CGAAGCTTTTGCAGGATTTTTTGAGTGAGCACGTTCAGGGCGACAACGCGGTTCGCGTAGGGCCCAATCAGGGCTTCACGTTCATCATTCAGGCCGAAAAGAATCAGAACGCCCAGGTGAACGTGAATTTGTACGTGACCCTGGAGAAAGCCTTCGTGCGGCTGACCCGGGAGCAGAAGCGGGCGCTATCGCTGGTGACGGTGCACCGGGACTTCGTGGAGCGCCGGCAAGACGGGGCGACGACGTTTCTCAGCTTCAACGTAAAAGGGGTCAGCCTTGGGGACAATAGATTCGTACGCGTAACTAAAAATCAGGACTACTCCTTTGGAGAAGACGACGAATACTTTTTTATCGCCCCCCGAACCAGCGTCGCGGGCGCCCTTCGCAGCGCCGCCCAGAAAGTAGACCCGGACGACTTGAAGCTCGAGCCCGGAAGCGACGAAGAGCTGAAGCACTTCGGCATTCTGCCCCCAACGGCGAACGACTACCTCAAGCTCGGCACGGTGGACGAGCAAGGCCTGCCCGGTTGCTTTCCCGGCACGCAACGCCAGACCACGGCGCGAAACGGAGATCTGCTCGCGCGCAACGGCGTGCGGTGGGAACAGTTCGTGGAAGAGCTCACGCGCAAAAGGGCCGAGCTCGGCGTGGATGCCAAATCGCGGACATTGCAGCCCGAGCTTTACCTGCGCTACCACCCTCAGCACTTCGCTGCCCGCGAATGGGTGAAGCCCCGTTTTACTTTATGCTCGCCCGAATACCTAACGGCGGAGTGGGACATCACGGGGCCCACGTACTCGTCACTGTCGCGGATCGTGAACGTACCGGCCGGTTACCCGGATGGCTATTCGAGCTTCGCGGGTAACGTAGGACGCAGAAACCAAAGCGCCCACGCCGAGAACCTGCGCCAGTGGAATGCCGCGTGGACGGCAATGTCGCAGAAGGGGATGAAAGACCCCTGCTACAGCCACTGTTATTGGAAGTGGGTGTACGACGGCGCCACGCACGCTACTTGGCAGGACGTTACGCCGCAGAGTTACGACATTGATGCGACTCCACCGGCGCGTTCGCTGGCCCAGCTGCGTAAGTACGGCCTCTCGCTGCCACGCTTTTACAATCAGGCACTCATTGCCGGAGTGAATCCGTACGGCGGAGCAGTGCTGGCGGTTCGGCCGGGGCCGTATTACGGAACGCTCGTACTCGCCATGGATTTGAAAGACGAGTTCGAGGCCATCGAGGATTACAATGTCACCGCCCGCCGGCTGAACCGTGAAGCCTGGTCGGATTTTTTATCGCAGCTTTCGAACGCCGGCATTCCGCGAAGCCATTACGTGGGCCACCGGGTGAACGGCGTGCTGCTGAGCCATCCGGACGAAACCGACTACTACCAAGAACGGCGTTTTTTTTACCACACACCGGGAACGCGCCAGCGTCTTCCGTCTATCGACGGGCGAACCTTTGAGTATTGACCGCGGCTTTATGCTCAGTAGTACAGAAGTCCAACGCCCACATCGTCCGCGCCCGTGCGCATCGGCGTGATGGCGTAGCAGGTGTTCGTGGCGGCGCCGGCGTCTTCACCGCCCAGCACGCCGAAGTATTCGATCTCTTTCATGCAGGACATGCTTCCGTTCATCTGATCCTTCACGCAGAACGTGCCCGGAGCACACACGGGATCGCAGTCGGTGAAGTGATGGTCGGCGCACGGGTCCGCGGTACTCGGGTAGTACTCGGCCGAAGCCACTCTCGGGAGCATGAGCCCCAAGGTGATGAGTAGATAGAACGCTTTACGTGCTGCACGGCCGAACATGGAACGCTCCTCAACTTAGTATGCCCGAAGAGAGGCCGGGAATTATTGTGGTCCGCTAACCCATTGAAACGGCAATAAAAAGGGGGCGGAAGGGGAATCCCCCTCCGCCCCCAAAAGGGCATCTTGGCCGTGTGGTTTAGGGCCGGCCGGGCTTACCGGGCCTGCCACCACCACCCGCGGGACGGCCACCGCCGCCACCACCGGGA
>JBGSST010000001.1:0-2059 GCA_041736915.1 Bdellovibrionota bacterium
CGAGGTGGACACCATCGAGGCGTGGATCAAGCAAGGTGCGCTCGACAACTAAAACGCTTTCACTCATTTAACTTCAACTTTGGAGACGTGCAGCATGAAACCCCGTTACTCGATTCTAGCCGTTAGTGCCTTGGCCGTATTTCACAATGGCCTGGTGATGGCCGCCACGTTGGACTTGAGCCACCCGTCGAACAAGGTGGAGTTTCTCGCGGTGGGGAAACCCAGCGCGCTGAAGATTCGCGGCGAAACCAAAAACGATAAGGTGAAGCAGCCGCTCACCGGAATATTGAACGTAACGAACACCGATATCACCGGCACCGCGACCTACGCCCTCGACGCGCTCGATACCGGAATTGAGCTGCGCAATTCCCACATGAAAGAAAAATACCTCGAAACGGCCAAACACCCCACGGCCACCCTCAAGATCACCGAGCTGAAATTGCCGGCCGCCAAAGACGGTAAGGTGGTTCAAGAGAACATCCCGTTCACGGGCAGCCTCACGCTTCACGGGGTGGAGAAATCGATCAAGGGCACGGTCAACGTAGACAAGACCGCCGAGAAAGCCGACCTTCAGTTCGCGTGGGAGCTGCAAACCGCCGACTACGCCATCGACGTACCGTCGTACCTGGGCATCAAGGTGACCGATGCCGTGAAAGTCACGACGAAGGTGACGGGGCCGTTGAAGTAATTGATGAAGCTGGGAGCTAAACTGTGAACCTTTCCGCGATCCGTTTCGTAGTGCTGGCGTGGGGACTCTTCCTTACGGGCAATGCCCTGTCGTTCCCCGAAATGACCCGGCACGGTTATGCGAACTGCATGACCTGCCACGTGTCGCCCGACGGCGGGGGCGTGATGACCGCCTACGGCCGTAGCCTCTCGCGCGAGGTTCTATCGACGTGGGGGGCGGAAGGGGAAGAAAAACCGCTCTACTTCATCAACCCGCCAGAGTGGCTTTTGCTAGGCGGTGACGTGCGGTGGATCCAAACGTTTTACAAAAACTCCACCACCGAACGGGCGAAGTCGATCTTCATGCAGGCCGACGTCGAAGCCGCCGCGCAGATCGAGCAGTGGTCCGCGGTGGTAAGCGTGGGGCGACAGGCTAGCACCAGCAATAATTTCACGGGCAGCCCCATTTTCACACGCCGGCATTACGTGCGTTACTCACCCACCGACACGCTTTCGTTTCGCGTCGGCAAGTTCATGCTGCCGTACGGAATCAACCTGCCCGATCACTTCGTGGGGATTAAGCGATCGCTTCGCTGGGACGAAGGGGCCGAGAGTTACAACCTGGAGGCTGCTTACTTAGGTGAGAACTACGATCTGTTTCTCACCGGCTCGATTGGCCGCCCCGACGATGCCACGTTGAATCGCGACAAGGGCGTTTCCCTGCGCGGCAGCACGTTCTTGAACGAGCGCTACAAAGTAGGCGCTAGCTACTTTTTCGGCGACAGTCCGCTCGGCCAGCGCCACGTCGCGGGACCCTACGCCATCCTGGGCTTCACGAAAGACTGGTTCGTGCTGGCGGAGCTGGACTTCCAGCACCTTTCGCCGCCTACCGGCACTTCGAAGGACGGGATCGTTTCTTACCTGCGCGTGAATCACGAGATAACCAAGGGCGTGCACGGGTACGCCGTACACGAGTACGGAAAGACGGACCTCAAGCAAGCGCGCACGGAGGTTCATTCCTTCGGGCTCGGCGCCCAGTTCTTCCCGCGGCCGCATTGGGAAATCAATGCCTCGTGGCAGAAGCAAAAGATTCAGGCGCTAGGGAACGAGTACGCCGACTTCGCCTACGCGATGATTCACTTTTACCTGTAACGAGCGATCCCACGCGTCGCCCGCTTTTTCGCCAGCGCGATAAGTGAGAGCAAACCCCGGAACCGTGCGCGCAATCCGCCACGCCACCGTAACTCGCGATAACAGGTTTCGCACGGCCGCTACGAGGCTGCGTGGTCCCGTGCGCAGACGCAGCTCGAAGATCTGTGGCGTCTCGAGCCCGAGCACCATCCACCGGAGCAGCCAGCCGAACACCCGGAGCCGCCCAACGGCCTGGGCGGTT
>JBGSST010000005.1:0-3803 GCA_041736915.1 Bdellovibrionota bacterium
CGCGCATTTCGGCGTAGGCCGCCTTCCAGCCGGCCCAGCCCGTGCGAACCGAGTTGCCCAACGTAGCGGGCAGCCGCGCCACCATCGGCAGATTCATCACCACGCCGAGGGTCATCGCGGCGGCCTGCAGCGCTACGCGCACGAGCGACTCTCCGTACCGAAACTCGAGATCGCGCAACAGCTGGCCGCCGTCTTCGACCTGTGAGGCCTCTAGCTGCGAGGACCCCACGATAAGCAGCGACTCGGCGGAAGCCAGCTCCTGGTAACGGTGGTACGCCCTTACCCCTTCCACCACGAGCAGCACGCCGTCGATGGCGAGCCCCACGGGGGCCAGCGGCGGCACTAGCGCAATCGTGGAGGCGACCACCGCGGTACTCGTCATCGCGATGTCGGTTCCCTTTTCCCAGAGGCCGCGCGTTTTCTGGATGTCGCACACGCCGCGTTTTTGATCCGGATGCGATCGCAGAAGCAAATCGAGTAAGGGCAAATTCGGCGCCACGTAATCGAGTAACTCCTTGGCCTCCTTACGCTGCCAGAGGTCTTCAACCTGTGTCTCGCCGTGTTTGAGAAAGGCGGCCATCACGAGCTCGTAGCGGGAGTCGTCGTAGGTTTTCCAGTTCTCTTCCCACTTGAGCATCGGGAATCGGTAGAAGGCGTGCTTCTCCGCGTACTCGAGATAATCGAGCTTTCGCTGGTAGGCCTCTAACGTGTGGTTCAGCAGCCGGGCCGCGAACTCGGGGTACACCCACAGAAGCTTCATCTCTTCGACGCCGATGAAGTCGGGGCGCCGGGCGGGGGCGGGCGGCAGCTCGTCTTTACGTTTCTTACCCGAGAGAAAATCGGCGAACTTTGGCGATTCCCCCTCGCGGGCGGCCCGAACGAGGTCCATGCCCCAGTACCAGTCGAGCTGGTCCATGAACTGGTCGAGGGTGAACGAGCGTTTCAATTCGTTGTAGTGGCGCGAGTAAAGATCGCGATCTCGTTTCGCCTCGGGAAACTTTCTCAAGATGTAATCTCGGATGAGGTTGGGAAGAAACGTCTTGATGAGGCTGTCGTTCACCTGCGCCGCGAACCGCTTGTCGTACTCGCCCGTGAACTCCACGGGGATCTGCAGCACCTCCGCAATGGCGGGGCTAGCGTGCTTGGCCGCCTCGTTCTTCACTTTTTCTTTCGCCGCCATCAGCTCGCGAATCTCGCCGCCCCCCCGGGCGAGATCGGCGCGGTACTTCTTTGCGAACCAGCCCGTGGCCGTTTTGTCGTCGGGAGCCACCTTTTCGTGCTGCGCTTCCCACGCCGTGCGGGCCATGGCTACGTAGGCTTTCTTCGTCTCATCGATCAACACCGCAAAGTCCGGGAACCGGTAATGCGTTTTGACGAGCGCCAGCGGCCCCGGAATCTCTTTCTCCTTCACGGCGGCGAGCCCTTCGATAGAAAGGGGAATCTCCTGACCCGAAAGCAGACGTAACTGGGTGAGATTGGGAACGAGCAGCCGAAGCGCGTAGTAGGCTCCCAGCCCCGACACCATGCGATCGGTGGCCGAGGTATTTTGAATGCTTTGGAGGTCGCCCAGCATCACCTCGTTGGCAAAGACGAGGCGAGAGAAGCTAGTGGCCGAGCTTTCCGATCGTGGCGGCACGGCGGCCGCGACCAGGGAGTTGACCGAAGTGCCCGTGGCCCGATCTTCCAGATAAGGCGTGCAGGCGGTAGTGACGCGCACCCTTTCTAGCGTGGGGTGGGTGGCAAGCCGTTCCTTATCGAAGCGCTCTTTAAGTAACTTCGCGGCCTCCCGATTTTCGAAGTAATCGCCGTCAAAACCCGCCGGCGACGACAGCCCCACCTTATCCAGCGCGGCTTTGAGATAGCGGTGCAACGGCAGCCCCTTGCCGAGTAGCCCCTTCAATTTTTCCGCGTCACCGAAAATGGCCTTTTCCAACTCGGCCCACCGTTCTTTGATCCGCGCGTGGAGATTCGAGTCGGCAATGTGCCGCCGCAGCTCGGTGGCGACTCCGGTGAGGTCATCCGCGGTGACCTTGCCCGCTTTATCCTCGTGTAAGCTCACGAGGAACTCCACGATGGTCGGCAGCACGAGCGTTTCTCCCGAGCCAACTTGGTTGAAGAACGCCAGATAATCGTCGAGCGCTTTACCAAAAGCGGCGGGCTGGCAAATCGCCCCGTCGAAATCACTCAATGAGCGCGTGACGTTCAGGCAATCGAGCGCACCCGGCTGCTCGAGCAATTCGCTCGCGAACTGATTCAAAACGGCCTCGTGATTTTTCTGCGGATAGCTGCGGCGGTAACTTTCGAACGTGGCGCGCGTGCCCTCGACCGTGCCCCAGATTCCCTCCACGAATTTCTTCTGCGGTTCCGCAAAGGTTTGCAGTGTGGCCTCGCGGCTTGGGAAGAACTGTTTCAGTAGCGCGGCGTTGCGCTGGCTTTGCGTGAGAATCGTGCGGTAGTCGCCGTATGGAAGCCGCGCATGGCCCGACCCTACGGCGACGGCGTGCGCCGAGAGGAGCCAAGCGGAAGCAAGGTAAACATTCGCCCCCAGCGCATCGAGCAGCGCCTGTGGGCGTTCGGGCTTTCCGCCGAGCACGTCGGCCCGCACCAGAATTGTGATCAGGGCGAGCTCGTCCGGACGTGGCTCGTCGGCCATGGCTTCCCAGCTCCGCGCGCGATCGCCTAGGTAGGATTTAGCGATCGATCCCAAGTACTCGGCTAAACCCGTGGCCGCTTCCCCGACCGTACTCATGCCCTCGTTCCCTAGCTCGCTGAGCGCCTTGTCCGGCCCCTTTTCCTTCTTATCGTCGAGCCCCGCGCGAATTTTTTGCAGCAGCGGAGGAAGTTTTTTGAAAGCGGTGACGTGCGGCGGTTCCGCCGCGAATGAAGTGATGCCCCACCAACCCAACGCCGCGAATACGAAAAGACGCGCCATCTGAATTCCCCCCGGAACGGTCGTTGCCTGTCTAGACGCGTACCGGAAAACGGCGTCCGAACCAAACAAAAATATTGCGCTGCGTTATTTTTATTGTGTCGGCGCCGGGCTTTGGGTACGGGTGTCTCATTGCCTAAAGGGGGGCTTATGGTCTGGTTCACGAATCAAGTCCGTCGGTTATCCGTGTCGCTTCTTGCAATTTCTCTCGTGGCGACTCCGCTGGCCGCGCAGGAGGGTAAGGGCAAGTCGCCTAATCCCGACGAGATCAAACGCTTCCAGGAGCGGCTCGAAGAGAGCCTGAAGGCCCCCGAAAATTCGGCGGACCCGCTCGACAGCTACGCCAGTGATTTTGTTTCGAAGGTGTGGAGCGAGCCCAAGTATCGCTACCTCGCAGGCTCCATCGTGGTGGGCGAAACGATCCTGTCGGCGATGCTGGTGAAACGCGCGCGGCTCAACGCCGCCCAGTGGACGAGGCAGCTCGATACGGTGAAAGAAGTTTCCGCCTCACTAAAGGACGTCGCCACTAAGCTCGCGGCCGCCGAGCAGGACGTGCTGAAATCGCTTTCCGCGCTTGGCCAAGCCGATAAGGCGGAACTGTTCAAAAGTTTGAGCGCGAGTAAAAACACCCTACCCGCACTCGAGGCCGCACTAAAGACCGAGGCCGCAGCCGGCTCGCCCACCTGTCGCGTCCGGTAGAGGTATGGTTCATGGGCGACGGCCCCGCACGGCCTGAGTGGGAGCACCTAGCCGACGGCGTGCGCGATACCGGACCGGAAAAAGTGCGCTTTCGTTTTTGGAATCACGGCGAAGACACGATGAGCTTTCTTTCGCAGATCCATCTCCTGGCCGTACCCAGCCTTTGGCCCGAACC
>JBGSST010000027.1:0-2459 GCA_041736915.1 Bdellovibrionota bacterium
AGGGCCGCAGGTACCCGCTTCCTTTTTAAAACGAAGTTTCAAAAGGAAGCGGGTACCTGCGGGGATCTCGGTGGTTTCGATGCCATGCGGCTTGGCGGAATTATCCTGGCAACGCATCGTTGCCCCATGCACAACACCCTAGTGTCCCTTTTTTCCGTTTTCGCGGGCGTTTCGGTATATGCGTCCGTTCCTCATCACCAGCCGACGGCCGCCGAAGCGCTGCGCACGCTGCAGATCAATCGCCATGCGGACAGCACGCTCGATTCCGTCGAGCGAGCGAATGTACAGCGGCCCTACGCCGAGTACGAAAAGGCCAAGTACGTTTTTTTCGACGATGAGTATCGTTTGGGTTCCGGAGCGATCAAGAATGGCATCGCCAAGAATTTGCCGAGCGACGTCACCCTTATCGTAATGGGCCGCACGCGTGAGGCGGCGGATGAGGCGAGAACACGTTTCGAGAAATGGCTCCCCGGCGATCGGCTCAAGACGCTCGTGGTTCCGGAAGGGGAAACCTTCTGGTCGCGGGATACCGTGCCGGTTCCCGTTTTCCTGGAAGACGGATCGGTGGGACTCGTCGAAACCCGTCATCGCGGGGGCGAAATGATTGCGCCGAAGGTGCTCGAGCTTTTCCCCGTACCGCTAGTTTCTTCTAAGTTCGATTATCCCGGCGGGAACTTCATGGCGGATACCAACGGCAACTGCTTTCAGGTGGAGAGCGTGCGCGGTTTTCTTTCCGAAAGCGCATTGAAGAAAATGTACGGCTGCAAGAACGTGGTGACCTTTCCCCACGAGCACGGTCTGGGCGACATCGACGAGGCGGCCAAAGTGGTTTCGCCCACCAAGGTCCTGGTGGACGAGCCGTCCTACGACTCCGCATTCGAGGAGCTAGGGTACGAAGTGGTTCGGCTACCCCGTCCGTCGGGTAATCCCAAAGGTACTTACGTGAACTCGCTCATGGTGAACGATACCGTTTTCCTTCCCGTGTACGGTGTCCCGGAAGACAAAGCGGCGATCGCGGCGTACCGAGAAGCGGGCTTCAAGGTTTATCCGCACTCGTCGAATGAGCTGTCCTCCAAAGGGTACGGTTCCATCCACTGCATGACCATGAGTTACCCCGACGTCCGGTAGGTAACACTAAGTTTGGCACCAGGGTGACAAGGCCCAAAGCGATTGCTAGCTGATCATCAAACTGGGCAATTCCGCCCGGTAGTTGGAGGTTAGTGGCTATGAAGAATTTACTTATTGCTCTCTCGTTCGCGGCGATGCCGGCGTTTGGTTCCCATTTTGTGCAGTGTAATCTAGAGATGGAGGTAACGAAGGTGAGCGGGCTCGCTCGTTTGGATGGCGAGGCTGTATTCGGAACTGGACTTCCGGGCAGCATGAAACCCGACTACGAACAGGTCGTTGCCCTAAAGGTAAGAAAGGCTAGCCAGGTCGAAGGACGCGGCTGTCCCACCGAAAACACCCTTACGACCTTGGCGGTAAAGCCCGAGCAAGTCGGTAACTACAAAAAGGGAGACGTTCTCAACGTTCGTTACCGGAATTCCGGCAACCGAAATGGCAGCCAGATCAGCTACTACATCACGAAGTAATCCAAAAGTTAGAGGGCGGGTGTGACCAGCACCCGCCCTCTCCTTCACGGGCGACACTTGCGCCACTTCAAACGGTAACGGTGCTTCAGCCGGCCATCGACCGAATCGGTCGTCATCATGGCCCGGGCCTTCTCGTGAAGTTTTCCCCCTTTCGTTTTCACGAGAATCACCGTGTTGATGGTCAGCGGATCGGGCTCGTTGCACGAAGCCCACCTCTCCTGTCCGCCGCCTACTTTATTGCTTACTAAATAATCGTCGTCGTAAGGCCCCGCGAAGTTGGTGTCGAGTACCGGTCCTTTGCCTTTGAACCACAGGTTGCTTCGCTGTTCGCCCACGGCCCCGGCTTCGATTCGCGCGTAGCCCCGAAAGTCGGCGTCGGCCACGGTATAGGTCCAGCCCGGGGGATAGCGAAGGTCTACTTGAATACGACATTGTTTCTTGGCTCGCCTGCCGTCGATTCCGGGCCCCACCTCAACGACAAAGCTGTCGAAGAGCAACGTAAACGCTTCGGAGTCGGAAGCGATTAGGTCGGCGACGGAGCCCAGCGGACAACCGTTTCCTTCGTAAGTGATTTTGTTGATGAACACTTGTCCCGCGCCGGGTTTCACTTTCCCCCCCGGCCCGGGCCTGTCCGCACTTGCCGCGGACAGGCCCCAAGCCACTGCGAGGAGGATCGCGGTTTGGCTTAACGGCAACGTTGCCATTGCAGCCCGTACCGGTGAGTGAGTTGTCCGTCGATTGAATCGAGCGTCATCAAGGCCCGTTGCTTGCCCGTGGCGGTCACGCGAACCTGAGTGTTCAGGTTCAACGCGCGGTTGATTCCGCACGGCGACCATACGGTAGCTTCGAGTCCGAGCGTGTCGCGGA
>JBGSST010000061.1:0-8724 GCA_041736915.1 Bdellovibrionota bacterium
CCACTGCTTTCACCCCAACCGGGCCGTCAACGCCGATCGCCGGTTGCAGGTGAAAGGAAAAACCATCACCACCCATTTCTTCGCCCATCCAGGTTTCAATGGCTACGACTACGACGTCGCGATTGGTTTTGCGGACGAAGATTTCGAAGTCACTCCACGCCGTTTGGCTTCCCAGGCCTACTGGGGCGGTGCCGTCATTACCGGCTTCGGCTGCGCGGCCTCGAATGGAGCCGGATATGGAGCGCAGCGCACCGGCTACGTGCGTCTCTTCGACTACTGGCGCAACCGTTACATGCTCAAAGCCAGAGGCTACGCGGTGGCCTGCCCGGGGGACTCCGGAGGCCCTATCTTTCAAAATGGCGCGATCATGGGGGTGATTTCGCGAACCAACTTCACGTCCACCACCTACATCACCCGGCTCGATGTTTCGGGGAACCGAAACTTCATCGTGAAAAAGGCCGCGGCGATGAAACGGCCCATCTGCGGCGTGCACAGTCGCGGCTGCCAGCCAAAGCAGTTCACTCAGGAGATTGCCAAGGCGAAAACCGATTTGACCCGGGCCAAAGCAACGCTCGCCGCCGACGAGAAGGCGGAGAAAGCTAGCCTCTCGCTCGTGAACGGTTGGAAAACGAAAATCACCAACGCTAAGGCGGACCTAAAGAAGATCGATTCGGCCCTCGCCAAACTCGAGGCGGATCTAAAGAAGGCCACCGCCGAGGCGGCCCCCGCTTTCAAAGCCAAGATTGCACAGCGGAAGAAAGAACAGACGGCCAAGAAGAATGAGATCGTTTCCTTGGAAAAGAGTCTCGCTACGGAAACGACAAAGAACAACACGCTAAAAACCAAGGTGGCCAAATCTAAAGCTGAGGTGACGCGGCTAGAAAAGCTACTGAAGAGCCTAGACGCCTAGCCACTCATTTTTTTCTACTCAGAACGATATGCAGGGCGTCCTTGGTGTGCATTTTTTCCGTCACCGAGAATCCCAACTGGGGCATATCGATGTCGGCGAGGAGGTTTTCTCCTCGCCCAAGAAAAATGGGGCTATAGGCCAAGTGCAGTTCATCGATCAGCCCGGCTTTTAGGTACTCACGAATGACCTGTACGCCGCCGCCAACTCGCACGTCTTTGCCCTGGGCCGCCTCTTTGGCCTGCCGTAGGGCCGACTCGATTCCATCCGTCACAAACTGAAACGTCGTACCGCCCTCCATGACGAGCGGCTCTCTTTTATGATGCGTTAAAACGAAAACCGGCGTGTGATACGGAGGGTTCTCCCCCCACCAGCCACGCCACTCGTTATCCGCCCACGGACCTCGCACGGGGCCGAACATATTCCGTCCCATGATCCAGGCCCCCACATTATCAAAGGACCGCTCGGCAAAGACATTGTCGATGTCTTCAACGCCATGCTCGGTGCCGTGCATCTTTTGAAACGTCTTGGTTTTGAAGAACCAGCGGTGAAGTTCCGGCCCCCTTACTCCAAGCGGATTCTCCAAGCTCTGATTCGGGCCGGCCCCAAACCCATCCAGCGAAACGGCGAAGGCCGCGACTTTTACTTTGCTCATGTTTTCTCCCTACATGGTCACGGTGACGTATAGGCCCGGCTGCTCTGTGGGCACGTCGATGGCCTGAACGAAGCGAACTTGAGAGTTCCGCATCGAACGCTCGATGGCGGCGAAGGCGCACGGGCGGCAGAGGTTTTGAAATTGCGGCGTGAATCCGTCCAGTTCGAGATTGTGCCACATTCCTTTTTTGGTGAACTTGGTTTGGGTCTGGGGGACGTAGCCGACCATGGCCTCCGCTTCGCAGTTCGCGCAACTCCCGGAAACGGAATCCAGCCAGGATTGATACTGATCGGCCCTGCGTTCTTTATCTTTTTTTGAAACAGACGGGTTAGGGCCCGCAAGGCGCTCGATACTGGCGTACCAATACTGCACACTCAGCCCATCAGCGGGATCGAGATTACCCACGGGATCAAAGGCAATCAGCCGTTGGGTCCCGCTTAGAAAACGCTCCCGCCACGGGGCAAAGAGGTGGTCGCGGCAAAAGGCGGTGGTCCTACCACCCTGCCATCTGAAGAATAGGAACCGCTTCTCTTCCGTGGCCCCAAGTAACAGCGCTTCCCTGGTTTCACGTGAGCAAATGCAGCACTTCATTACGTTACCGAAAGGCATCGCCCTATTTTACCCTATTCGAAGACTGCGCGGTGGCGCCGACGGCGCCACTCCAGCGGTCCACGTTTTCGGGTAGAATTGACCAATATGAAACGGGTCTGGCTGGCGCTTCTATTTGCGATCGCTCTGGGTGTGATTTCGCGGCATGTTCGAATGGGGTGGTATCCGTGGGACAACGCCCTGGGGGATTGTCTGTACGCCATAGTGGTTTATCTCCTGGTCGTGCTCATCACTCGCCGGCGGGCGTTTCCCGACGTCTTTTCGACGGCCATTCTCTTTTGCATCGGTATCGAGCTTTTCAAACTGACCGGCATTCCGCTTCTGTTGCGCCGATACCTAGTGGCCCGCTGGGTGCTTGGAACGACCTTTTCTTTCTTCAACCTCGCCTACTACTCGTTGGGCATCTTCGTGATCGCCATAATCGATCGCGGCTACCTGCGGCGGCGCAGCTCAAGGTAGAAATGTCTCTCCGCGGTTCGCGGGCTTACTTCAGCTCGGGGCAGAGACGAACCATCTTTTTCTCGACGGTGAAAACGTACGGCCCCTTATCCGCGTCGATGTCGGCTTTAGAGCGCGGCACCGCCGCTTCGATGTCGTAGCAGACGCGCATTTCGAACTTGTCCGAAAATTTCGCTCGGCCCGCCACGACCTTTTCCGCGAACTCGGCGCCCTCTTTACTCATCTCCAAATGCACCCACGTAATCGTCAGGGCGTCGGTATTCTTCTGCGGCGACATACCTTCAGCGGTGCGGTCCTTAAGCACAAGCCCTTCAGATCCCGGCTTTACGTTAAGTTCCCAAGAGACTTGGGCCACCGTGGGGTTGATATTGATGTTGTTACCCTTATCGCGAAAAGCCTCCAGCTCGCGTACGGCCCGTTGGTCGTAGCGAGGTTGCACCATGAAGCTTACGGAATAGATGGTCTTGGCCCCCGGTAACTCCCGGCTATCAATCGAAATGGCGCGGGAAAGGTCGGTCGCCTTTTCGTTGGCTACGCCCAAGATCCAAAGCTCAATGGGGAAAGCGAGGTAGCCGCGAGCCGTCTGGTAAAGGGGAACGCCGCCAGCGGTCATGGGAGCTTCCGTGGTTTTCATATTCGGGTAGCTGTTGAGAAAACCAATTTCCGTGCGCTTCGGGGTGAAGAGTTCTTTGGGATCGCCGGTTCGTTCGACCGGACGATCAGTGGACGGACCAAGGCGTGGGGCCGTCGGCGAACCGGGCGGTGGCTGAAATCTCGGTTCACGCGGCCGTTCGGCGGCCGGTTTCCCCGGTACCGTCGGCGTGGCTTTGCATCCCACTAGTGCGGCCAAAACAAATCCAATTGTCAGCAAGCCCTTCAGGCGATCCATCGCTACCTCGGAGCGCGTTATAGCAAAAGCTCCGGTTCACCAACAGGTGCCTTATTTCGTCACCGGCGGCCCCCAATGACAAAAATGGTCCGTGGATTGCAACTCGTGAAAAGTGCTATGTTGCGTTTCCCCTCAACCCCTCTCAAAGGAATTTCTCGTGAATAAGTCTCTATTGATCTCTGGCGCGGCCATCATGTCGGGTCTCGGCGTGCTCGCCTCCAAGATGGCGTCGAAGCAAAAGCCGGCGAAAAAAGCCGTGAAGACGGTAGCCAAAAAAGCCGTGAAGGCCGGTAAATCCGTGGCCGCCAAGGCGAAGAAGGCCGTCGCCAAGAAAAAGCCCACGGTGAAAAAAGCCGTTAAGAAGGCCACCAAGAAATAACGTTACGGTCCACGCTACCGGGCGCGGCGCCATTCCGTCTCGCCCGTAGTGCGTGTGCGATCGTAAATGCCGAAGTAAGAAAAGACCGCATCGTTCTCGACCCACGCCGCACGCCAGTCGACGGCTTCCGATTTGGCGTTATAGACACCGAAGTAAGGACGAACGAGCCCGTTCTCTAAACGAGCCTTGCGCCACTCCACCGTTTCGCTCACCCAGTGGTAGACGCCAAAGTAAGGTAGAACGACTTCATTCTCAACACTCGCCAACCGCCACTCGACCTCTTCGGTCTTGGGGTTGTACACGCCGAAGTAAGCCCGCACTAAGCCACTTTCGACTGAAGCCAAACGCCACTCGATGGATTGAGCTTTTGGATTGTAGACGCCGAAGTAAGGCCGCACCACGCCACTTTCCACCGAGGCCAAACGCCACTCGACGGTTTCGGTTTTTTCGTCGTAAACGCCGAAGTAGGGTCGCACGTAGCCACCCTCTAGCGAAGCGAGCCGCCATTCCGTTTTGCCGTTTTTGAAATCATAAACGCCGAAGTACGGGCGATAGGTTTTCTGCTCTTCGACCGCATTCCGCCACTCGACCGTGCGCAGTGTAGGGTCGTACACGCCAAACACCCGGCTATAGTAGCCTTCCCAAGCGACCGTTCCCGTTTGGGCGGGCCCCAGCTTTTCACCGCAGCCCCACACCGTACCGAGCACCGCAATCGCAATGACAATTCCTAGCTGCTTTAGCTTCACGTGTTCCCCCGGCGAAGTTTCGGCCCCCAATGGCCGAACTCTTCCTTATGCAACGGAATGCCAGGTGCCGGGCCGAGCTACTTAGGTTCAGAGGTGAACAAGGTTTGGGGATCGGCGCTGTTTTTCGTCCCGGCCCCCGCGCTTTAGGTCCGCGGCAAGGATTCGAGCAGGGCTTTAATCCCCGTCCAGGAAATTTCGGCCCCGATACACACGACGAGAAACGCCATCAGGCGTAAAAGCACCGAGGTGCCCGTGGGACCCAACCGCGACGTCAGCCGGCTCGAGTAAACGTAACAAAGGTAAGTTAGCACCGCGATACCGATGACCCCAATGAGCGCGCCGATCTGGATGGCAATCGTATCGAGGTAGCTATCGTGCATGGTATGCGCGCTCAACGTGAGGGCTACGGCGATGCTGCCGGGCCCGACCGTCATCGGAAAGGTAAACGGATAAAATGTTTTGGAGAGCGGGCTAGCCGATTGCGCCTCGGGATCGGTACCGGACTCTTTCTTCTCGCCCGGGCTGTCCTGGTTGAGCCAACGCCAGCCCATGGATACCACCACCGCGCCGCCCGCCAGCTGTACGATGGGCACCGACACGCCAAAAAACTGCAGCAGGTAGTGGCCACCCAGCAGCACCGCCGACAAAAGCCCTACCGTGTTGATGGCGATCTGCTTACCGATTACCCGCCGCGTCCGCGGGTCCACGTCGCTGGTAAAGCTTTGCAGAATGATCGCCGTCCCCACGGGATTGATCACCGGCATGAGCGCTACGAAGGAAACGGGAATGGTGGCCGCAAGCTTGAGCAGGTCCATTACGGGGCCAGTAGCTTTTCTAGATCTTCACGCGACAGCTTCTTCATGAAGTCCGTGTCTTCGGAGATGATCGATTCGGCCAGATCCTTCTTTTTCTTCTGTAGCTCGATAATCTTTTCTTCTACCGTGCCGCGCGCCACCATGCGGTAGGCGAACACCTTTTGCTCCTGGCCCATGCGATGGGCCCGGCCAATGGCCTGCGCTTCGACGGCCGGATTCCACCACGGATCGAGGATGAAGACGTAATCGGCGGCGGTAAGGTTCAATCCCGTGCCGCCGGCTTTCAAGCTGATGAGGAAAACGGGCACCTTGGGATCGGTTTGGAACCGTTCCACCGGCGTTTTGCGGTCTTCCGTTTGGCCGTCGAGATACTCGTACACGATACCGTCGGCATCGAGCCGCCCCTTCACGATGGAAAGTAGCGAAGTAAACTGCGAAAAGACCAAGGCCTTGTGCCCTTCGGCGATGACCTCTTTGAGCTGATTGGTCAGCAGATCGAGCTTGGCGCTGGGGCCCCAGCGTTTGGCGTCGTCGATGAGCCCCGCGTGGCAGGCCGCTTGGCGCAAGCGCAGTAGAGCTTCGAGTACGTGTAGCTTTGACTTGGCCATGCCGTTCACTTCGACCGACTTTTCGATCGACTCGCGGTACCGGTCACGGATGACCGCGTAGAACTCGGCCTCTTCGCGGCTCATCTCGCAGAACAGAACCTGCTCGGATTTTTCCGGAAGCTCGGTCAGTACGGCTTCCTTCGTGCGGCGGAGCATGAACGGACGTAGTAGCTGCTGCAGCCGTCCCTGCACGTCGTTCGACATGCCGTCGGTCGACAGATGCAAAAGGCCTGGGTTCGTGAATTCCAAAATCGAGAGCAGATCGCCAATCGAGTTCTCGATGGGCGTACCGGTAAGCGCCAGCCGGTGTACGGCCCGCAGCTGCTTACACGCGATCGCGGCCTGCGACTTGGGGTTCTTGATGAACTGGGCCTCGTCGACGATGGCCACGTCGAATTCGTGCTCGCGCAAAATTCCGATATCCGTGCGTAGCGTGCCGTAAGTGGTCACCACGAGATCGGCACCGGCGATTTCGGCCGCTACTTTTTGACGGCCATCGCCGGAATAGCGAATCACCTTGAGCGTCGGGGCGAACTTGCTCGCCTCATCGATCCAGTTGAAGACCAAGCTCTTCGGCGCCACGACCAGGCTCGGCAGCTTCGTCTCTTTTCGGCGAGACAGTAAGAACGCGAGCACCTGAATCGTTTTTCCCAAGCCCATGTCGTCGGCCAGCACGCCGCCCGATTCGAACTCTTTCAAGAAGCCCAGCCACGTGAGCCCCTCTTTTTGGTAATCGCGCAGCTTGCCCTTGAAACCCACGGGTGCTTTCGCCGTCTTAGCGAGATCGAACTCCAGGATACGGTCGCGGAACGCGGTGAACTTTTTGTCGCCGCGAACGTTTTCCTGATCGCCTAAAGCGGCGTCGAGCAACAACCCCTGCGCTTTTCCGAACTGCAGCGCGCCGTCTTCACTCTTCTCGGCGAGACCTTTAAGCGTAGCGAAGCGGCTCACCCACTCTTCGGGCAAAAGCCCCAGCGTGCCGTTGGCGAGCCGGATGTACGAGCTCTTGGCTTCGAGCGCGGCCAAAATTTCTTCCTTGCGCACCGACGTGCCGGCAAACGACATCTCCGGGCTTACCTGAAACCAGTCGGTACTCGACGTGACGTTCAACGCAAAATCGTCGGCGGCCACCACGCGGTGGTTCTCGATGAAGACGATCCAGTTGCACGCCGAAAGCGCCGTGGCCGACCGCATGAGGTCGCTCACCGGAACCGTGCCGGCCTGATCTCGCAAAATTTCCAATGCCTGATTGAGCTTGGTCTCTTCGAACGCGCGGTTGCGCGTGTAAACCTGGTGCCCCTCGACGTCGAGAATACTTTCCGACTGGTCGCCCAACGACACCTCACGGCCGCCGTAGTCGAAGCTAACCGTCATCGACATGCGGCCCGTCGACGGATCATTACCCAGCGGGCGAAACACGCCTTTGGGAATAGGATCGATGAGCAGCCGTTTCCAGCCCATGCCTTCCGGCCAGGTCACGCGCGGCGCCGTGGCGTCGGTGAGGATCCGCTTTAAAAGCATGTCCCCGTGATCGCGTGGCACGAGCAGCTCGGCCGCCCGCAAATTGAAGAGCCAGGCCGCATGACGGGCCTCGGCCAAGCGGCCAATGCGCTCGCTGAAAACCATCAGCCCAGAACGCAGTACGCAGGCGGGCTCGCCGATATCTTTGATTTCGTCATCGCGCTTAAGTATGGCCTCTACGCTGTAGCTGCCGCCCTCGGCTTCCAACCGAAGCTCGAGCTCCCACGGCTTGCCGCGATCCAGACGCAAAGGGCGATCCGCATTGTCGGGCGATCCGTTAGGCGATCGGGATAAGAAGACCTTGCCGGCTCCGGCGAGCGTCGTAAGCACTTGGGTCTCGACGATGGGATCGACCGTGAACCGCGCGCACGGACTCCCGAACGACGTCACGTTCGCGGGGGCGCCGGTGCGCGTGAGCAGCGCCACCATCTCCTGATCGCGTGAGTCCGCTAAAAGCTGAAGGTCGCGTGGCACCTGACCCGGACGCAGTGGACCGGTTTCCCCGGCGGGTCCACGTCGTTGCGGCCAAAAGTCCATCGTGAGCTTGCCGGTAGAGACCGTTTCGGCGGCCTGAATCACGAACGCGGCCAGCAGATTTCCGCCGCCGTTCGCGCGCAATACGCTTTTGCCCTGAATTTGATCGAGCCTATCGAGCCAAGCCGTGGGGCCAGCCTGCATGGCGGCCCGGGTAGCAATGGGGGCGACGGCCCCTCTACCCTCGGCGGGCTTTTGCCCCTGGCGTTTCTCGTGCACTACCCGAAGCGTGGCTTCGCCGGGCACTTTGTCGGAAAGTCCCGATCGCTCGATCTTGATGATGGAGGCCCAAAGGTGCTTACACAGTCCGCCCGTGGCGTAAAAGGGACAGCTGCAGCGGGCCTCGATGAGGCTGCCGCTTTCGGCTTGAGAAAAATCGATCCAAATCTGATAGCGCTCGCCCCGTCCGTGAACCGTGAGCGAGAAAGCCTGGCCCAGCTGGGTGATATCGGATACGTGGCCTGCCTGAAAATACTGGCGACCCCGGACCAAAGCCTCACGCGGGAACTGGCGCACGCAACGCTGTTCCATACCGAGCGGGTTGATGGGATGCCGGGACGAACGCCCGCGCCTCCGACCGCCACGCCGTCCGCCTTCGCCTC
>JBGSST010000065.1:0-27926 GCA_041736915.1 Bdellovibrionota bacterium
GGCGGCAATCGGAGGAGGCTTGGGAGCCGCCGCCGCGGGCTTCGGGGCCGCCGGTTTCGGCGGAGCCGCGGGAGCCGCGTTCAAAGGTTTGGGGGCGAAAGCTCCACCGGCCGCCGGGGGACCTCCGGCGGTTGGCTTGAAACCGGCGAGCTTCGCCGGTGGAGGAGGCGGAGTCGGAGGCTTCGCGGGACCGCCGTGGCCCTTGCCTTCCTTCTTCGAGCTATCCTCTTCCATGTACGGAGCGGCTTCTTCTTCGTTGATCACGTTGTTGGCGATCAAATCTTTCAGATGCTGTTCCATCAGGATCATACCTTCACGGCGACCCGTTTGGATGACCGAAGGAATCTGGAAAGTCTTTCCTTCACGAATCAAGTTCGAGATCGCGTGGTTCGTGATCATGATCTCGTAAGCGGCGACACGGCCTTTGCCGTCTTTCTTTTTGCAAAGTACCTGCGAGATAACGCCCATTAGCGATTCGGAAAGCATCGCGCGAACCATACCTTGCTGGTTGGCCGGGAAAGAGTCGATCAAACGATCCACCGAGGCGCCGGCGCCGCGGGTGTGCAGAGTGCCGAAAACCAAGTGACCCGTTTCGGCGGCGGTCAGCGCGAGACCGATCGTCTCGATGTCGCGCAACTCACCAATCAGGATGACGTCGGGATCTTCGCGCAATGCGTACTTCAGAGCGTCGGAAAAGGTGGGACACGACGTTCCGATCTCACGCTGGCTGATCAAACAGTTTTGGCTGGGGTGAATAAACTCGACGGGATCCTCGGCCGTCAGGATGTGGTACGGGTAGGTCATGTTGATGTGATTCAACATCGCCGCGAGCGTGGTCGATTTACCGGAGCCGGTGGGACCGGTGACGAGCACGAGCCCCTTCGCCAGAGCCGTGAGGTTCTGAATCGCGTCGGGCAATCCCAGCTGCGCCATCGTGGGAATCTTCGACGGAATCGAACGAATCACCGCCGACATTCCGCGGCGGGTGTAGAAAATATTGAGACGAAAGTTCGCAAGCCCTTCGACCCCGTAAGATTTATCGAGGTTCTTGTGCTTGATGAGCTTCTCGTGCTCCTCCTCGCTCAGCATTTCGAAGAACAGAACTTCCAGAGCTTCATGAGTGAGCGGCGGGGCGTCCATCGCCACCAGGTCACCGTCAATGCGGAAGCGGACAGGCTCCCCCGCGGAGAAATGCATATCCGAAGCGCGATTGGCCATGCCGTGTCTTAAGTACTGGTCGATTTGCATGCGTCACCTATTGAGGCTGAAACATAAGTTTCTTTTTTTACTTTTCGGACGAAAATAGGAAAACCCTTAAGGACTAGAAGACTTTGCTCGATACCGCCTACGTTTACCGCTCAGCCCGAGAGATCACGGGCCTGTACGATCACCTTTTTGGGGGACTCTTTCTCATCTGGGGGTTGCCGTTCGCACTGCAGCTTCTGGTGTTCGGCGGTCTCATCGTGGGAATAGCCGCCTGCCTCAAATACCGTGACGGCGGCGAGGCCAAGTGGGAACGGGTGGTCCGGGTCTGCGCGATAGTAGGCTTTTTGAGTTCGGCGCTGCTCACCTTTCACCCGTGGGATGAACTCTTCACCAACCTGCGTCACGCTGAGCACTGGGCGCAGGACGGTCTGTTTTCCTACAACCGGTTCCAGAAGATCGAAGGCACGGTAGACCTACTCTTCTATCTGCTCGTGGGCCTCGTCAGCCGCACGGGGTTACCGGTCGTCGAAGCGGCGTTTAGCTTGAGCGCCCTGGGTGGCTGGCTCATCGTGGCGGCCGCGCGCCAGGCCTTACGCGATCGAAACCGGCACGAGCTCATCCCGCCCGTTACGCTGGCCGTGGCGTTTTTTCCCCCGCTCCTCTTCAACTCGGCGAGCGGCTTCTCCGCGACGCTGTTCTCGGCGGCGATCTTGTGGAGCTTGGTCTGCGCTTTGAAGCGTGGCCCGGCTGCCCTGCTCTACTTTCTCATGGCGGTGATTCCGCTGATCCGTTTCGAGGGGCTCTACTGGACCGCGCTGCTCGCGGCGTACCTCTTCTTCACGGCACCGAGAGAGAAACGGCTCAGCAACCTCGCCGGTCCACTGGCCGCCGTGGTGCCGTTCGTCTTGATTACCCTCTGGCGTTTGCAAACCTTCGGTCACGTGGTGCCCACGCCCGCCCGCTTCAAGGCCACCTGGGGAAGCCCGTTTTTTCTCGGCGTTGGAGTGACGAGCCTACTGACCGACCTCGTGGCGACCGGCACGCTGGCTTCGTTAGTGATCGTTTTTTTGAGTTACCCGCGAAAGAAAACCATCGTGCGGCTGCTCGCCCTGCTGCCGCTGTACGTCTTTCCCTACTACCTGACCGGCGGCGACTGGTTTCCGTGCTACTGGGGCCGTTTCCTGCTGCCGGTGACCATGGCCGCATTCTTCCTGGCGGCGGTCGCCATGCTGCAGGCCAAGCGCGGCATGGTATTGCTCCTGCTCTACCTGATTCCGATTGCCTGGCCTTTTTACTCGCTGACCCGCTGGGCGCAGGTGAACTTTTCTCCCCGGTGGATCATCGCCAACCCGCACGAGATTTCGGTGAACAAGTCACTCACGCGCGTGCATCACCTCTCGCAGCTAGGCCGCCATCTCGAGCTCACGACCGAAGCCAACGACGTGGTGGCCTCGTCGGAAGTGTCGGCCGTAATGTACTTCGCCAAGCGGGAAGCGCTCGACATGCTCGGCGTGGCCAATCCCGAAATTGCCGATCAGCCCCTGCGCGCGACGCCGAGCTTGCGGCGAAAGCTTCACGGCCGCCCGGAGCTTCCCCACCGGATTTTCCGGCGCGAGCAGCCGGACCTGATCGAAAAACACCGGCCCGCCATTCTCTACACTTTCGATTTTATTCCGCGCGACATCATGCCCGAGGTTGCTTTCGAAGAGCTAGACGACGCCGCGCTGGTGAAGATCATTCGGCGGTGGGAACGGCGAATCGGCGGACTGGTCGATCCGCTTTACGGAGGCTTCGGGCGGCTCACCAAGCAAGGCTACCGGCCGATAGTCATCCTCTACGCTAACAAGTTTTGCAGTCTGTACTTCGTGCACGAGACCAGCTTCGCGCGCCACACCGCCAAGCTGAAAGCCGACGGGATGAGCGCTTCGGAGCTTTCGCTTACGTTGCCAGGTACAAAGTCAGCGCCAGGGCGGCCGCGGTAGCCAGGCTGTATTTATCCTTGAGCGCGAACACCACGGGATCGGTATTCACTAGCCCGCGCTGCGCGCGAAACCACAGGTGGCACACCCAGTAACACATTAGCGGACAAGCGCCCCACAGTAGCGTGGGGTGGGTATACAAGCGCGAAACCTCGGGGCTGGCGAGATAGAGACAGAAAACGACGATGGAAAGAAACCCCGACACCACACCGGTGGTCTGCAGAATCCAGCGGTCGGCCAGTACATACCCGGCACGGTTACTGAAGTTCTTCGCTTTCTCGTGCGACCACTTCTCCAGCTCGACATAACGCTTCAGGAAGGCGAGCCCGAGAAAGAAGAAGAAGGTAAAGGCGAGAAACCAGGGGGATAGCTTCACGCCCACGGCGGCGCCACCGGCGATGAGCCGGATGACGTAGAAGCTAGTCAACAGCAGAACGTCGACAATGGGTTCGCGGTTGAGAAACAGCGAGTACACCAGCGTGAGCGCCGAGTAGAGCACCAGGCAGGCCACGAAGGCCATGGGCAAAAAGTTCAGGGCAATGGTGACCGCGACGAGCAAGCAAGCCGGAATTCCCCAGTAACCGAACCACATGGGCACTCGTCCCGAAGCGAAGGGCCGATTTTTTTTCTCGGGATGCTTGCGATCACGTTCTACGTCGATCATGTCGTTCAAGAGATAGACCGACGACGCGCACAGGGAAAATGCTATGAAGGAAAGAATACACCCGCGCAGCACGTCGGCCTGAAACACGTTATGGGCCATGACCGCGGGCAGTAGCAGTAACACATTCTTCGACCATTGGTGCGGACGCAACGTTTTGAGAACCATCAGCACGTCGATCTTCGGATCGTACTGCTCCTGGAAGTTCTCGACGTTCTTAACTCTACGAGGGGGCTTAGCCATTAGTTTCCTCACGAATAGTCATCCCGGCGCGCCAGCCGCAGCAAGAAAGGACGGGCCGCGAAAAAGCAGCAACTCAAGATCATCGTGCTGTTCACGATGGAGCCTAGGTCGGCTCCCAAACCAATGAACGGACCCATGAACGTGATGTACGGAAAGTAGAATTTTTCCTTAAGAATACCGAGCGCCAAGCGCTCTACCCCGGCGATGAGCATTCCCACCAAGCCGGCCACGAGATACATCCAGGCGTAGCCAAAATTCATGTACGCTTCGGCGAGGAAGCCTACGCCTACCGAAGTGTTGAAGTCGTCCGACGACAGAACTTTATACTGACGGCCAAACTTGTTCCAAAAGTGCCGGCCCGGTTTGTCCGCCCACAACGTACGCGGGATGAACATGTACGGAATCGAATCGTAGGTTTCGCCGTTCCAGAACGGGACGACCGACGGGGTCAGGGCCAATACGCGTTCCAGGGAGTCGTCACCGATGCGGTTGAATCCGCGCACCAGCGATTGCTCTTTGGAATCTTCTCGTTCGAACAGCTCATCGACGTCGTCTTCGGGATTGATGTACTTCAAGTTAAAGAGGTAAATCAGGTAACCAGCACGTTGCGAGTAAGCCATTTCCGCGCCGCCCAGTTCGTAAAGAAAAGTACGGTACG
Organism: Bdellovibrionota bacterium; assembly: GCA_041736915.1. Lineage (GTDB taxonomy): Bacteria > Bdellovibrionota > FAC87 > UBA2466 > UBA2466 > JBGSST01. The sequence continues at coordinate 4,748 of JBGSST010000065.1, forward strand.
GATGCTTAATCGACTGAATCGTGGACACGAACAAGACGAGGATAGCGATGAAGACGAAGTACTTTTTCTTCTGATGAAGAAACGAGTACATGAACAGAAAGCTCGCGTAGTTACCGAACATCGTAAGAAAGCCCCACGACATGAAGCTGGCTAAGCAAGCCACGGGAACCGATAAACGAGCCCACATCAATAGCCGCGGGTTCTTGGGACATTCGGCGCAGATTACTAGCAGCACCTGCGCGGAAGCCATTGCGAGATGGATGATCATGAGCGAACCCGGCAAGAAGTTCGGCAGAAACGGAATCATCAAAATATAGGCGGTGATCCACCGCAGATTGTTCGGCTTGAGCGACAAGTCATTGAACTTTCGTTGGCGCAGCTCGGCTGGAGTAATCACCATACGCAGCATGTGAAAAGCCACGAGCATGCAGAGCGTGCAGATCACGAGCTCCTTACAGGCCGCAATCCAGGACAGCGAGATCCCTTTCCCCTTGGAGAGCGTTTCGATCTCGTTGTACTTCGACACCGAGAAGCCCACGAAATGGCTCATTAGAATGAAGTTCAGGTAGTTCTGTGATCTGAGCACGAGGCCAACCAGAAACGGGGTGACCTGCACGATAGAGATAAGGACCAGCCAGCTGTAGCCGGAGCTATCCTCCCCCGCCTTCACGTAAGCATTCACCGCGCTCAACGTCATCAGCACCACCAAGATCAGGGCGACCATGCTGGGGTTCAAAAGCTTTGGCTGAGTTTGGGCGATTTGCATGGGGGATCGTGGTTAACCGGCGAAATCCATTAATGGATTTCACGGTTTGGGCCGATGAGTACAAGGCTATGGCGCCCCTGTTACTCGCATTCTGTGTTTTCTATTTAGGTGCGCTATTCCCGTTCGCCTTCTTCCGCCACGACGATTGGCTAATCGTCCATAACGGAGCTTTGCTGGCGGAAAACTGGGGTAGTGCGTGGAGCCCCACCTTGACGCATGGGACCATGGAACGGGTCTGGTTCTTTCGTCCGTTACTTAAGTTTAACGGATTTTTGTTCTGGCGACTCTTCGGAGAGCAATACTATTTTTGGCTGGCCGGCGTGCTCGCGTTCGTCGTTGCTGCGGTGTGGCTAGCGGCCGACTCACTGACGTTCTTCACGGCAACGCGCAAGAAGGCGCTCACCTTCGCGACGCTTTTCGTCTGCGCACCACTCATCCACTTCGGTAGCCTCACTTGGATCGGCGAAGGGTTGATGAACGGCCCGCAGATCTTCTTTCTCTCTTTGAACCTCTGGGCGTTTCTAAAGGCCCTCTCGCTACGCGAGAGTATCGTCACCGCCCAACGCGCCCGACTTTTTTCCATCCTCGGGGTGGCGGCCTTTACCATCTCACTCGGTTTGAAAGAATCGAGCGTGGTTCACACCGCTTTGCTGCTCGCCATTCTTTTGGACCACCGCTTCTGCCGGTACGATCTAAAGAAAGTGGCGCGTACGCTGGTGCCGTACGCGGTAGTGGCCGCGGCCTACCTGGTTTTTCGGCTTCTGATCTTACCGATGAATGGCGACTACGTGATGGCGCTCTCGTGGTTGCACCTCGGCGTGCCGGCGGTTTACTTCCTGGTGATTCTCGGCAGCCCCGCATTTTTGGTTTTCCTATTCGGTCAGTTCGAGAACGAAGTAAAAAAATCATCGCTACTCCAGGCGGTGCAGGATCATATCTTTTACGTGGTGTACTTCGGCCTGTCGGTACTCCCCTACATGGGCCAGCCGTTCTTCTCGGTGGGCTGGCCATTAGTGCCGGGCTTCTTTTTCCTCTGGGTGCTGGCCACGCGCACGAGCCCCATGCGATCCGCAATTCGCTACCGTGTGGCCGCCGTGCTGCTGCTCGTGCAGATCACCCCGGCCGCCGGTTACCTGCACTACCTGAAATGGTGGGACTGGAAGAAGCCGCAGCAGTCGTTACTGACCATCGCCGAGGCCTCAACCGGTATCACCGTGGACAAAATCTTAATCGCCGATTGCCGGGTGTCGCCTTACCAGCATTTGTCATTCGATCGCGTAGTGACCCACCCGTCGGGCTTCGTCAGCCTGTGGATTATCAAAACCGGACGCGACGTGGTCGTGGAGTGGCTGAATTGTCAGGAGCTACCGCAGTACCGAGCGGCCGAGCACGAGATCGTTCTTAAGTGGAGCTTTCCCGACCTTCAGGTGGTCAAGGCTCCTCTTCAGGTTGAAGCTCAGCTAAGAGCGCACCTGACTCGACCGCCTGCCCTTCCTTCACCGCGATCTGAACCACTTTCCCCGCGCCCACTGAGCGGATCTCGTTTTCCATCTTCATCGCCTCCATCACCATGAGCGGCGTGCCGACCTCGACGATGTCACCGACTTTGACGTGAATTTTGGCGATCTTTCCCGGCATCTTAGCGGTTACAATATTCTCGTTGGCCATCTGCTGGCCGCGCAGCTGCTGCACGATGCGGCGGTACTCACTCTCCACGCGTAGCGAAACGTTGCCGTCCGGCAGCCACGTGGTGAAGTTGTCTTTGTTGCCGACGACGTTCGCCGAGAAAACCTCGTAAGGATCGAGGAAGGTGCAATCGTGGCCGTAAAAGACCATATCGACCGGTGTCTCGGGGCCGTCGGCGAGCGTGACGTAATACTGCCCGCGGCGGCTCTCCACCCGTACGCGGTACTCCGTGCCTTGGTGTTCGATAAAAAACAACATTAGCGCAAGCCCTCCCAGCGCCCTTTCGCTTTCCACAGCGAAGGCGTTTCTTTACCCATGGGCCCCTTGTATTCGCGGTTGTACGCGGAAACGGCGGCCGCCATCAGCGCACGCTGTAGCCCCTTAGCATCGGGTTGTTTTTCCTTGTAGTGGAAATCCTCGCCGATGAGCTTGGTGGTGTAGTTACCGCTGACGAATTTTGGGTTGTCCAAAAGCTGCAGGTGCAACGGCAAATTCGTTTTCACGCCGGTCACCATCGTGTCGCGCAAAGCCGCTTTGGAGCGGGCAATCGCTTCCGCACGATCTTTTCCCCAACAGCTGACCTTGGCCACCATCGAGTCGTAGAACACGGGAATTTCGTAACCCCGATACAGATGCGAGTCGACGCGAATGCCGATGCCCGCGGGAAACTGAACCGTATTCACCTGACCGGCTTGCGGCAGGAACTTTTCCGGATCTTCGGCATTGAGGCGGAACTCGATCGCGTGGCCGCGAATTTCAATGTCTTCCTGCTTGAAGCTGAGCTTCTCGCCGAAGGCGACGCGAATCTGTTCCTTCACCAGATCGATACCGGTGATCCACTCGGTCACGGGATGCTCCACCTGCAAACGGGTGTTCATCTCCATGAAGTAGAAACGCTGCTGATCGTCCATGAGGAACTCGATCGTACCCGCGTTGTAGTAGCCGATCTCTTTACAGGCTTTGACGGCCGCTTCGCAGATCTTGCGGCGGGTGTCGGCGCTGACGAACGGAGATGGCGCCTCTTCGATAACCTTTTGATGAAGGCGCTGCACGGAGCACTCACGGTCGAACAGGTGGCACACGTTGCCGTGCTTGTCCGCGATGACCTGCACTTCGATGTGGTGCGGAGACTGGACGAAACGTTCCAGATACAAACGGCCATCGCCGAACGCCTTGGAGGCTTCGGAGTAAGCGCGTTGGAACAACCCCAAAAACTCCCCTTCGGTCGGCACCATGCGCATGCCGCGGCCACCGCCGCCGGCGAGCGCTTTGATCATGATGGGAAAGCCGATCTCTTTGGCCTTCTTGAACGCTTCGTTCTCGTCGGTCAGACCGTCTTCCGTACCGGGCACGAGCGGCAGACCGCCCACCTGCCCCATCGTTTTACGGGCCATGACTTTGTCGCCCATCTTGGTGATCGCATCGGCCGAAGGGCCTACGAAAACCATGCCCGCCTTTTCGACGGCCCTAGCGAACTCCGCTTTTTCCGACAAGAAACCGTAGCCGGGATGAACCGCATCGGCGCGTAGCGCTTTGGCCGCTTTCATCACGCTGTCGATATCGAGGTAGCTATGTAGCGACGGCCCTTCGCCCACGCAGAAAGCCGAGTCGGCCTTCGTGACGTGCATCGAGCGGCGATCCGCTTTCGAGTAAATGGCGAGCGGGATATGCCCCATCTCGCGGCAGGCGCGAATCACCCGCAGGGCGATCTCACCACGGTTCGCAATCAGGATTCTTTTAGGTGTCACCAGATGACTCCTTACAGAGGAATGTTGCCGTGTTTTTTGGCGGGAAGTTTATCGCGCTTGGTACGCAGCATCTCCAAAGCCTGGATCAGCTTGCTACGCGTCTCTTCCGGATAGATGACCTCGTCCACGAAGCCGAGCTCGGCCGCCTTGTACGGATTCGCCGTTTGATCGGAGTACTCCTGTACCAGCTTAGCCCGGGTCGCTTCGGGATCCGAAGAGGCCATCACTTCCGCCCGGTGGATGATTCCCACCGCGCCGTCTGGCCCCATCACCGCGATCTCCGCCGACGGGTAAACGTAGTTGATGTCCGACCGCAGATGCTTGGACGACATCACGCAGTAAGCGCCGCCGTAAGCTTTGCGCGTAATCACCGCAACTTTCGGCACCGTGGCCTCGGCGTAAGCGTAAAGCAGCTTGGCGCCGTGACGGATGATGCCGCCGAACTCCTGCTCGGTACCGGGCAAGAAGCCCGGAACGTCGACGAAGGAAACGACCGGAATGTTGAAAGCATCGCAGAAGCGGATGAACCGCGCCGCTTTGACCGACGAGTTGATGTCGAGGCAGCCCGCCAGAACCTTGGGGTTGTTGGCGACCACGCCGACGCTACGGCCATTCAGGCGGCCCATGCCGACCACCATGTTTTGCGCGAAGTCCTTCTGCACTTCGAGGAAGTAGCCATCGTCCATCACGGCTTCGATGAGCTCCTTCATGTCGTAAGCGGCTTTCGGATTGTCCGGAATCAGCTTACGCAGACGGGCCTCGGCGCGATTGGCCGGATCCTGCGTGGGCACAAGAGGCACTTCATCCAAATTGTTCGACGGCAGGTAGCTCAACAGCTCACGGATGAGCAGCAACGTGCTCTTCTCGTCGTCGCTGGCGAAGTGGCACACGCCGCTCTTCGTGGAGTGGGTGACCGCGCCGCCCAGCTCTTCCATCGTGACCTCTTCGTGCGTCACCGTCTTGATGACGTCCGGGCCCGTGAGGAACATGTAGCTCGCCTCTTTCACCATGAAGATGAAGTCGGTGAGACCGGGGCTGTACACCGCACCACCGGCCGAGGGGCCCAGGATGCACGAGATCTGCGGGATGACCCCCGAGGCCATCGTGTTGCGGTAGAAGATCTCGGCGTAACCACCGAGCGACTCGACCCCTTCTTGGATGCGGGCGCCGCCCGAATCGTTGATGCCGATGACCGGTTTCCCGTTCTTCAGCGCCATGTCGAGAATTTTGCAAATCTTGGCGGCCTGAGCGCCGGATAGCGATCCGCCGAACACCGTGAAGTCCTGCGCGTACACGTAGACGTGCCGGCCGGAGATGGTGCCGTAGCCCGTGACCACACCGTCACCGAGGATCTTTTTGTCCTCCATGCCGAAGTAGCGGCACCGGTGGGTAACGAACTTGTCGATCTCGACAAAGGACCCTTCGTCCAAAAGGAACATGAGCCGCTCGCGGGCGGTCATCTTCCCTTTTTCGTGCTGTTGCTTGATGCGGGCTTCCCCGCCACCCAATTCCGCCTCGCGGTTTCTCGTATCGAGAAGCGCGTACTTTTCTTCAAGGTTCATATTAGCCGGCCATTCAACGCCGGCCTGCCCGGCTAGTCAAGAATAGGGGCCAGGCAACGTCCCAAGCCGCCGGGGACGAAGCCAGAGGGTTTTCTTGGCTCGCCGCGCCAGACTAGAAATAGCCTGGGAATTGGCACACAAGCTGCTCTCCCTTCTGGCCTGGGCTCAAAATAAGGCTGAATTCCAAGTGAACACTGTGAAGGCATTGGGCACCCATGGGGTGGCGTTGGCGCTGCTGCTTTTTGGGGTGAGTTTTGCCGCCGGCGAGACGGGTTCTCACGATCCGAAATCGGGAACCTCCGCGGCGAGCGGGCCTATCGCCACTAGCTGTATTCTGGCGGAGGACATCGTAATGGCGGAAGGCTTCACTCACGGGCCAGACTTCCCCATCCTTTGGAGCCACCACTTGACCGGCGCGGACCTAGCCGGAGACTTCACCCGCCAGCAAAGCGGCCTCGTTCCGGTTCCCTACGGCACGCAGGAGTACGGTAATCGCTCGTTCGGTTTTCTACCGGCCAACCGCTTCAATCCGCTTCTGAAGAGTAACGAAACTTACGCCAGCAGCGATGAGTCCACGGAAGGCATCCTGCTGGCGCCGTCGCCAGCGGGCACGAGCGCCAGCGCCGTTTACCAGTATTCGATCAATGCCAAGCCAAGCAAAGCCCGCCAAGCCAATGGGCCCAGGCTCAAGCTGCTCGTCGGCGACAGCCTTTACGATGACGATGTAAAGGAAATCGGCGGCGGTGACTTCCCCTACACTCCCATTCGCAGCAAATGGCAGAGCGATGAAAACGTAAAAAAATATGCCGAGCACCTTCTTTTGTTGGCCGAGCTCGGTCACGACGGTTTTCCCCACGCCGTGGAAGAAAACGAATCACCGCCGCCGGTGGTGTACGCGCCCACGTACGGTCATATCCTCCGCGGAAACCCGGGCCCGAAGGGCTATTCCGTCGAAAGGGAGTCCGACCTCGGCAAGTTCTACGCGGCGTCGGCCGTTTCCAATTTGATGGCGATAACCCCCGAGATGCCCCACGCGGCCATCACGGAGTGGGTAAAGCTGACCTCGTACAAAGAGAACGTGGCCTTCGTGGTTCAGGGTATCGGCACCCTGAATGCGTACCGCCTCGCGCGGGTAGCCGCCCGGCTGAAAAGCGCCTGCGCGGGACAGGACTTCGTGAAGTGCGAACGGCGTTTCCGCACCGACGAAAAGAGCCGCGACAAAATTTTGAGTTTCGAAGACGAGGCGCTCGAAAAATTCAACGAGAGCACGCTCGTACTGAAAAATGCCACCGCTTCCTGTGACGAGAAGAAGATCGCGTTCAAAAAGCTACGGGAGGCCGTGCTTCTCTCGCCCGCCAAGCGTAAGCCGCGCGAGGCTTTGGCCAACCTCTACGAAGCGGAGAAGTTCCCCGGAGCAGCCCGCTACTTCCGATTCGGCAAAGACGATGAGCCCTACCTTGCCGACCCCAGCCTGGCCAACGCCTGGTCGCAGAATCATCAGGTGCTGGCCCGCCGTTTCTTCCGGAACAGCAAAAGCAACCTCGGCCCGGCACTGGCCATCGGGCTGCTACCGCAGACCGATCTCAAGGTGCGGCGAGGTGCCACGCAAATCAGCTCCGCCCTGCCGGATCGCGAGGCAGTCGACTATCTGAACTCGCTTGCGAACCAGAAAGACTGGATGGCGCTCGAGCCGATTAAGGATTTTGTCGCCACCGAATCGTTTCACGGCTCTCGCGAATCCAAAAAATTTCCCCACTACGCCGTGGTGGCAAAGCGGGCCGTCGAAGATCTGAGAGCGAATGGCGGACACGCCCATTCGTTACAGAATTATTACGAAACGCTCATGCAACTCATTCTTTACGGTAAGTTCACCCTCGAACAAAACCGCCATCTCATCGATTTCATGAGTGAGCATGCACTCGCCGGCGGAACGCTGGAACATCGCCAGACGGCGGTACGGGTTTTACTTGAAAGCGGTTTGCGGGCGGACAATTTCGAAGCGAAGTACATCAAGCGAGCCTTACTGCAGGTGGCTCGCAAGTCCACCGAAGCGGTGGTGATCCATCAGGTAGTCCGGGGGTTGGGCACCGATCCCACCGAGAAGAAGTATCTCGTCACGCTTGTAGCCGAACGGCAGGAGAAGGTGCCGGAGCTGGCTAAGGTAACGGCCCAGCTGCTGAGCGAAGGATGGGCCAAATGAGCCGGCTCCTCTTTGCCTTGGCTTTCTGTATCGGGCTAGTCGCGTGGGGCGAACCCGTGAGTACGCCAGAGCAACCAGTGGCCACTTCGGCCGACGCCGAGCGTGCCGTACGGTGGCTTTTTTCGCGGTGGAAACCTTGGGTAGCCGAGAGCAATCCCACCCAGTGGACGAAAGAGCTATGGCAAACCGGCGGTCTCACCCCGCAGGATTGGGAAGCCGCCATTCAAGACTGGGAAAAAAATCCGAAAGTCGCCGACGCCTTGAAGCGCGGCGAGGCCTACCGCGAGCAATACCTGAGAGAAAAAACCGAAGCCGCGCAAAAGCTGCTTACGCCGGAAGGAACCCGGCCCCCGGCTTTGGAACGCACGGTAAAGGATTACATGGCGTTCTTGCAGTCGCAAAAACACCGGGCCGTGGGGCCCCCGACCATGCAGCAGGCCGATCAGTTCGGGCGCCAGGCGGTTAAGCCGATTCAGGATCTGATCGACGCCGGAGTGAATGACCCGTTCTTGAATGACCTTCTGAAGCGAAACTTTTCGCGGGCGGTACGCAAGGCGGAGGAGTCCGACTTTCCCTCCACGAATAAATCCGCGCGTGAAGAGCAGTGGATCGCTTGGCGGGAGCGAAACCGTAAAGTCGCGGAAAGCGAAATCATAGAGCGGTTCAAGCAGGCGGTGGCCATTGGGCAAAGCGAAACCAAACTCAAATTTTGGGCGGGCGGTAAGCGCATTCGCCCCACGCGGTTGGCGGCCCTCAAGCTTAAAGTGGATTGGAAAGAAGGCACGATCGTAACCGACGCCGGAAAACCTTTGACGTTCAAAGGGGACGGGCGGGTCGTTCATACGCTTTCCGAATTCATCAAGGACGCCCCACCCGCACCCGCCGGAGAGATTCGCCCAAAGAAAGACGTTGGCTACACGGCGGTGCACCGCCTGCAAAGCGAGGCCCGCGGCATTCAGGGGGCGGTACAGCGATTTGATAAAACGTCGCACGAAGAAGCGATGGAACGCGTGCTCGCACGGCTGCAGACGAGTAGCCGCACCTTGCAGACCAGCCTCGCCGATCCCCTAAGCCGGTCCGCTACCCCCTTCGCGCAGCTGGCCCATACCCCGGGAAGTGCTTCCGACGGCGCGATCGAAGCAATGCTTTGGGACGGGTTCCGGCGATCGCCGAGGCATTTTCAGAAACGCGATGGTTTTTTGCGCATCGCCTTTCCCCTCGAGCAGGTGGTTAAGAAGGGGCTCGTCAGCGAGAACCTTCGCAAGCGGCTTGGAAAGATTCTGCTGTGGGGCGTGCTGCTCACCGGCGGCATCGACCAGGCTTACGAGAACCGTGAGCTCTTGGCCAATCTGGCCATGCGCGCCCTCGAGCCGGTGGCCGAAAGGGTAGTGCCCGTGGCGCAACCGGCGGTTACCTACGTGGCCGACCACATCGATACGGAAGCGGCAAAGAAATACCTTCCCGCCAAGGTGGTCGAATGGCTCGAGGCCCAGCAGGGAGACGCGCGCCAAAGCAGAACCTCCGAAGGGGAAGGCGCGGGCCAACCTCAATCCGGCGGCTCGGAGTCCTCCGACGCGAAGCCACCCGAAAAGCTAAAGCTGCCCGATAAAACACCGCCCGAGAATGACCGCGTTGGCTCGAGCAAGAATGCCTTTTACCCCACGCATAAGCCCGGCAATTTCGAAGTGACCCATAATCCGCTTACCGTGGCGACCCGAGGCTTTTCATCCGAGCCAACTCATTCCTATCAGGGGGAAATAGACGCGCTTCCGCCGGGCTGGTTGCATAGCGGGGATAAACTTTCCGTCGAACCAACGCGTCCTTTCGAAACCGAAAACGGCAAGCTACTCATTCCCCACAGCGAAGGTTTCTTACTGACCGACGTAAAGCTTAGGCTCGCGGAAAAAGGGAGCCGGGCCGCCATCTTCCCCATAGTCTCCGCCAACCCAGAACGGTTTCCCCTTACCCGAAGCGAAATGGGCTACTACGTGGTCGACCTCAACGCGGAGCCCGGCCTGGCCGAGAAGTATGAGACCGGTGCCGTGGAGTTTACCGCGGAATACGTAGCGTTACCCCGCGCCGACTATCTGCAGCGGGAACTGGCGATTACCGACCCCAAGAAGGTTGAAGAGCTGGCCGACCACTTCGCCAAGGCCGGCTTCGGACGCATTGCCGAAGGGCTAAGGGAAGAGGCCAAAGGGATGACTGAGCTGGGTTATTCCCTCTACCCCGAAGACGTGGCCAAGCGAATTGAGATGGGCTCGCTCTACAGCGAGGTGAAAAATCCGCCCAGTGGAATAACCCTCGATTCCGGAAACCTCTTTGCCGGGCTCGCCAATCTCGCCTTCGAAGAGCATTTGTGCGGCCAGTGCACGGGATCGGCGGAGGTTACCGAAAGGTCGCTCAAGTTTCTGTATGAAGGGAAGAAGGGGATTTCGATACGCCAACGAACGGTATCGACGGGCAACGACAGCAACCACTGGACCGTACCCTACCATGCACAGGTCGAGGTGCACGGTAGTGGACCCACCGTGGTCGTCGACGCGACCGCCCGGACCAAAGACCCTCGCAACTGGGAAAGACAAGTTCCACAGGACGACGTTTTGCGGTCGGCCGGACAGCAAGACCCGTTTGCCCCGGAAAAGTTGCCCGACCTGAGTCCGCCGGAGGCTGAGAAAACCGAGGCCGAGAAGAAAGACCGCGAGGCAAAGCCCAGGCTTTTCATCAGTGCGGGTAACTATCGGAACGAAACCCTATTTCAGAAGTTTGTTCGCGGTCTGATGGAGCTGCCCCCCGGTGACCATAAATTTCGGTTTCGCGGAGAGCTACCCGGTGAGGCGGACGAGCAGGAACGCGAACGGCTGCGCCTAGAGCTCGAACGGCGAAAACTAGAGCTCGCCAAACCCAAGCCTCCCCATCCCCAAGTGCTTGCCCAGCTGGCCAAACTAGAGCTAGCCCGCAAGGAGCTTTTGGACGACCACTCATTCAGAAAGCTTAACGTACGCGTTCGCGAGCAAATCAAAGCGCTGCCCTTTTCGAATCTCTACCGGGCGTACTTGCTGGGAGAGATCTCGCGCGAGCAGTTTCGCGAAAAGCTATTGCCTTATCTGCCCTCCGATTCGGAGTTGAGAAAGCTACCGAACCCTTCCACCCAGGCGCTTCTGAAAGAGGCCGCCGCCCAGCAGAGAAAGATCTACGATCGGGTGATTGCCGCGGCCGCCGGACCAGCGACTCCCACATTAAAGAGCGTGGCCAATCCCGTACTCACCGACAAAGTCGTAGGCATCTTCGACCAGATGGCTAAGTTCGATGCCGATCCGCTCGTGGACCCGAACTACCGAAGAGCCCTGCTCACTCGGGTTACGGGCTGTCTCGGATACTTCAATTTTCTACGGACGGCCCAGCGTAACTAGCGCTTTTACCCAGAGAGTCCGGATCTTCCTGTTTGCTCCACGGCGGGCTGTCGCCAAGCTCTTGTTCGGGATCGCGGTCTAGCGAAATCAAGTTTCGCCATTCGAGAGTCAGGAAGGATTCGATCTGCAATTTCGCAAGTTGGTCTTCGTCCGACTTCGGCTCTAGGCAGGCGCTAGACGGCGAGTAGGTGTTTGGCGCGCACAGTGAGAACTGCGCGTCTTCCACCTTGGGCACCATCGTCACGATCCACTCCTTGATCGGCAGCGGACGCGTCGGCTCGATGGCCGGGTCAATCGCCCACAGCTCACCGGCGGTATCGCGAATCACGGGAATGACGTGGTACCACCACGAGACCGAGCCGCCCGCGGCGTTCGCGGTCTTCACTTTGAGATTTCCAAAAATGAAAAGTTTGAAGGGCTGGTCCTGCTGCCACTCGTGCGCCAGCTGCTTCATTAGCGCGGCGCGGACCCAGCAGCCATCGTGCGGATAAAGCCAGCTCAGGCGACGTTTGAAATCAGGATTGGATTTCTCCGACAGGTAACGTTCGTCACGCAGATCGCGGAAGAGCTCCGGCACGTAGGCGTACCGGGGAACCGCCGACGTATCGAGCTCCGCGAAGGGCTTCTTACTCGACGCCGCGGAGCCGTCGCGCACCACCTGGCCTCCGAGCTGCGTCCAGTACCGCGCCTCCGCTTGGGCGGACGTTTCGCCGGGCAAACGCTTCGCCGAATGAACGTCATCCAGCGCGTGCGCGGGAAGCGTGGCCAAGGCGGCCAGCAGGAACAGCTTTTTCAGGGCGCGGAGGTTGATCATCAAACAAATTTATTCGCCCGCCGCGTTCCGCAAAATACACTTCGCGGCGTGACTATCGTCGATAAAAAGCGTTTATAAGCTTTAGAGCCGCTCGCGTTTATCGAGCACGCGCAAGCCGAAACGATCTAGCCGCCGCGTCCACTTCCGGTAGAGCAGGTACGCCGTGTCCCCGGAGAAGGGATTGGAAAAAAGCTCGGCGACCTCTTCTTTGGTGGCGTGCCCCTCCATCACCGCGCGGTACATGGCGTGGCCAAGCAGGGCGCCCAGCTCGCGCGTAGTTCGGTAGGCGAGCAACGTGCGGCGGAGCGAGAAGGCGTCGTGGTTCAGAACCTTGAGCGGGTAGGGCATGGGCTTGCCGCCGCGTTCATTGCGAAAGTGGTGCAATGCCCAGCTCGCGACGAGGCGTTTGTCCGAGCGAATGCCCTCTTCCTTGTGCGCGGCTACGAGCCGCTTCCAGTCCTGAGGTCCGTCGGTCTTTCGCTTGTGGTTGAGTAGCTTGCTGCCCATGAACCCGAGCGCCTCCACCCACACAAATGCGTAGAAATCCTGTCGCGGACTCTGAAATACGCTGTCGAACCCCGAAAGCTCGGTGTGCCACAATCGGCTCGCCAAGCCCGCGAGCTGATTCAAGCTCATACGGTTGAGGAATAGCACGTTGCGCTTGGGCACGAAGACCGACTCGAAAGTGGCGCAGTAGATCGCCATCAGCTTTTTCTCGCGCGCGGTGAATGATTCTTTGCCACGCCCGAAGAGCAGCGACAGCGAGGCATCCCCTACGGTCATGAGGCGGTAGTTCGACGGTAACTTTTTGGGGAAGCCGAAGTAGGTGCCGATCGCTTCCAAGAACTCCACGAGCTCGTCGGAGTAATCGACCTCCTCACCCCAGTCCGGCGCCTCGGCCTCGCGTTGGGTGAAGGCCCAGTCGATCTGCGATCGCAGCTTTACCCAGGGCGGCGTACTCATCACGCAGAACACGCCGTCTTTTACTTTAACGACGTCTACCTTTTGCTCGCGCCCCTGCGCGGCCAGCTTCCAGAAAAAACGCTCTTCGTTCTGCAGCACCACGAGCGTCTTACGTTTGAGCGATGCTTTTTTGAGCGCGAGGGAGATCTCTTTGGGGAGGCGGGGCGAGGCCAGATGCAGATCGCCGATTACTACGAACACGATCGCATCGGGCTCGGCTTCGGTCAGCTTCACGAGCAGATTGGCCGCAAAGGCGTCGCGTTTTTCCAGCGAACGCTTGCCGGTGGCTACGGTGTTGATGCCCACGATGCGGATGCCCTGCGCTTTGGCGTACCGAAAAAACTCCGAATAGCTGTCCCAAGAAAAGCCCCAGCGTTCTTCGAACCCCACCGCTTTACGCAGCCCTTTTTCGGAGAGCTTGCCCGAAACGAACTGGGCGAGCGCGGTCTCGAAGCCGGCGTCAATTGCCTCCAAGGCCAGGATAAGCGGCCGTTTCTGCTTCCTGGCGTGGACCACGGTTTCGCGTAGCAGCCTAAGCACCGTGCGCTGGGCCTGCGATAGCGTGTGGTAGTCGCCGCACACCACCAGATGCGACGACAGGATCTCTTTCACGAGCTCCTCTTTCGACGAAACCCGTTGAAATCGTGCGTAATTTCTTTGGTATTCGGTGACGTAGCGCTTTATCTTAGGGTTCAACTGACCCAAAAAGCGATCGGCGTACTTCTGCAATCGCTCGTAAAAAGCACGCTGGATGTTCAACAGGTGCCGTCGTTGTGGCATAGTGCGTCAACGCAAGGAGGATGGTGTGAAAACTAAAGCGCTCAATTCCATTCTAAAGGGGATCGTCACGGGGGGCGCTTTCTTTTTTGTTACCCTGTCATATCCGGTAGTTGGCCTGGCCGAGACGGCCCCGAAAACGGCTCCGGCCGCGACTGCGAATTCCCCGCTGGCGCCGCCACCGGCCCCCGCGATCGAAGGGACGACCACCGCTACGGTTTCCGGCAGCGGTACGGCACCGACTTCCGGCTCCGAGGTCACGCTCGAAACGCTGTTGCGATCGGCTTCGGCCCGCAACGCCCAGATTCAAGAAGCGCAAGGCGACGTCGAGATCGCGCGAGCACAGCTCGACCGCGCCCGCGCGGCCATCTACCCACGCATGGAGGCGACGATCATTGGCGCCCCGATTTACGAGCAGACCGGTGACGCGCTTCGAGTGCAGGACAACTGGGGCAAATGGGGTCCGTTCCTAAAGGGCGGCATTCAGGCGATTCAGCCCATCTACACGTTCGGGCAAATCGGTAGCTATAAGAAGGCGGCCGAGCATCAGATTGCGGCGCGCGAAGGCCAAACCGAAATGAAACGGCTCGAAGTCTTGGGAACGCTGAAGGAGACCTACTACGGTTACCTGCTTGCGACCGACCTCGAGCGGCTCGTCGATGATCTTTCCAAGTTCTTGGGCGAAGCGGTGGATGAGGCCGAGGAGCAGGCGAAGAAAAAGAAAAAGGGCGGAGTGAAACCGCACGATCTTTTTCGTCTGAAAACGTCGCTCGACGATCTTCAGCAGAAAAAACTTTTTGCCTCGGCGGCGAAACAGACGGCCGAGAAAGCGTTGAACTGGATGGCGGTGGTGAACGTGGATAAGATCCCCACGCCGCGCCTCTCGCCGGTGGCGTTCGAAAAGAAAACTTTGGAAGAGTACCTGGCGATCGCGAAGGCGAGCCGTCCGGAATTCAAGGCACTTTCCGAAGGCCAGGCCGCGCGGCACGCGTTGGCCGATGCCAAGCGCGCGCAAAGTTATCCGGTGATTTTCATTGGCGCCTTCTTTTCCCAAGCGTGGTCGCCGGTGCGCACGCCGCAAAAATCCTTCTTCGCGAATGACCCGTTCAACCGCACCGAAGGCGGCGGCGGCCTGGGCGTGAGGTTCGACCTTGAGTTCTGGCGTCACGGCGCGGAAGCGGCCGAAGAACGCGCGCAGGCGATGAAACTGAAAGCCACGGAGTCGTACGCCATTCCCGGCATCGAGCTGCAGGTACGCAAGGCGTACTACGAGATGGAGCAGTCGGTGGCTAGCGTGGAGATTGCGGAACGGCGTCGGCAAACGTCGAAGAAGTGGTTCGTGCAAAGCGCAATGGGCTGGAGCATCGGCATCACGCCGCCCAAGGAACTGTTGGAAGCGCTAGAAGGCGACGGCCTCTCGCGTAAGAACTACGCCGAGACGATCTACATGCACAACCTGGCCCTTACTCGCCTGTCCCAGGCCGTGGGCAAAGAAGTCACCTCGCTAAACTATAAATAAGCAAAAAAGGAGGGACTCGACACGCGCTCACCGGCGCGGCAGGGGAGCAAGGCTAGCACTTACGCCCTGCACTCGCAGCCACTCCGTTTGCCCCTCGTCGAGGGTGATGTGTCTCATCAGCTGCTCTCGAATATCGTCGAGACGCCGAAGGTCGGAAACTCTCGCCCGCTTGATCTGAATAACAAGATCATTGAAATAACTGGCCCTTTGCGCGGAATCGCCCGGAGATGGCAAATCGGGCAAGGACAGCCCCCGACTGGAAAACCAAGCGCTTTGCGTTACGTCTAAATCGATCCCTCTCACGAGCTGCTCCACGACGTCATCGATGCGTTTGGCGTCGGCACGTTTTACGGACTCGATCTCGGCCATGATTTTCTCAAAATATTGGGCTTCCGGGACCGGCGCAGCGACACGCCCGGGCGCGAGCGCGCCAACAGGTCGTTGACAACCCACGCCTAGAGGCGCCCCGAGACTGCCGGCGATGAGAATGAAAATCAGGTGAACTTTCATTTATCCCGTTTTGCGGGTGGGCTCGCGGGGGACCGGGGGGCCGCCGGCGCTGCCACCGGGCGGTCGCTTCGCTTGCGCATTCTTCTTCTTGCGGCGGATACGCATGATCATGAAGAGCACGAAGGCCGCGGCGCCACCGGCGATCAGCATCGTGTTGTCGTCGCCGCCCGCAGCGGGAGTAGCCTGCGCTTTCGCGGCGTCCTTTTTCTTCGACAGGTTCAGGCGCTCGGCCAAAATGTCACTTTGAACCGCGCCCAATTTTTCGCGGCCGGGAATCGGCGCATCGCCCTGCTTCGAAGCAATGTTCAGATCGAACTCGGCGTTCAGCTTGAGCGACGAAGCCATCCGCTCGAACTGGGGTGCCAACTTTTTGTAGTGTTCGTCGGAAACGATGTAGGTGATGAGAATCGC
This sequence comes from Bdellovibrionota bacterium, assembly GCA_041736915.1. GTDB lineage: Bacteria > Bdellovibrionota > FAC87 > UBA2466 > UBA2466 > JBGSST01. Next base: position 21,117 of record JBGSST010000065.1, read on the forward strand.
CAGGCGGTTGTGCACCGTCGCGAGATAACGCGACCAAAAACCCGGCAGCTCGGAGTTGAACTGCAACGAGTCCACCCAAACCTGGCCGTTGATGTTGCGCTTACGGGCGTAGGTCACTTTCGACTGCAGCTGCTTGCCGTCCTGATCCGGAATCGTGCGCGGCTGTTTCAAATACTCTTCGTAGTTTTCAATTTTGTCCCACTCGGTAGCTTGGGTCGCGATCGACAGCACGACCGACTCTTTGCGATCGGGCTCTTGCGTGGCCTGGCAGATCCACACGCCCTGACTTAGTTCGCATTTCCAGCCGTCGGGATGCTCGAACGACACGTAAGCGGTCGTGAGCGCAAACGCAGATTGGCTCAGAAGGAAGAGTGAAAGCAGGATTTTCATGCAAATATTGTATCACGAGCTGAGCAGCGGTTCGGGGCTGGGGGTGCTGAGCACGGGGGCCAGATGCTGGCGTAGCTCGGCGACGCTGCCGTAATAAGTCTCGCGATCGTGAACGGTGCGTTGCCGCGGCGTTCCGGGAACATGGCGAATCAAAACCTTTTCCGTCTTCTCACCGAACGAGCCGGTGTAACAGACGCGGCGATAAACCTGCAGGTCCTGCTCGCCGCTGTCGCCGATGAGGAAACAGCGCTGGCCATCCAAGTTGCTATAGATGCGGTGAAGCACACGCCACTTGTGGCCGAAACGTCCGTAACCCATCCAGCGCGGAAAAACCGGCCCTTCGGGAAAACCGCGCTCGCGCAAAAATTTGAGCAAAAACGGAGCGAGCTGAAATGGCGTGGACGTCAAATAGATGACGAGGCCGCCACGCTTGACGATGTCCTGGTAAAGCTCCGCCATGCCTTCTATCGCATCGTAAGTGTAGTAATTCCCCTTGAAGAGCCCTGAGATCACCTTTTTGACGGTGGTGGTTTCGCGGATGTTCGATTCTTTGATCGTATCGTCGATATCGGAGATAACGACCCACTTCACCTCGTTGGTGAGAAAGAAAACGGGCGCCGAAAGCACTTCATAATTTCCCAAACGAACTTTTCCGGCCAGCGTCTCTACTCCGGACGGCACCATGCGCAGCCACGCTTGGCGGGGACACACCCACGGTAACTGCCACGGCAGCTGCAGGTGAATGAACCCGCGTGTTTCCGTACTCGCTTCGATGCTGCGAACCGCGCGATCCGACAGCGCCACCTGAAAGCGGATCGACTCGAACGCCTCGAGGTCCGGCAACCCTTTCAAAATGCGGTGGAGCATACGCTTGGGACGAAATCCGATCACGTCGTCCTGCGTGCCGTTGTAAACGACCGCCTGCAGCGAAGTGAAATGGCGAGTGGCCAGCGACGGAATACCCACGACCCACTTCTGCGGGCGGTAGAGATCCAAAATCTGCAAAATCTTGAAGAACAGAACCTCGAAGGTCTTGATGAAACGCAGCCAAAAACCCCACCACTTGGGGTACGGCAACTCAGTCAGCCTGAGGCCTGGTCGCAGCCATTTATCGACGGTGGGTTCCACTCTTTCCAAGGTCGGCATTTCGCGCTGCAAAATCAAGGGATTTTCCCTTATTTTCGTCAGGTTATCATCTGTAACGCGTAACGTTAAATGCTCCACGATTTGGAATGGATTGACCACGTTCTTAACTATACGAATTTGCACTTCATTTGGTGACCGCCGGTGGTGCCCAAAACCGCGCCTTTCGATAGCCAAAGTCCTGTGCTACAACCCCGCCCCATGTCGGGCTTTTGCCCATAGGAGTGTCGAATGTCAGGGACCCCGTCCTGGAGAACGTTGCTCATCGTAGCGCTGGCCGCTTTTGGCCTGGCACTGTTCCGTCTTTCGGCCTCTACGCTGGAAACCGTGGCGGGAAAGACTGATTACCCCTGCAAGATTCGAATCATCTCCAATCAGATTCAGAAGTAGCTTTCCCCTCTATTTAAAGAAGGTTCCCTTACCGGAGCTGAGCTTGCGGTAAGCCTGATCCAAACGGATGAAGCGGTGGCCTTGCGTGATGTCGCCGGCCAGGTCGGGATGGAATTTTTTCGCAAGCTCGCGGTAGCGCTTGTGGATGGCGTCCCAGGTCGGGGCGCGGTCCTCGATGCCCAAAACGTGAAGCGCGGTCTGTAAATCAGACGGTAGCGGCTTGGGGCCCGGAGGGGCTTTGCTCGACGTATTTTCAGGGCGCGGGCGATAGGACGAATAGCTGCCAGCGTTGGCGTGGTAGCTGCCCGTTTTGTAGCTGCCGGTCTGCTCGTCGGAGCTTTTTTGTGCCGGTCGCGCTTTCGATTTAGCCGCCGCAGGCCGGTTCCACCACCGCACGAAAACCATGTCGAAGAGCCCCACGACGGTAACTTTCACGAACCAAACGAGCACACCGAACACGATCCCGAAGACGTTGGGAAAGCTCATTTCGGAAAGTGGCTTTAGACGGTTCTCTAAAGTGTTGGGGCGGTAGTAGGTGTAATAGAACGCCCAAAAGAGAATGAACCCCACCGGAAAAACCAACCCGCCGGGAAGGCTGTCGATGTTCAGCTCGACGAAAAATTCGGCCGCCGCGAAGGCCACGAGGGAAACTACGACCCCGAAAAGGGAGTCGCGTTCATCGTGAAATTCCGGATTTGTCTCGGCTACTTGCCGGGCTGTGGAGTCTCGCTGCGCAGGCATGAAAATCCCCTAAGGTTTGAACCTAAAGGATGCAAAAAACCGCCCCTTTTTTTAGCCGGAGAGCGTCGTAAAAAGTGTAAAGATTTTGAACAGATGCCTAAAGCTAAGGCAGCCAAACGCCGAATATTCTTAAGTAAGAATGCGCCAGCTCACTAAAAATCAAAAGCTCTACGCGAAAGTCATTGGCCTGCAGCTGCTGTTTCTGGCGGTAATGTTGGTGCTCGTGGGCAAGTGGCGCCCCGAAGCCGGCGCGGATTCGCAAAGCTACGTTCATCTCAGCCAAGCCTCGTTCACCGAGGTCTTCTCCAGCTCGCGCACCGCGGGCTACCCGTTACTCATTCGCGCGCTCCGTTTTTTAGTGGGCGGCGAAAACGCGATTCCGGCCTTTCAATTTTTGGCTCACGGATTTTCGACCTGGGTATTTTGTCTCGGGTTAATGGCGATGGGTTTTGGCGCGCTACACGCGATACTGGGCGCCAGTGGATTGCTGTACGCTACGATCTTCCTTACCCACGTCAACCGACTGCTGACCGATTCGCTAGGGGCAAGCCTCGCGATACTCTCCGCCGGCTTGTTTCTGATCCTTTGGCACCGTCCACGAAGCCGCAAGCTATGGCTCGCTTTTACCGCGTCGGTTTTTTTGGATTACCAGGTGCGGCCGGCCTATCTTTACCTCATCGCCGTTTTTCCTTTCGTCGCTTTGGTGTGGATGGGACTTGCGCGCTCGTTCGACTCCCGCATGTTCGGAAAGATCCTAGCGGCTTGCGCCCTGCCCTTTTTGCTCTTCTGCGGGTTCCGAGGAGTCGGCTTTGGCCATTTCGGTCTGGTTTCGTTCGGCGGCATGAACTTGATCGGAATCGCCGGTCAGTTTCTCACCGATGAACAAATACCTTCGCTGCCGGAGCATCTGCGAGAGCTCGCAAGTGTCGCACAGAGAATCAAACGGGAGAACAACGTGCTCTCGCCGTTCGCCCACGGTGTTTTCGATTACCACATCGTAGCCTCCAATTTTAATACGACCACGCACCACGTTTTCTATCCCGCGGCGAGTCTGCTCGTGGGTGACGACCAGATTAAGATTAACCGCCTGCTTACGGATATGGCGCGCGTGCTGGTCATGCGATCACCCGGCCCCTTCGCGCACGTCGTTTATCTGAACTTGCAGATGGCGATCGGCGGAACGTTGCTACGTAACTTTCTTTTCCTCTTCGGGATACTCGCGGCGTTCATGGCTTACCTATTCAATCGCGGGCACAACCCGAAAAACAACGGGGCCGCCCTGCTACGCCTGTGGTCGCTCTCGGCTACCTACATGCTGGCGGGGGTAGCTATCATCGCAACTATCGAGCTGCCAGTGGGTCGCTACCTCGACGCACTCGGTATCTTCCTAACCCCGTGCGCACTACTGACCGCCGCCAGTCGCTGGGGCATGCCCTCGGCGCTTCGGTCTTCAGCTACGCTTAGCGCCGAAAACGCCTCCCCCACCGAGCTATCACGCCAATCCGCTGCGTGATTCCGTAAAGGCGCGGGCTTTAAATTCCGATAACTCCTACAGAATGTCTGCGACCGCAAAAACAACGGAAAACTGGGATCACCTCTGGAGTCAATTTCACGTCGGCGTTGCGCTGAGTCCCGCGCATGCGTTGCGGAGAAAATGGATCCTCGAGCAACTCGATCGTGGTGACGCGAACGATAGTCTACGCGTTATCGACGCCGGCTGCGGTCCGGGCGATCTGCTGGTTGAGGTACGCCGTGAATTCCCGAAGGCCGCGATCGCCGGTCTCGAGTTAAGCCCCCTGGCGGCCGGTATCGCGCGCCGAAAGAATCCCGGAGCCACCGTTCTCGTGGCTAACCTGGATCAGGTGTGGACTCCTCCGGCGCAGCTGCGGAAATGGGCGACCTACGCGGTTTGCTCCGAGACGCTCGAAAACTGCGCGGACCCCGACGCGGTCGTGCGCAACTTGTCGGCAACGCTGAAGCCCGGTGGCCGCTTGCTCATCACGGTACCCGGCGGTCCGATGACGGCGTATGACAGGTACCTGGGGCAAATGCGCCACTATACCGTCGCCAGCCTGCGTGAACTTCTGACCGCCAATGGTTTTGAAGTTGAACGCGTGAATGGTATCGGTTTCCCCTTCTTCAATCTCTACCGGCTCGTGGTGCTGATGCGAGGAAGAAAGATGATTGGCGATGCCAGCTCTTTTCAGTCGTCACATCCTTCGCGCCTCGCGCGGCTCGCCTCGTTCTTTTTTCGCCACGCCTTCAAAATGAATCTCGCCTCCGTCGACCATGGCTGGCAGCTGGTGGCGGTGGCGCGCAAGGCCCGCAAGTAACGCGATCGCGGCCGGCTCGCTATACCGAGGGCTGAAAGCGGCGTATCCAGCTTGCCAGCGCGAAAAGCGCGAAAAGCAGATGGCCGTGGTCGCGCGTCTGCGACTCGTGCTCTCGCCAAAGCAGCTCTACCGTAGCGCGATTGAGCACCGACTCCGCCTCCTTCGAACGAAGCGTGTCCCATACCAGCGGCTTCCACCCGCCGGTGATCCAATGCGAAACGGGGGCGTTGAAGCCCGCCTTCGAACGGTGAATCACTTCCTGCGGAATCAGATCCTTGGCTACCTGACGGAGCACTACTTTACCGACGGGCCCTTCCAACTTCTGCGTGGCCGGCAGCGCCGCGCACAGCTCCACCAAACGGTGATCCAGAAACGGACTTCGCACCTCGAGACCATGCCCCATGCTGGCACGGTCTACCTTCGTGAGAATGTCATCGACCAGCCACGTCTGGTAATCGACGAGCAGAAAACGATCGAGCCGGCCTAGCCCGTCGCCGCTCCGGTACGCTTCGCGGAACGGGTCGAGCACTTCGCGGGCGTCGGGCCTCACCATCAAATCGTGCAGCCGATCCGTTTCGATGAGACGGCGCCAAGACGCGTGCGCATCGCATTCGTCGAGCGGCGCCCCGGCGAGAAACTTTTTGAGCTTGTAGTTGAGGCTCACCTTGCCGCGGCTGTCGGGAATTTGTCCCGCCGCCGCCCGCATCGTGCGACGAAGCCAGCTGGGCAAGCGTCCCACCTTAGCGTGCAAAGCATTCGCCCGGTGCGTGGGGTAGCCGCCTAGAAGCTCGTCGGCCCCGTCACCGGACAAGGTCACGGTCACGTTTTGGCGCGCCATCCGGCAGAGCGCGTACGTAGGCACCAGTGACGTATCGGCGAATGGCTCATCCTGCTTGCTGAAAATTTCCGCGAGTAGGTCCGGCGAGCTGCCCGATACGATCTCTTCGAAATGTTCGGTGCCCAAATTCTTGGCGACCAACCGGGCCCACTGGGTTTCGTCGTACGTGTCCTCCTTGAAACCAATACTGAAGGTTTTTACCCTGCCCTTGGTCTCGCGGGAAACGAGCGCCGCCACCAAACTCGAATCTAGCCCGCCGCTCAGGAACACGCCGAGCGGGACGTCGGCCACCAGGCGTTGGCGAACGGCCGTCTGCAAAAGCTCGCGCAGGTCCTCGGCCTCGGGTCGGGCGAGGCGCTCTACCTGACGTTGCTTCCAGATCTCGGGAAGGTCCCAGTACTTCCGCAACGAGATCGCGCCCGAGCTTCGCTTCCACGTAAGAATGGTCGCGGGGGCAAGCCGTTTCACCCCCTGCACCAGCGACGACTCGCCCACGACGTAACCAAACGAAAGAAAGCCCGCCGCACTTTGTGGGTCGAGGGCGCAGGGCACCTGCCTAGACTCGATTACCGACGATAGTTCGGAGCCGAATACGACTCCGCCGCCAGTACGGTCGGCCCAATAGAGCGGCTTCACGCCGAGCCGATCGCGCACGAGGTATAGCGTTTCGCGCTCACCATCCCACAGGCCGAAGGCAAACATCCCCACGCACCGTTCGACGAATTCGATACCGTGCCGCAGGTACCCCTTGAGCAGCACCTCGGTATCGGACGTCGTACGGAAGTTGTCGCCCTCCCCTTCAAGCTCCGCGCGCAGCTCCTGAAAATTATAAATCTCGCCGTTGAAGGTCAGCGAAACGCGGCGGGCGTCGTCGACCATGGGCTGGCGCCCCCCTTCGAGATCGATCACGCTCAAGCGGCGATGGCCGAGCGCCGCGCCGGCGTCGAAGTGCATGCCTTCGGCGTCGGGGCCGCG
>JBGSST010000066.1:0-19946 GCA_041736915.1 Bdellovibrionota bacterium
GAAGTCGTTCAGCGTGCCTTCGATCTTGTTGGGGTTGTAGCGCTTGGGTTCGAAGTAGGGCGGCACCGACGTGCCCTTGATCCAGGTGAGGTGCTTATAAACGCCTTGTTTAGCTTGGGTCTTTAAGAACTTTTTGTAGAAAGGGTACTCCGGCGACTTCTTGGGGAAGGTGTCGCGTACGCTGCCGTAAAAGCCGGGCCACAGAGGATATGAGTCGGTAAACGGGCGCGGGTCCTGCCCGTGGCAACGCAGGCACTCGGCCGGATTCAGCTCGCCATTCTTGGCCGCGCGGGCGGCGAGCAAGGCGTCCTTCTTTACCGCCGCGGGCAGCACGAAGTTCGAAAGCTTGAACGCCCGCTCTTGCTCGTCGTAGTGAATCGACTCCAGCTCGTCGTAGCCGGGGTGATTCGGGTTGCCGGTAAAGGCCAGCACCAGGCGCGCGTCTTTGCTGAAGAGAACGGTCCGTGGGTACTCGTAGCTGACGTAATTCTTCCCGGGCTCGCCCAAGCCACCGTGCGGGCTGCGGCTGTTGTAAATGAAGGTGAAGTTCTCGCGGTACTCGGCGGGTAGCAGCGGAATCAGCTCTTCCAACGTTTGCACCGGCTGGCCGGTCTTCGGATTTTTTGCGAGCAAGGCGTGGATCTGCGCCAGCCGTTCTTTACCGGGAATGAGCGGGTAGGGCGCGGGGACCTTTTTCGTCACCGCGTTCGCCGTCACCGCGAGAAGCATCAGTTGTAGAATCCAAATTTTCATACCGCGCCCGTCTTAGACCACACTCCTTACGCGCAACTCAATCCCATAAGGCTCACCTTTTTGGCTCTTAATGCACGGTGTCAAAGTGGCCCTGGTTTCCTTTGGTCCCCTGGGCTTATCGGCGATTTAGCCTCAAAACTCGTGGCACGGGGCCTGCACAATCGCCGGGCATAACCGTTTACTTGAAGGAGTAAATTCCATGTCGCTCGTGAAATTACTTTCGCTCTCGCTGTTCGCGGTGGCCGCGAACGCTCAAGACTTCGTTCGCCCGCAGTTCCCCGGTCAGGTGGCCCCTCGGCAAAACTATTACCCGACGCAGCCTCCGCCGCGCGTGGGCCAGTTTCCGAACCAATTCCCCGGGCAGCCGCAGTTTCCGGGTCAGCATCAGCACCCGGGTCAGCGCCCCGGTCAGCAGTTCCCCGGTTCGCAGTTTCCTGGCCAGCATCCGGGCCACGGTGGGTACCCGCGTCCTCCGATCGTGGGGCTACCGGCGCCGCGTCCGCCCGTGTATCAGCCGCCCGTCGTGCATCCGCCGATCGTGCGCCCTCCCGTCATTCGTCCGCCCGTTATTTTGCCGCCGCAGGGGCAGTCGTATGAGCTGGTCTGCTTCGCCAATCGCGAGGGGAACCACAGTGGATTCGACCGCATCAGGCTGCAGATCGATCGAACGGGCTTCAACACGTTTCACATCGATGGCTACGTACGCTACGTGAACGGCGCGCAGAATCGCGTGCACGCCGACGCCACGGGTGAGATCAACCGCGGCACGGTCCATCTAAAGATGGGCCGCACGGGCTACATCGACCTGCACCCAACCCGCCGCGGTTTCAACTCCGATCTGATGGGCGAGATTTCGCTCTTCGGGGCGCTCGACGGCAACGGCATGGTTTGCGAAATCGATCGCGATTAACCACGAGATGTCGTGATTGATTGCCAAGGCCCCGGGGTGTTTCACCTCGGGGCTTTCGGGCCGCTGCCGCGCTTACGGCTTTTCCTGCTTCATCTTTTTGACGTTCACGATTTTGAAAATCGACTGCCGATATACGTTCATGTGCTTCCCGTCGGAAGACAGGTGATAGGCACTGTCGTGGGGGGTCTCTTTTTCGTATACGATCTGATTTGTTGCCGTGTCGAAAGCATAGAGCCTCTTCGCTCCCGCGTTCCAGCCAACAAACCAGATCGTATCCCCGGCCGGAGAAAACTGCGCGCCTTCCAGAAGGGGCACTCTCTGGGCATCGTAAGCCGCGAAAGGCTTCCAGGTGTTGGCTCCGTCTTTAACCAGAACGTCCATAGAGACTCCGGAACCGCCCGCAAGCACGAACTTATCGGGAGCGGCTACGTGCAGCCAGTTTGTGCCGCCGCCGGCGTGCACATGGTCGAACACCGAATGGCGAGTTTGAAACGCAAGGGGGGCTTTGGTCGGCTTTAGCGTATGCGTTTTGGGGTCGAGCTCGGTAAACCAAAGTTCGTGGGCCGCCGCGGTATTGTTGGGTGATTCGTTTCGGCTATAGAATAGATAGATCTGATCCGTTCCGGGAACCACTCCCCATTGCCGATTAGGGAAACCTTTACCTACTTCCCCCGAGACCGTAAGTGGCGTCCGCTTTCCCCGGGAGAGATCGAATAGCTCGAAACGCAGTCCCGATTGCGATCTTGCTGTTTCCAGCACCACTTGGTCGGGTGAGTTTAGCGAACGGGCCTGAAGAACCGGTGCCGGGGGAGGGGGGCTTTTAAACAACGCAAGAAAACTATCTAGGGCGGTGCGGGGGGGAGCCGAGAAGCTGACGGCGTCGCCAATCCAGCCGTTGGAAACGGGTTGAACCTGGATCTCCCCCGCAATCACCGTGAGTAGATAACGACCGTCTTGCGACAATTGGGAGGTCCCCTTGTGCTGCACGACGTTTTGTACGGCTTGGCCGGTGCCGGGCCGGTAGAAATTTAGCTGAATGTCATCATTGCGCGCTTCGCCCTCGAGCCCAATCCATTCGCTACTCGGGGCCGTAAGGAATCGACTGTCGCGCAAAGTGATTTGGTCAACCTGGGTATCCGACTCGTTGGCCAGCACCGCCTGCGGTTGCTTGGACGCGGCATGGGTCGATTTTTGCTTTAAGTCCGAGAGGTGTTCCAGGAAGACTTGGCGCATCTCGGGCGTATTGAATTTTGCCATCTCCAGTAGCTCGCGGAATTGCTTCAAATTCTTTTGCAGCCCTCCCAGATCGCGATTCTCCGTTTCGGGCACCAAGAATGGATCTTTCGACTCGATCATCTCGGTAAGGGTTTGAACGGACAGGCTTCCGCCGAGCCTCGCGATAAGCTCGCGGTAGGTCTGCTCCGCAGCATCGGAGTTTACCGTTCCTAGAGCGGCGAATGGGACCAGGCAGGCGTGCGCAATGGTTGGGGAAAGGGACAGCACCAGCCAAACGGCAAAATTGTAGCGAGCGCGACCAATGGGTAGCATAGGCTTTCATTATGGCGCAGGGGTAGGTTAGGTGGAACCAATTTTGTGATGGCGGTAGGTGGTAGAATGGAGGTTGGGGCACGCGGAATCGGGAGCGAGTGTTAGGATCGATGAAATTAAGAATCTTTTTCTTCTGCCTTTTTTGGTCGACCCTGAGCTTGGGAGGGGAAGTCTTCTTTTACGGCTGCCTTTTTCAGTTCGGAACGCTGCCCGAAGGGGCCGATCCCATTCCGTTGATCGCGTCCACGTACCAGGAGCTTCTCGACCGGGTGGGCCGCACGGGCTTGCCCACCAACACCTTGCGGCAGCTCGCGGAAAATCCTTTCGAGCTCAAAGAAGCGGGCGGCACCGATCTGCTGACGCTGGCCCGGCATCTGAGAGAGTTCGAGCGCATGCTCGACACCAAAAAATGGAACACGCCCGAGCTGCGGGCACGCCTAAAGGCCGACCTCGATCAGCGAAGCCGCGTCATCGAGACCGAGCGGATCGAAACTCCGCTGCGGCTGCGCAAGAACTTGCCGCTGATCGTTCCCCACGACGCCGCCAAGATAACTTACTCGCGCGACCGGACGCAGGCGGCCAGTCGAACGTCACGCGAACTTTATCTGGCCGATATCCCCAACCGTCTGTCACAGACCTATCCGCTGCCCAAGGGATTGTTCGGAACGCCGTGGTTCACCCCCGACGGTAAAGCGCTGATCTTCCCCGTCGACTCAAATGACGATGCGACGGTAACGCTGGTACCCCTCGTCAACGGGGCGCCGGACTGGAACAGCCGCCGCCAAATTCTGCCGAAGGCAAAGTTTCGCACGCTGCTCTTCACCGACTCGCCCCATGTAGCGTACGCCATTTCTAGCGACTCGGGTCCCCAGCTACTGCGGCTAGACCTAAAGCAAGAGACCGCCACCCCCATTCAGTTCGCCGGAATAGTCGACAGCTCCCGCCGATACGCGCAAGGGGTTATTCCCGGTACCGCCACTCCGTTCGTCGTGGCCAACATCTTGGGCAGGGTCGCGCTACGTTATGGGACGCCGGACGCGCAAGGGGTGGTGGCGAGCCCCAAGCCTGGTCCCACGTTGGGCAATTCTCACAGAGAGCCGGAATCGATCCGCTTCACCCCCGACGGAAAAAAAATCGTATGGCTGCATAGGACCGGCCTCGGGCAGGAGGCTTACGTGGCCGACCTCGACGGGGGGAACCTCAAGCAAATCGTCCCGCTCGCAAACTTACCCTTCGCGGGGGCGACACAAGCGTGGATTGAAACGGGGCCAAACCACGAGGCCTACGTACTTTCTCCCGAGCACGAAACGGGAAAAACATTGGTTCGCAGGTTGGATTTGGACCTCGGCAAAGAGGTGGGAAGTACGCACGTGCCCCACATCATGGACGAGCATCCCACGCTGACCTCCGACGGACGCCAGTTTCTGTTCCGCGAAGCCAAGGCCAAGCTCACCGTGCTCGATATTGACGACCTAGCGCCCTAGACTCTCACCGCTTTTTTCGTTTGAAAAAATAGAACGCCGGCACACCCAAACCGATGAGGGCCAGGCCCAGTCCCGTTTCCTTGGGCATCGTGACGATCGTGTTCGCGAGCAGGAAGACCGTCGCCGCCAAAAAAATCGCCGGCACGAAAGGAAAGCCCCACGCTTTGAAAGTGGCGGGCGGCACGTCGCTGCGCTTACGCAATCGGAACACCGCAAAGGTAACCAGTCCGTAAAAGATCCACGAAGAGAAAACGACCGCGTCGGTCAGCTGATCGAATGTGCCCGAAAGCGCGAGGCAACACGCCCAAACGCCTTGCGCGGCCACCGAGTAGGTCGGCACGTGCGATTTGGGGCTGACGTGCGCGAAGAGCTTGAAGAAGTTTCCGTCGAGCGCCATCGCGTAGGGTACCCGCGCCCCGGTGAGGATGGAGCCATTCATTGCCCCGAGCGCCGAAATTACGAACGCGATCGAAATCGCCCCGACGGCAGCCGGGCCCAAAAACGTCATCGCCGCTTTGGTCGCCACCGGTGCGGCCTGCGGGAAGGCCGACGAGCTAGAGCTAACCACCTCGGCGAACGGCAGGGCGTAGAAGTAGGCGACGTTCAAAAGTCCGTAGAGGGCGAGCACCACGAAGGTACCGATCGCCAGCGCCAAGGGAACGTTGCGCGACGAGTTTTTCACCTCGCCGGCCGCCATCGGCAGGTTGTTCCACCCGTCGTACGCCCACAACGCCGCCAGCATCGCGCTGCCAAACGCGCTGACCCCGCCGGTGGAGGTGAACGAAAGGGGCACGAGGTGGCTGTTGCCCGACGGTACGGACAACAAAATTCCGGCGGCGAGCCCCAGAATCAAAAACGCCTTCACCGCGGTCATGATCGTTTGCAGCTTGCCGCCGATACTCACCGCAAAACCATTCGCCACGGTGTAGACGACGATGAAGAGCAGGGCGATCGTCGTGCGGCCGCCGTAGCCGTCGAGCGGCACCGCCGCGTGCAAAAAAGTGGCGGCCCCCACGCCGTAAGCCGCCACCGATCCGGGGGCGGCAATCCAGAAACGAGTCCAGCCATAGAGAAACGCCGGCAAATCTCCATAGGCTTCGCGTAGGTAGACGTACTCGCCCCCCGCCTTGGGATACCGGCTACCCATCTCGGCATACGTGAATGCACCCGACAGCGAGAGCAAGCCCGCCGCCACCCACGCGAGCAACACCACCCCGCCCGAACCTACCCCCTGCGCCATCGCGGCACTCTTCAGGAAGACGCCCGTGCCGATCATGCTGCCGACGACGAGGGAGAGGGCATCCCAAAAGGTGAGTCCCTGAACCAAGCAAGCCGGGGAAGAAGAACGCGTGCTCATCCCCCGATACTGGCGTGATTCCCGTGGCTTTGGTAGTTCGATTCCGTTATAACGCACCACATCAAATTGAAGGCGCTATAGGGGTAATATGAGCTTCGTTCTCCGTTCCTACTTTTTGGCTTTAGTCGTCGTTTCCACAAGTTGGGGGGCGATAAACCCGCTGGATATTCCGCTCTTTGGGGTCGGAAATCGCGAAGTGCCCCGCGTGCAGGCGGACCACTACCTTAATCAGGTGCAGCCCATTTTGAGCGCCCGGTGCGTAGCCTGCCACGGCTGTTACGAAGCGCCCTGTTCGCTGAACATGGAGTCGTACGAAGGTGTACGTCGCGGTTTTCACGCTACGCCACTTTTTGCCCCCAAGCGTTTTGGTATCGCCAAACCCACCCGCCCCATCGACGGCAAGTCGCTGGCCCAGTGGCGCGAGCAAGGATTTTTTCCCGTGCTGCCGTCGCTCGGTGACGTTCCGGAAGGCGAAAAAGAAAATCCGAAGGATTCGATCTTCTACCGCTTGGTCGATCAGTCGGCCCGCAACAACGCCCCCGGTTTCGACATCAAAGCGTTGAAGCCGCTACAGGAGAAAGCCGACTCCGCGACGCCGCAATGTTTGGCGACGCAAGATCAGTTCAACGGTTTTTTCTCGCGTAAGGAAAATAATCTTTTCGGCGTGAAGACGATCGACGACGTGCTGACCGCGCACCCGTTGTCGGGCATGCCGTTCGCGCTGCCCAAGCTCGACGAGGCAAAAGAAAAAGTCATTCTGGGCTGGGCCGAAGCCGGCGCCAAGGGCCCCGCGACTGCTGCGATGGCCGAGCTCGAAACGCCCCGCAACCCTTCCGCGATTGCCGCGTGGGAAGCTTTCCTAAATGGTAACTCCGCCAAGGAACAGCAGACCGGCCGTTACCTTTACGAACACACCTTTACCGCCCACGCGCACTTCGACGAGAGCCCGGGCGAATTTTACGAGCTGGTGCGCGCCAAGAACCTATCGGGCCGTATCGAGCAGATCGTGACCGAGCTGCCGTACGACGCCCCGGGCGTGGACCGCGTTTACTACCGTTTCAAAAAGATCACGCGCGCGATTCCGCAGAAGAACCACCTCGTGTGGAAACTCAACGACCAGCGGCTAGCCCACCTGAAGAATCAGTTTTTGAATGCGCCAGAGTGGAAAGACGCCAAGGTACCGTTTCCCAGCTACGGCAGCCCCAATCCGTTTCGCAACTTCGCCGCAATCCCCGCGCGCGTTCGCTCGCGCTTCATGATGGAGAACGCGAAGATCATCGTGGCCGGCATGACCCAAGGGGCGGTGTGCGTGGGCTCCACCGCCACGTACGCGATCGCCGACCATTTCTGGTCGTGGTTCCTGCTGCCGGAAAACGATCCGTCGGTACAGTTTCCTAGCTTAGGTTTCGACGATATCGACATGCTGGCCACAGCGCCGCTCGGCTGGTCGCCTTCCAATGCGTTGGAACGTGCGGCGGTCGCGCGCATCGACAGGTTGGTTGGTCCGGACATTGAGGTGGCCAAAAAGATCGTAAAGGAAGCCAACAAGCTCTTTAAATGGAAAGACGCCCAGTACACCTCGGCGACCCTCGAAGACATTGCGTTGCGCCTGAAGGAAAGCAAGCTCAAGGGCATCGACATCGTTGGGGCGCTTCACCATTACATGCGCACGTCGAAGGCGAACTACGCGTATCAGGAAGCTTTCGAGAAAAATCTGCGCAAGCTTTTGAAAAAACAGGGTGGCGATCATCTGTCGTTGCACCACCTATGGAAGGGTGACGGCGACAGCAGCTACCCCGACGGCAATCCCAACGCCTGGTTGAACATCACCCGTCACGGCCGCAGCGCCACGGTGCAGTTCGGTGAGGCCGGCGGCGTTCCGCAAAGCATCTGGGTAATGAGCTACTCGAACTTCGAGCGCCTCTACTACAACTTGGTGGTGAGCTACAAAGAGTGGGGCTCGGCGCTCCACAAGATGGCGACCTGGCGCCACATGAGCTACGTGCGGCTCGAAGGCGAAGACCTCGCCATTTCGCTTCTGCCGCTCGAGCACCGCGAAGCGGTTCGCGCCCGGTTCACCAAAGGCTTGGCCATGCTAAAGCAGGTCGCGCACTTTCCGCACTGGTCCACCGTCGGCATGAACGAATCGTGGCATTTGAACCCGCTGGCCGGTTGGGATCTTCCGCCGCGCACGTCTCCGTATCGCGCGGGCAAGACCGCCGACGACGCCATTCAGTACGTCGTGGCCGCCGCCAAAGAGATGATTCGCCCGTTGTCGGCGAACGAGCTGCAGCGGGATCGCACGGTTGGCGCCGAGCGCGCCCCGTTCGAGACGAAGCTGGTACGTCTCGCCAACCGTTCGGAAGCCAATCGCGGCGAGCTGTTCGCGCGTAACTTGCCGCATACGTCGTACCTCAGCGTGCAAACCGAAGACGGTGGCACGTGGCTGTACTCGATGAACGTGGATCGCGGTTACAAGGCCCACAACATCATGCTCGCCGAAAATATGAACCGCGAGCCGGAGCAAGACGAGCTTACGTTCTACCGAGGCATCGTGGGTAATTACCCGAATACGTTTTTCCACATCCGGCTTGCCGACGCCGATCAGTTCTTAACGGAACTCGAAGCGGTGAAGAGCGACAAGGACGCGGAAAAGCTCAAGCTGAAGTGGGCGATCTCGCGTAACAGCGATAAGTTCTGGCCGTACTACGACTGGCTGCACCAGTTTAAAGCCACGTCCAGCCCAGGGATCGATCCCCTCGAGCAGGGCATTACCGACCTGAGCCAGTACGAACTGTTTTAACGTCACGATTCGGTTAGACTGATGCGATGAGCGATACCTCGTCGCGGAAGGACTTAGGTCTGACCTGCGTCAACTGCGGTCAGGTCAACATGGGGCCCAACCGCGAACTCGATAACTGGCAGTGCGGTTACTGCTACAGCGGGTTTCTCTCGATGAAGATGCTCAACAACCTCGTGCCGCGCGAGGTGCTGTCGCAGTTCAATCATAAGTACCAGCCCGAAACGCCAAAGCGCGCGGCCCGCCCCTGCGCAAACTGCGAGCGGGCGATGGAATGGCGCGCCTCCACCGTGGGATCGGGCCGTCACGTCGAGGTAGAGATGTGCGCCCACTGCCGGCTCATCTGGTTCGACTCGGGTGACTTGCTGCGTACCTTGCGCGCGAAAAAGCCGGACGAGGTTTACACGAAAGAAGACGTGATCTCGCAAGGGGCCGAGCGGAAAACCGATCGGGTGCTTCGCGAAGAGGGGGCTAACGTTTGGGCTACCGACGACTATTTCCCCCGGCAAACCGTTTACCTGCTCCTCGTGGCCGCGCTGATGATGCCGTTCGTGACCCAGTATCCGGACCTGAGTACTTTCTTGGGGCTTTCCCCCGCCCGACCGTTTCACCTGCTGGGGGCCACCTGGCTCACGAGCTTTTTCTTTCATCACCACTACTTCGATTTTCTGTCGACGGGGCTGTGGCTGCTGTTCGTGGGCGCGTTCGTGGAACAGAAGATGGGCGTGGGAAAATACCTGCGGCTTTTCGTGGTAGCGGGGCTCGTAGCGCGCTTTCAGTATCTTATCGGCGGCACGTTTCGCGATCCCGTTTTCATCGGCCTGAAGGCGTCGGTGCTGGCGGTTACCGCCTACGCGCTTTGTAGCTTTCCCTACCAGCGCGTGTTCTTTCCCAACACTCACAAGTGGAGAACGCCGCGGGAAAAGATAGTCCTCGTGCTGGTGATTAGCTTCGCGGCCTGCCTACTTTTGGTGGCGCTGGATTTCATGCTGGAGGTGATTCGTCTGCGCGGTACCGGCGCGGTGGGCAGCAACCTTCAGGACCTCGCGCTAAGCAATACGTTGTGGGGGAAGGCGGGACGGTACTTTGGCGACAACCTATTCCGCTCCCACTCCGCCGGTTTTATCGTGGGGCTCATCTGGTACATGGGCGAGCCCACCCGGAAGAACCCGCCGCCGTCGTAATGACGGCGCGCAGCGCAAGGCCATCCCGAAATAGCATAGAATTACGGCTGCTTTATCGTCGATTAGTCCAACCTTTTTCCTATCTCTAGGAGGCAGCAACGTGTTTTCCAAATTTGCCCTGATTGCAGGGATGTCTTTACTCGCCTTAGTCGGCTGCGGTGGCAGCAGCGGCGTCAGCGTAAACGTATTTAGTCTTTCTGCGGCGGTATCGAGCCGGGACGTGAAGTTCTTTTCGTCCGCTGACCTCGCAGCGCCTCTGATTCGTGCGGTGGGCGATTTCGGCGCGGCGGCCGTGGGTTCGACCGGGCTCGAGTCATACAAGCTTTACATCAGCAGCATCCAGATCTGCGAAAGCATCACTACGTCGGTGGGCTCCACCGCGTACAATAATCCCACGAACTGCTCCACGATTTACGAGAACAATGCCGACGACTACGATAGTTTCAACCAAACCAACGCGGCGGCCGCGGGAGCGGGCAAGTACATCGATATCTTGTCCCAAACGGATCGGGCTTCACTCACGAGAACCGCGTCAGTTAGCGCGGGAACGTACAACGTCGGCATCATTAACTGGTACCGCCCGCTCAAGGTCAAAGGCACTGTGGCTTTGCAAGGCGGCGGCAGCCTGAAAACCAAAGCGTGTACGAGCGCTACGGGCGCTTGCACGTCGGCAACTGATATGGGCGCGGGGACGGCCGAAGAAAGCATCATCGATCTGAACAACGGCGGCACTTGGTTCCGTTTCCTGAAACCGTTTACCGTCGCTGACGGGGATAGCGTGAACGTCGATCTCGCTTTCGACCTCGAGAAAAAACTGTTTCCCGGGGCCAACGTATCGAACGGTTTCATCACCGGCACGAGCTGCACCCTACCCAGTGGGCCGGGCAACTGCGGAATCTTTATTCCTATTCTGCGCCTATCCCCGGTACCGCGTAAGTCGACGGAAACGACGAAAGTGGAAATCTATGAAATGAGCCCGGCCAGTGGCGATTGGAAACTGCGCGTAGACGTGTTCTACAACAGCGCGGACACCACCCAAGCCACCCTGGCGGCGGACCTTTACCCGATTCCCACGCCGACGACGGCCAGCAGTGTGATCGACAATGTTTACGTCTATAGCGTGGACGAAACCCCTTCGGCTACGACGTTCAAGGCTTACGATGGCAGTACCTCACTAACCTTCACCCGTGGTGCTTCGGGGACGGGAAATTTCACCTGCCCTTCGAACTCTTTGCCGGGCTGTTCGGCGACCGGCGCAACGATTCCGGTTACGTGGGCGTCGCGCGAAGTGAAGACCTTGCAGAATTAAATTTAAACTTAAGTTTAAATTTAAGATTAGATGAAGGGGGTGGACGACTCGTCTCTCCCCTTTTTATTTTTTACAGTTGATAGCTGCCGCTCAGATAGATCGTGAGCGCATTCTGCGAGATGGTTTGCACGGCCGGATTGTTGAAGATCGCCTGCCCTTGGCCACTACCCCACGAGTAGGCGCCGCCCAACGTTACCGACGAGTTGGTCCTAAAGAGCGACATGCTGAAGGTGGAGCCGATCAGGTTAACGTGTGGCATTTGATTTACTCTACCGGTCACCAACGGCTTCGATCGGGCGTTGTTGGAGAAGGCTCCCAGCCGCAGCGCCAGCCACTCGTACACAAAGTACTCCGCCCCCAGCGACCAATTGACCACCGCGCGTACGGGGTAGTCCGCAAACTTCTCCGCCGAGTAGAGATCGGCTTGGGCCGTAAGCAAAAATTCTTTGTCGTGAAAGTACGCCACGCCCAGTGAAAACGCGTACGGGGCAATCACGTCACTGGTCACGCGATCGCTACCGCTGAGGGACATGTCGTTGTCGAAGTTGCCGTTGGGGGTGACCGGCGTATTGTTCCCCAGCGCCTTGGTGGACAGCATCTTGAACTTGCCCGACCCTTTTAGATTGAATGTTTTCGACATCGTAAAGCCCACCGACCACTTGGGGGCGGGCATCCACTCCAACCCCAGCTTAGGAATCATTCCTAGCTGCGATCGTTCGAGGCTCGTGTTCTGAATAAAATACTGATTCGTGCCCGAGGGGTCGATCTGGATCAGCTGATTGTCGATGAGCTTCTCGATGCGGTAGAAGCCAAAGAGCGAGACGCCGATCGAGAGTGAGTCGGACACCTCACGGGCCAGGGCGGGCCCCGCCATGTAGGTAGTGTCCTGCCGGAAGAACCGGCGGGTAAGCGTGCGCACGCTAGACGAGTCGGCGTCGTTGGTGATGCTATCATCCTGATCGATGAGGTCGGCCACCGGAGTGATGATCGCGATGCCAACCTTGTTCTTGCCCACGCTCTGGGTGAATCCGAAGATCGACGGGAAAAAATTCTGATTGCGGTAGGTGTAGTCCTTGCCGGGAAACACGCCGAGGTACTTCTGCGTGCCCGTATTGTAGGCATTGGCCGAGATGCTTAGGTAGTTGTCGGTGGCGAACGCGATCCCGGCGGGGTTGTGAAAGATGCCGCTCGGATCGTCGGAGAGGGCGACGTACGCTCCACCCAGTCCGGAAGCCCGTTCGCCGATGAGCACATCCTTGTAGTGGTACTCGTCGGCTCGCAGCGTGGCCGTATGGCCAAAGATAGAAAGTCCGATCAAAATTTGCCAGCTCTTCATTCGTCACCGCACCGAGGATAGGGAACGTTCAAATCGTTTTGCCACGATGGAAGCCTCGACGCCTTTGGGGGCGGTAAGCTTCTGCGCGGCGAGATAGCGTTCGAGGCCCGCCACGCGACCGGTTCGGTCTTTGGCCGTGGGCCTTTGCCGCTTCAAAAATTCAATGAGCGCGGAAGGGGCGTAGCCCGTTGCCTGGGCGTACATGAGACCGATCTCGTCGGCCTCTTTTTCCTTCTCCGCGCCGAGACCGTCCTTCAGCAGGGTTTTCATTCCCGCCTCGACGAGCTTAGTGATGGAACCACCCAGCGTGGAGCCGCCGCGTGACAAGAGCCGCACGATACTTTCTTCCGCACCGACGTCTTGCTTGGGCCGTAGCTCGCGGTACATGTGACGTTCGTTCACGTGCGCGATCTCGTGGCTCAGCACGCCGGCCAGCTCCGCTTCGTTGCGCACGGCCTTCAGCAAACCCTTGGTGACGAAGATGTACCCACCCGGGGTGGCGTAGGCATTCACGTCGGCGGTGTTGAGCACTGCGAACCGGTAGCTTAGCTCGGGTCGCCCCACTCGCGCCGCCACGAGGGCGCCGACCAGCTCCAAGTAATGCACGGCGGGTTCATTGGCGTAACGGCCGAGGTGGCCGAGGAGCTTGGCCGCCATTTGCCGGCCGATCGCCACCTCATCGTTCACCTCTTTGGCGAGGGCGGCGCGATCCGCCAGCGCTTTCTCCGCGGGGGTCGTGGCGCAAGACAATAGCCCGGCCGCCGCGACCGCGAAGAGGGTAAAGCGTAGAATGGATGACCAAAGCGTCAAGCGCGTCCTTACTTGGGCAGTTTCGCCGTATCCCGGAACTTCTCTAGCTCATCCGGTTTTACTTTGCGTTCTTCGACCTTCTTCAAAGCGGAGTAGTCGGCCTTGTAGCCATCGGCGCCGGCGCCGGTATTTTTGTCTTCGGCCAAACCACGGGCGGCCGCGTTCACCGAGTAAGAAGGGGGACGTCGGCGGCTCGCTTTCTCTAGGCTAGTGGGGACTTCTTTCTGCAGGTCGGCCTGGCCGACCGGCTTGTTCGCGCTGAGGAAGATGCGCGACACCCAGCCGTTTGCCTTGCCGAAGCGCACCTTCGACCACATGCCCGTGGTCTCCACCACCGTAACCGCATCGCCGCGCTTCATGGTGCCGACTTTGACGGCTTGCGCGTTCGGCTCGCGAAGCAGATCGGCCTTTACCGACTGCACGTAACGGGTTTCGTCGCCCGCGAACGCGGGAGTGGCGAAAAGAAATAACGACAGGATGAACCAAAACATCTCACTTGCTCTTGAGTACATGGACCACGCTCCAATTTTGTGGGGGATGAGTGATGAGCTCCTGGCAACGCTCTTCGTACAAACGGCAGGGGCCGTCGGTAGGATGGTCTGCCTGAATCGCTCCAAAAAGTTTTTTCGCGGTGGCGAAGTCGCCGGCGCCGTAGATCTTCCAGGCGTTTTCGAAAGCGCCGGCCAGGCGTTGGAACCGTTCGGCCTCGGGATGCTGCTGGTCGGCCAGCGGCTGGTAGATTTTCACGTGCTGCTGCTTGCCCTTGACCTGCACGTCGTCGATGAGCCGGCAGATGATGGAATGCTTCACCGCTTCGTAAGTGCTCTCGCCAATCAGAAAGGGAACTCCGTACTGCTTCGTAATTCCCTCGACCCGCGAGGCGAGGTTTACGTTGTCGCCAATGACCGTGTAGCTCAAATGGCGTTCGCTGCCGATGTTGCCCACGATGACTTTTCCGGTGTTGATGCCGATTCCGATGTGCAGCTCGTGGTTCAAGCCAAACTGTGATTTAAGATGGGCCCGCACGCCGTCCATGGCCTGAATCATGTCGAGCCCGCAACGTACGGACCGCACGGCGTGAAAATCGTCCTCTAGTGGAGCGCCCCAGAAAGCCATCAGTCCGTCGCCGATGAACTTATCGACGGTGCCCAGGTGGGTGAAGATGATTTCGTTCATGCGGCCGAGGTAGGCGTTGAGGCATTCCACGATCTTTTCGGCGGGTAGGGCCTCGGAGATTGAGGTGAAGCCCCGAATATCGGAAAACAGAATCGAAAGATCTTTCTGCGCACCGATCTCGGCGCGGGGATCGACGCCGCTGGCCATCAGTTTTTCCGTAACCACCGGCGATAAGTATTTCGAGAGCGTGTCGCGCAGCTTACGGCGGTCCGCCGTCTCGATGAAGATGAGGTAGCCGATGGCGTCGAGGAAGGCCAAAGACCATACCGCTAGCGGCCGGGCCATCTCGAGCGCGATGCTGAAATGTTTGAAAAGCAGGAACGAGAGCGCAAAGAAACCTACGTTCATCAGCGCCGGCCCGCCGATTCGCCCGATGATACCGGGCTGCGTGAACACGATGGCGTAAATCAGCGCGATGCCAGCCAGCATGATGAAGGCGGTGAGCGTCGTCGACGAGCGGTGAAGGTGATCGCCCAGTAGCGCATTGGAGATCGCACTGGCCTGTAGGACCGCGCCCGGATAGTTCGGGTGCAAGGGGGTGGCCTTCAGATCCTGCAACCCCGCGGCGCTGCCGCCAATGAGGATGACTTTGCCTTTGAACTCGTACGGATTTACCTCGAGCTCCGAGGGGTCGTAGATCGTTCCGCTTTGCAACCGGGCCGCGGAGCCAAGCACGGCGTCGATGGGAATGCTGACCGGGGATCGGTCGAGGCTGTAGTAATGCAGCGGCATCGCGCCATTTTCGTCGTAGGGCAGCCGCAATGGCGCTCGCCCCTCGGAGCTCACTACGATGTGTGAATCGGTGACGGCTACCTTGGGCTGTTTCAGCGTGGCCAGCACCCCCGCCAGCGCCAGCGAGGGGTACCAGTCGCCGTCGTAGTTGATGAGCATCGGCGCCGCTTCGAAGCGGCCGTGGGTGTCCTGCTGAATCGTTACGGAGTGAACGGCGGGAATCTTAGAGAAGAATTTTTTCGGCGGCACTTGATAGTCGCGATAAACGGGCAGCCGAAACGTAAACGCAAAGGGAACGTGGCCGACTTTGAGTGCGAAGCGTTCGCGGAAGTCGTCGGGCAGAGGATTGATTCCCACGCTGGAGTCCGCAGGCTCGGTAAGAAGACTGAAGGCGTGCGATACGTTGCCGGCATTTTGCGAGGCGAGCGCCAGCATGGCGTCCTGCTTACCGTCACCCATCTGCTCGGTGAACAGAACGTCGAACAAGATGGCGGCGGGTTCACCGGTGGCAAGAAACTCGATGAGGTCTTTATAGATCCGACGTGGCCACGGCCAGCGTCCATACACCGAAGAGAGGCTCTTCAAGCTTTGATCGTCGATGTCGATCACGACTACCTTTTCGCTCGCGGCGATTTCGCGGTTCGCCCGGCGGTAACGCATGTCCAACAACATGGCTTCGAACGGCGCGCGCGGAGAGAAGAGCAGGGCCGTGCCCAGCACGCTAAATAAGCCGGCCCCAAGGAGCGCGCGCACCAATTTTTTTTTCGCCGAAGAGGTCATAAGGGATCATGATCTTTTCGGTATCTTTCGGATTTCTTTTGAGATTTTAAACAGCTTTAGACGCGGGCGGACTGAAACTGCTCGTAGGTTTCGAACCGCTTAACGGTGTCGAACCACGAAATTTCGCCGCGCAGGTGGGCCATCTTGAGCCACTGCTTTAAGCGTCGCGGCAGGTACTCCGAGGACGGAATCGGGTACCCCTCGCTCCAGTGGGCGAACCTTTCGATCCAGGGTTGCCATGACTCGTAAGTGCCAAGTGCCGGAACTTCCTTGGGAAGATTGATTCCCAGCTCGCGCGCCACGAGTCCTGGCAGGGCGGGGTTGGCTAGCGCTCCGCGACCCAACATGAAGTGCTGGCAGCCGCTTTCCTCGCGGCACCGCAAAAAGTCTTCCCGCGTCCAGATATCGCCGTTGGCGACGACCGGGATGCTTAAGTTCCGGCGAACCTCGCCAATCGGTGCCCAGTACGCGGGCGGGCGGTAACCTTGTTCCTTGGTGCGGCCGTGAATGGTGATCCACGAGGCGCCAGCGCGCTCGGCCTGCTCGGCGTTGCGGTGGATGGCGGTGGGGTCGTCCCACCCCAATCGCAGCTTGGCGGAGACGGGAATCGATGCCGGTACGGCGTCGCGCACGGCCTTTACGATCGTGAAGATGCGGTCGGGATACTTGAGCAAAGTGGCGCCACCGTCGTGGCGGTTAACCGTTTTGGCCGGGCAGCCAAAGTTGAGGTCGACCGCATAGGCGCCGGCCTCGGCCACCATGCGGGCGGTGGCGGCCAGCCGCTCGGGATTTCCGCCGAGAAGCTGCACGGCTACGGGCAGGCCGTTGGGCGTGCGGCTACCGTTTTTCAGCTCCGGAACGTGCCGGTGGAACACGTGCAGCGGCGGAACCTCGTGGCTTACGCGCAAGAACTCGCTGACCGCGAAGGTAAAGGCGCCGGTCTCGCCCATTAGGGCGCGCATCGGGGCATCGGTCACCCCTTCCATGGGGGCCAGGACTAAAGCAGGTTGGCCGGGCTGAATCACGCCGGGGAAGATACCACACGGGTCAAGCTCGCCGGGCTTAGGGCTTGGGGACGAGGGAGGGGAAAGGGCAGCGGCCCGTGGGTTTGCCCTTGAGCTCGGGGTGCTTTTCGAAGAACTCATCGACCATGGCTTTGCTGGTGAACCGCTCGTAACCGTACTGGCGCCAGCGGAACAGGTCGGCCGGATCGACGAATTTGATGCCGTACTTTTCGGCCACGCCACGATCGGAGTCGCTAAAGTCGGTGCCTTCTTTTCCGTCGGGACGGGTTTGTCCTTTTTTGTAGGCAGAATCGCCGCACATGAAAGACTCGGCCTTATCGATGACGAAGTCGGCGCCGTACTTGTCTTTAATCTTCTGCTCCAGCCGGTCCATCATCCCGGTGGCGGGCTTGCGATCGTTGTCGTACTTGTCGGCAAAATCAAAGTAGTGGAACTGGGCTTGGGGATTCAACCAGCCCGTCATCGAGCGCACGAAGTCCAACGCCGCGTCGGCCTGCTTCAGCGAAATGTTTTTCGGAATGCCGCCCTGGTTGGAGACGATCACGACGAGGTAACCCTCGGCGTTCAGCTGGGCTATCTTCTGCGATACGAGCGGAAGCAGCCACATGTCGCGCGCGGAGTTGGCGGAGACGGACCCCGAGGGGGCCACGCGGAGCGTGCTGTCGGCGTCGAAAAAAGCGACTTTAAGTTTCTTGGACGCCAGCTGCTCGGGCGTGGGCGTGAACGTGTCGGCGAGTACGCGGCGGCGTGGCTCGTAGGTGTCTTCGTTCTCGAAAACGGGCTCGGCGAGGGCGGGAAGGTTAACCCCCGACGCCATGAGGGCAAGTAGGCATCTTACGGCAAAGTTTTTCACTCTGGCTTATCGGTACACCGCCGCGGAGTTATTAGGGGCCACGCGGGTCTGGACCTAGCGACGCTCGAGTATCGTGACTCGGCCGCCGCTGAACCCTCGATAGGCAATAAAGTTAGGGCTTAAAACCGGACGATTCGTCACGACCGTGCTCAGGTCGCTAATCGTTCCTTTCTCGCTTTCCTTGAAGCAGGCCAACTTGTTCCCGCCATCCGTGAGGCTGGTGTCACAGTACTCATAGAACTGTCCGGCGGTGTTCGGCCAGGAAAGGTAGCGATTCGAGGAGATGGTCAAAGTGGGAGCATTGGCAGTGAGTCGTTCCACGATCTTGGTTTTGCTGTCGTTGGGAAGACAGCCGCCCGCCAGGCCGTTTTTCGCGAACTCGCAGCGGAAAATAGAGTTAACTGCGTTGCCATTCAGCGTCTCGGTTTCCCGCCAGGCGACCCCTTGGCCATAGATTACGCCGTCAGAACCGAACGGAGAGCCCGCGGTAAGCGCGGTGTACTGACCTTCGTCCGTGCAGCTATTTTGATCCAAATCGCAGTAGCTGGGGCTGGCGTGGTCGTTGATGTTGAACCCGCGCCCGGAAAGGACTTTAGAGTTCGAGATCGTGAAGCGCCGGCTCGTGGATGCCAGCAGCTCAGTGGGTGCGCTACAGGAGCCGGCCTCTCCGGAACTTAAGTCTATGTCACACATCAGAATCCGATTCTGCGTGCTGGAGCCGGGGAGGGCTTCATGCCACAGAACGCGTCGGCCGGAAACCGAAGGCTCGCGGTTCGTAGTGGCCGTTCGGCTAATGGTAACCTTTGCATCAAAGGTCCCACATCCTCCTGCCGAGCCGTTCTTCAGGATGTCACACACCCTAACGGCGGTCCCGCTTAGATATGTAATTACCGTACCGTCAATTTTCGCCTTCGATCCTCCGCCGATTTCGGCCGAGATTCGATTGTCCAAGTTTCGATCGCAAGCGAACGGGCTGCCCGCCGGAATGCGGGTGTCGCACGCAGTCAGGTAGCCAAAGTTCCCCTGCCAGAGTACGTAAGCGCCAGAAAATTCAACTTCACTCGTCGGCGTATCGCTGGCCGTGCCGATGATTACCCGGCTTCCTAACGGGGCCGCCGTAAACTGGGCCAGCAAACTTCCCAACAACACGTCACTCTTGTTCCACAGGCAGATACGATACGTATAGGACTGGCCTGGTTCCACGGCATCGATCGGGGAATAGGCGACAAAGGTAGATTGATTCGCGACCACGTGATCGCTCCCGGAGCAGTCGGAACTCGGTGCCGCGCTGCCCGCTCGGCGAGTGATTCTCAGACGACCGAGATTAGAGGTATCGGCCGGCGCCGAAAAGAGCACGCGAGCCTGTCCATCTTGGCCGTAGTCGAAAACGCGAAATTCATTGAGCAGCGGCGCGGGAGTCGGTGCAAGTACTGGCGGAGGCGTCGCTGCGGGTAATGGCGAGCACGCCGGATTAGCGTAGGTGCCAGACCAATCGGTAAACGAACCGTTGCTGCACCTTCGCGACTGCGTTTCGGCCACGCAATTTTGGCCAAAGGGCACCGAGGGGTTCTCGAATCTCGTGCGGGATTCCGTGGCTCCCGGCAGCGTGGAGCCGCAGCCGCGTTCGCTGGCGGTCGTACTAAGTTCGCTCTTGGTGCTGCCCTT
This sequence comes from Bdellovibrionota bacterium, assembly GCA_041736915.1. Taxonomy (GTDB): domain Bacteria; phylum Bdellovibrionota; class FAC87; order UBA2466; family UBA2466; genus JBGSST01. The sequence continues at coordinate 19,723 of JBGSST010000066.1, forward strand.
TAGCCGGGGGACTTCCAAACAACCCGATAAGGAAACGGCCGTTAGCGAAATGAGCAAAATACGAAGTGAAGAAAAGACTGTGTGTTGCATCACGGCACTACCTGATTAGCCTGACTCACCCCTTCTTGCTTAGGCAGGGCTCCAATCATTCTAAAGAGTGATTGTGAAGCGAATGTGTCGGCCGCTTTGCGGGCGGGCTTGGCTAGCGCTTGGTGGCCAGCTCG
>JBGSST010000068.1:0-2230 GCA_041736915.1 Bdellovibrionota bacterium
AGTCAGAGGTGAACGAGACGGCCGCGCGCCAAGGCGGTAAGGGCTTTTTCCGTTTTCGCATCGCCGTCACTCCCGAAGAGCTGGCGAATTTGCAGGCCTACCTCGCGGCCCAAGAAGGCAAAGCGAGTTACAACATGTGTATCGGCGGCGTTTGCCGGGCGCTATCGCGGGGGGCCGGAATCTATGTTCCCCACCCCATTCGCTACATTCCCACCCTTACCGCTTTGTATCTCACCGGAATGCGGGGAGTGACGCCGGGACGGGTATCGGCCATCGAGCACCACGGCAAGCAGGGGCCCCTTCGCAACCTCATCACCCTCGAGGTGCCTTACGAGCTGTTCATCTCGTATCAGCTCGGAAGCGCGGCCTACAGCTTCGCCGCGGGGCTAGTGAACTTCGGCGCCGGTCTCTTCGATGACGACGGAGACGAAAAGAAGAAGCCCGTGAACGACGCCGGCCAGCTGAAGTAAGGGTTTAGGTTGTGCTGAACGGGCACTCTTGCTAGCTTGCCCCGTCATGCCTGGACCACTCTTCATCACCCGCTTAGTCGAGTTTTCGGCGGCGCACCGGCTCTACCGCGACGACTGGTCGCCCGAGCAGAATCGGGACATCTTTGGAGCCTGCTCCAACCCGTTCGGCCACGGCCACAACTACGAGCTGGAGGTTACGGTGAAGGGGTATCCGGACCCGGATACCGGCATGGTCGTTCATTTTCAGCGCCTCAAATCGATGTTGCAGGAGCTGGTCGTTGCCCCGCTGGACCACCGGCACTTAAACCACGACGTTCCTTTTCTGGAGGGCAGGCTGCCCACCTCGGAGACCCTGTTGCTGGTCAGCTGGGACCGGTTGGCCCGCGAGATCCAGGCCGCCTCTAACGGCCGCGCCCAGCTTTACCGCCTGCGGTTGAAGAGCACGGGCCGGAACTGGGCCGAATATTACGGAGATTCCGATGCCCAGGCCTAAGACCAAGTCCAAAGAGAAAAGCAAATGTGCGTCGTTTGCCCCCCACCCGGCGGCCGCGGCGGCGGGCGCCCTGGGCTTTGGCGAGCACGAGGGTAAGCTTTTGGAGGGGGTGGAGACGCTGCTGAAGGCCATTGGCGAAGACCCGAAGCGCGAAGGGCTCATCAAGACCCCCGGCCGTTTTCTCAAAGCTTTCCGCTTTCTGACCGCGGGCTACGACAAGTCGGTGGACGAGGTAGTCAACGGCGCCCTGTTCGAAGCCACCCACTCGGACATGGTCATCGTCCGCCGAATCGAGTTTTACAGCCTTTGTGAGCACCACCTGGTGCCCTTCTTCGGGCAGTGCCACGTGGGTTACATCCCCAAAAAGCAGATCATTGGCTTATCTAAAATGGCCAGGATCGTTGATGTTTTCGCACGCCGCCTGCAGGTTCAGGAGCGGCTGACCCACGAAGTGGCCTCTAGCCTGATGGACATCTTGAAGCCCCACGGCGTAGGGGTGGTGATCGAGGCCCAGCACATGTGCATGATGATGCGCGGGGTGGAGAAGCAAAACTCTTCCACCCAGACCAGCTCCCTGCTCGGTGAGTTCCGTAACCCGAGCACACGCCAAGAGTTTTTCAACTTGATTAAAATGACGTAACTGCTAGATTTGCGAGCTTTATTATGAAGCTTGCCCTCACACAACTAGCCGAAGGAGATAGCTCGTTCCGCTTCTCCAGCCAAAAAGACGCCTGGATCCGCGAACTAATCCAGTCCGTTGGTAAAGAAGGCTACGTGGTGAAGAGCGATCTCGACATCGAAATGCAGGTCACCAAGCTAGAGCCCGACTACTATTTGCGCGGCAACATGGGCTTTAAAGTGGACCAGAGCTGTGCCCGGTGCGCGGAGACCTTCCCCCTCGCGCTCAAGCACGAGTTTGCGGTGGCGTTGGCCCACGCGACGCAGACCAAGGCCACGCCGGTTCTCGCCGAAGAGAGCGATGAGCTGGATGTGCACTTTTTCGAGGGACACGAGGTAGACCTCGCCCCGCTCGTCCGCGAACAGTTTTTTTTGAGCCTCCCCTACCAGAGCCTTTGTGGCCCGGATTGCAAAGGGGTTTGTCAAAAGTGCGGCACCAACCTAAATACAGGTAAGTGCACTTGCTTGCAGAAGAACGATTTTAGTCCGTTTTCAGTGTTGGAAAAGATCCGCCACTGAGTCAGTTTTTTTAGGAGAAGATCATGGCAGTACCCAAGAAACGTCGCTCTCATACCCGTCAGGCCCTACG
>JBGSST010000069.1:0-3869 GCA_041736915.1 Bdellovibrionota bacterium
CCGAATCTGTCCAAGTCCGCCAAGCGCCTGCGTCGCGAGTGGATCGTCGCTTTGCTTAAGGACCCGCAGAAGATGGTTCCGGGAACGCGTATGCCGGGTTTCTGGCCCGAAATGCAGACGCCAGCTCCGGACATTCTGAACGGTGATTCCGAGAAGCAGATCAACGTCCTTGCGGACTATGTGATCTACCTCGGCCAGTCCGGCGGCGGTACGGCGGCGCCGGCGACCGGTGGCCCTTCGGCCAAAGCTCAGCCCGCAAAAACGGGCGACAAGGTGGGCGCGGCTAAGCCCAAAAAGCACACCGTCGGCATGAACTAAGCCGAAATTCTTCGAAGGGCCCGGCCTCCTACTTGGACGCCGGGCCTTTTTTCGTTCGGGGCGGAATGGTCTCGCGGCGCGTGGGGGAGGTGTAAGGCTGCGCTGCCTGCGGCAACGGACGCATGCCGTTGGGAAAGCCGGAAAGCCGCTGACTTGGGATCGGATTACGGCGGCGGCCGTCGCGGCGTCGGCTCGGCGGTGCGGTGGAAACGAGCAACGCCGCCTTAAGGAGATCCGTTCCCCAGGCCGCGCACAGCAAGCCGAATACGGCTCCTCCGATGTGGGCCATGCAAGCGATCGAATACCAGCCCGGTAGGTAGTCGGTGACGAGTACGATGCTCAAGCGCAAGACCTCGGCGATGTTGGGCGCTAGGGGAAGCCGCGGGGTTTGCGAGGCGTGGTAGAGCGTGCTCGTGGCCCAGCCCCCTAAAAAATCAAGCGCCAGCGTCATCGTAAAGAAAGCCGCGCTCGTCATCGTAATCCGAAAGTAGCCGTAGATCGCGCGAACCCTTCTTAGCACCGTGAACTGGGTCCACGGAAAGAGCATCACGTAATAGGCGAGCAGCCCCCGGGCTCCGCCGCTCGCTCCCGCTACCGGAATAGGGGGCGCGAAAAAGCCGTGCATCAAGCTGCCACAGAAAACGGAACCGATAAAAACGAAAACTACGCGATGGGGCTCCTTAAGTTCGTTTTCGAGTACCCACCCAAATAGCAGCAGCGGTAAGGCATTCCCGAAGAAGTGGGCCGGGGTGAAGTGCAGCAGGCCGCTCAGCACCATAGGCAGCCCGCCGTACGCCAACGGGTGCCGGGGATCGAATAGGAAGTAGGGACGTAGCGCGGGATATCGTGAGATCAGTAAGCTCGTGACCGCGCAGGCGATGAGAATCGTGAGGGTGTAGACGGGAGCCTTGGAGTTGTCGTGATGGCGGATGGGGGACGTGGCTTCGTCGACCATCGTGTCGGCTATCCGGCGGCCGTGGTCCGATAGGTATTCCCCATCTAGCCAGGGTTGGTGAAAAGTGACGTACGGGTTGAGCTCTTCGCGAACTTGGTGGATGGCGTTGAGCTCGGCTTTCTCCTGAAGGTTCGGTCCGGATTTCGAAAAAGCGTGGAGAAAATCTTGCCCCTCCGACCATGTCCAACGGCAGGGCACGCAATGGCCCAAAGCGTTTTCTCGATCGGCGGACTGAAAAGCGAAAAATGAAATGGGGGCGCGACAGGCCGGACAGGTTCTCGCTACGTGCGGCACGGGTTTCGTTTTAAAGCATGTTTCCAAACGGGCGAAGGCGTCGCGCGAGATTACGCGCTTGATAAAGAGCGAATGCATTCCCACGGCGTGGCAGCGCTGACAGCGGAACTGCAACTTCTCGGCGTTGAAGTCGGGCTCGGCTTTCCCGCAGAACGGGCAGAACCAGTCATCGGGATTCGCGGTGGCGGCGGCGATCGACATCCTTATAACCAGTGCAATTTGGTAGCCCCGAATCCTTTCAGAATACGGCCCATTTTTCGATCAACGATTGAACAGTCAGTTTGCTAACAGGGCGATTAGGGCCTGCTTACCAGCACTTACGATGACCAAAATCTTGTCGATTTGATTGGGAGGCCGAAAAGCCGCGCCAAATAAGCGAAAGCAGACAGGTATCCCGGATCGACTAGCTAACTTTGAAAGTAACTTTTGCACGTGTTCACCGGCGGCGCGGGTGTACCGGATCTGGACGATGAACCGGGGGATGCGTCTTGTTTCCATGACTTAGGAGGGGGCGCGCAAGTGTCTAACGAAGTTGGTACTTACGTTGCTCTATTAAGAAAATACCTAATGTCGTGTCGGTAAAAGTCAGGTTCCTAAGTTCCTCCTTAGCCCCAGGGAGATAGCAATGAGACTCAGAATTCGCGTTTCTTCGATGACCCCCGAAGGTACCGCTGTATCGGAAATCAAAGAGCTCCGTAAGGACTCTTGCACGGTCGGCCGCGCGGGCGCCGACCTCATCGTTACGGATACGGGCGCGTCCCGCCGTCACGCGATGTTTTATCAGGGGTTGCGCGGCGAGCTCCGCGTGATGGATCTTCACTCCACCAATGGAACTTACCTCGGGGACGAAAAGATTATCGATCACCCGATCGGTCACGGTTCGATCATTCGCGTGGGAGAGTCCGCCATTACGGTTTTGGATTACGGACCGGATCGCCAGTCATTCGGCGCCAACTTGAGCGCCGGAAATCTCGAACGCGCGAACGAAGAGACCACGAAAGCAATTTTGTTTAAAGGAACGAAGGCCGAGCCTCAAGTCCATGCGGGCAACTACTCAGGCACGGCCCGGAGAATCACCGCTCAACCGAATCCTCTTCGGAAGATCGGATAAATCCCACCCCACTAAGCGGGCAATCGCTACTCTAGTGCCCGCTGCAAGTCCGGAAGGTACGTGCGGTACCTTCCGCCATGGAGTTAGTGCCGCCGAGATAATCGAGCGGCACGTACTCCGTGAACATTGGATACCGATAGCTCTTGTACCCACCCAACGCGGGCCGTCCTCCGGCCCGGTAACTGTCGTCCCAGAACGCCGCGAGCAGCAACGCCGATCGGGCGAGCTGCGGCACGATGATCTTGCGAAACACCTTGGCCCCGTTCTCGTCGGGCGGCCGCTTCGCGAAAACTTTGGGCGGCCCCGACTTCGACGGCGTGTAGATCTCGTCGGCCGCTTCCACCAGCGGCAGGTCTTTCATCGAGAGCGTCGATAGCTCACGCATTCTTTCGAGTACCGTCCCCTTCTCGGGAGGGAATAGCTTTCCGTCACGCTGTTCGAGGGCGGCCTTCTCCACATCGGTCACGAGCGAGAGGTCAATCGCGTTCACGGAAAACGTTTCGTAGTAAGCGTGGATGCCTCCGCGTGCCTTACCCCAGCCATCGTAGTCGGCGGTGTTATGGTACGGCATCGACGCGTCCCCGACGAAGTGCCCCATCAAGCCAAACGATACGAGCATGCCGTGCACGGCCGCGTTGTAGGGATGGGAATCGTCTTGCTCTTCTTTACCCGAGGGAAATTTGGCGGCCTTCGCGGTGGCGGCAAAACTTTGCGCGCGGCGGGCGAACTGATCGGTGCGCCACCAGAGTGAGCCCAACAGATCGGCCACCTCGGCGGCGGGCTTGCCGGTGGACTTCACGATTGTGGCAAAATCGGTAGGGACATTGCCGATGGCGTAGCCCAGATTCTCCGGGTCCATGAAGTGGGCCGCGTCACCGGGCTTGGCAACGGCCCCTAAACTTTTCCACTGCACGTCGGGCAAGTTGCAGACGTGGCCCATCATGTGGCCGCGCCGGTTCATGAAGGAGACCAGCCCCTTTTCCTGGACGAGGCGTGAGGCCACTTCGCAGATGAGATGATGCCCCCGTTCGCCCCAGGCGAAGGCGTGTACCGACCAAGAAACGGTGAGAAAAGCCGCAAGCGCGCGCATAGGAACCCCCGCCCCGGTTATAGGGAAAGGGGGTTCAGAGGAAAAGGTACCCGTAGCCTTTTCGACCGCGATCGCTAGCGGCTGGCTTCACTGGGGCCGCC
>JBGSST010000078.1:0-11451 GCA_041736915.1 Bdellovibrionota bacterium
CCACCGCTGCTACCGCCGGGAACGCGGGTGTGGTCGAAGGGGTTCTTCACCGGTCCGAAAGCGCTGTTCTCGTTCGACGAGCCCATCGCGAACTCGTCGAGGTTGGTTTTACCAATGCAGATGGCGCCGGCGGCTTCGAGCCGCTCCACCGACGTCGCCGTATACGGCGCGACGTAATCGCCCAAAATTTTCGAGCCGGCAGTCATGCGCCAGTTCTTAACGAGAAAGTTGTCCTTGATGGCGACCGGCACGCCGAACAACGGCAGCTTTTCCACTTCGCCCATCTTATCGTCCAGCTCGTGTGCACGCTTGATCGTTTCCGCCTCGTTGACGTGCAAGAAAGCGTTGAGCTTGGGGTTCTGGCGCTTGATCTCGGCCAGGTACTTCGCGGTGACTTCCGACGGCTTGAACTGCCGCTTCTGGTAGCCTTCCAGTAAATCTAAAATCTGAAACTTATCGAATTCCATTGTGTGCTTACTCTTCCAAAACCGCCGGGAGGCGGAAGCTGTTCTCTTCGGTGTCCGGGGCATTTTTCAAAATGGCCGGGATCGATTGAAAGGGAACGGACTTGTCTTCGCGAACCGAAACCGCGTCTTTAGGAACGTGGCGTACGATCGCGTCGGAATCGGCGGCCAACGTATCTAGCTCTTTTACGTAATCAAGGACGCGGGACAACCGGGTTTGGAAAAATTCCACCTCGCCGGCGGACAGCTCCAAACGGGCCAAGCGCCCGATTTTTAGGACTTCTTCTTTGGTCAACATCGGTCAGCAAGATACCCGCCACCCCTCCCCCACGCAACCCGCTTCCCTTTGCCCGCTTACCCCTTATAATCCGGTCCCATATGAAGAAATATTTGGCGATTGCCCTGCTCGTGGTTTTCCCGGCCTGCAAAGAGTTTACGAAGGATCTAATGAACGCCGAGGAGCTCAAACGTCAGATTTTCCCCCTGGCCGACACCTGGACCTGGAACTACCAGGTCACGACCTTTGGCTCGACCACCTTCGGCACGGCGTGCCAGCCCGGCAAGGTGACCCGCACGACGCGCGGCTCCGCCCAGCTGAGCACCCGCAAGGGCACGTACCTTCCGGGTCTTTGCCAATCGGGCACCAATAAAGTGGCGTACGCCACCGACGGGGATCAAGTTTGGTACTGGAACGGCGCGGAGTGGGATGCGTACATCGAAGCGCCGCTTACCGACGGAAAGAAGTTCTTGTCGGGTAACCAGTCGTTCACCTGGTACTCCCGGTCTAACATCACGGTACCGGCCGGTACTTACTCCGACTGCTGGACCAAGCGTCACGACAAAACGGACAGCTACGAAACCTTCTGCCGCGGCGTAGGTTTAGTTCAGGCTTACCAGGTGGACGCGTTCGGCAACGGCTGGAAGGCCACGCTCGATAGCGCGGTTGGACCCTCAACGGCAAAGACCCGCGTGGACTCGGTTACCACCAGTCCCCAAACTGAAGATCTCGAAAACTAATCGCTTCGGGATAGTGACGGCTCATGGCCATGGGCACGGAAACGTCGCCGCCCGTGCTGGGCCCTAGCTCCCAGTAAAACTCTTCTTTTAGCTTCGTCTCGGTCGCCAGCCAGCGCACTGCGCTGAAACGCGCCTCGTCCGAAGTGGCGTAAAGCACGCGAATCTGTTCGCGAACGAAGTCCGGCGCGGCCACCACGAAGTCGGTGCCCACCTGAAAGCTCGTCGCCGGAAAGGGTTCCCGTTCCCACTCGGCGGTCAGGCCGAAACGCAGCAGATTCCAATCCACCCATTCCACGTCGGGCAAAAGGACGAGCCCGGTCTCTCCGCTTCGAAGCTTCCGCAGACGATGTTCTTGAATCCCCTTCACCGCCACCTCGAGCTCGATTGGCTCGCAGAGGCTGACGGCCTCGTCGAAATCGATGGCTTCGGTCTTTTCACTTACCGTGGTCGCCTTGAAATCGTGCTTCTCGTAGAACTCAGGTTGAATGTCCGAGTAGAGGCACCACACCTTGTCCGACTCTTCTTCGAATAACTCTTCTAGCATCGATGAACAGTGCCCCTTCTTGCGTTTTTCCTCGGGGGTAAAGACCGAGGCGAGCAGTAGCCCGCGCTCATGAACCACGTCGCCCGCTTTGTCTAGCAAGGCGAAGTCCACGTCGAGCGTATCGCAGCTGGATAAAATGTCGCCCTGCTGCCCAAGATAAACGTGCGTTTCTACCCGGATTTTTCCGAAGGGGTGGGCGTAGAGCTTTTTATTTCGCTGCTGAAACTGCTCCACGGAAATGCCGTAGGCCCAGGCCTTGGCGCGCAGGGCGGAAAGCTCTTCACGATGTTTGGTAGTACCGGTGGCTAAGAACATCGGGCCTTATTACCAGCTTCGGGCGGAATCAGCGCAGAAAAATCCGCGCTTTTTCGTTACCTGACGGCGGTCCGTTACCCTTTGTTGAGGGGCTGCACGAAGCTGGCCGCGAGTTTTTTCAGCCCCCGGCCGACGAAGTTGACGATGATCTTGTCTTTGCCAATGTGCCCCTGGACCACACCTTCTCCGAAGATCGGATGGGTCACGCGTTCGCCTTTGCGCAATGAGATGCCTTCGTCGAAACTTTCGTCCCGCAGCCCGTTGTCGTCGGGCGCCACCTGGCTGTACTCGTCGAAATCGAGCGGACCGTCGTCGAACTCGTTGCGCATCGGCAGAGTCTTGCGATCGAGGAAGCCGCGGCGCCGGGAAAAATAATCGGCCTTTTGCATCTCGAGGTACTCCGCCGGAATCTCCTCGATGAAACGACTTACTACCCGAAACTGCGGGTTACCGAATACCACTCGGTTTTTAGCGAAGAAAAGCCATAGCCGTTGTCGCGCGCGGGTCATGCCTACGTAGAACAAGCGGCGCTCTTCCTCGACGTCTCCCGGCTCCACCGGCTCCCAGGGCCGGATGCTGGGAAAGAGCTCTTCTTCGAGCCCGACGATGAAAACGTGGTCGAACTCCAGCCCCTTCGCCATGTGAATGGTCATCATCTTCACGGCCGGAGCGTCCTTGTCCACCGCGTCGGCCTGAGAAACGAGCGCAATCTCTTCGAGAAAGTTTTGCAGAGTAACGGGAACGTTCGGCTGCTCGCCCCCTTTGCGCAGCTCGTACTCCACGATGCTCTGCCGAAGCTCCGCCAAGTTCTCGAGACGGCCCTGCGCTTCGATGGAGTTTTCGTCGATGAGCGACTTCCGATAGCCCGAGTCTTCGAGCACCTGGTTGACCAAGTCGGAGATCAAAAGATCGGCGGCGGTGGCCTTAAGCCCTTTCATGATCTTATAAAACTTTTGGAATCCCTTGGCTGCGCGGCCGAGATCCGCCGAATTCAGCGACGGATTGTCGCCGAAGAAAGCTTCTAACGTATCGTAATGCGATAGCCCCCGCTCTCGCGCGCACGTAGTCAGCTTTTCGAGCGACACGGCGCCGATACCCCGGCCCGGCACGTTGACCACGCGGCGGAAGCTGACGTCGTCCGCGGAGTTCGCGATCAGCTTCAAATACGCCAAGGTGTCTTTCACTTCGAGGCGGTCGTAGAACTTCGGGCCGCCGAAGATCTGGTAGTTGATCCCCTTCGTACGCAAAAACTCTTCGAGCACGCGGGACTGGGCGTTCGTGCGGTAAAAGACCGCCACCTGGTTCAGCGAAGCGCCGTCGTCTACGATCTTCATCAGCTGGGCGATAACCTTCTGCGCTTCGTCCTGCTCGTCGTACGCCTCGAACACATGAATCTTTTCGCCTTCTACGTTGTTCGTAAAAAGATTCTTGTCTCGCCGTTCCGTGTTGTGGGCGATCACCTTGCTGGCCGCCTCGATGATGTTCTTGGTCGAACGATAATTCTCTTCGAGTTTAAAAATTGCGGCGTTCGGGTAGTCCTTCTCGAAGCTCAAAATGTTCTGAATGTCCGCGCCCCGCCACCGGTAGATCGATTGATCCTCGTCACCCACCGCGCACAGATTGGCGTTCGGGCCCGCAATCAGCTTCATTAGCAGGTACTGCGTGCGGTTGGTGTCTTGGTACTCATCGATAAAGGTGTAAGGAAAACGCTCTTGGTACATCGCCAGGACCTGCGGCTTTGTAGTGAACAAAGTGACCGTCTTTAAAATAAGATCCGCAAAGTCCAGCGCCGCGGAAAGCTTCAGCACCTCGGAGTAACGCTTGAACGCTTTTTCAAAGGCCTCTTCGAACGGGCCAGAAAATTGGCTGGAGTAGTTCTCCGCCTCGACGCCTTGGTTCTTGATGGTATTGATGCGCCCCTGGATCGATTTTGGGGTAAAGGCGGTTTCGTTGAGATTGAGCTCTTTCATCACCGCCTTCACCACGGACAGCTGGTCGGTGTCGTCGTAGATGGTGAAGTGGGACGGGTAACCCAGATGCCGAATGTCGGAACGCAAGATACGCACGCACGCGGAGTGGAAGGTGCTGACCCACATGTCGCGGACGGGCACGTGAACGCCCATCTGGGCGAGTAGGCGTGAAACACGCTCGCGCATCTCCGCGGCCGCTTTATTCGTAAAGGTCACCGCGAAAATTTGGCGCGGGTCCACACCCCGCTCGTAAATCAGATGGGCGATGCGGTGGGTGACGACCCGGGTCTTACCGGAGCCCGCGCCGGCCAGGATTAACATGGAGCCGTCGCCGTAAGCGACGGCATCACGCTGAACCGGATTCAGGCCTTCCAGAAGATTCAGGGGCGTCCCTTCAGAAAGCGCAGGCAGCGAAGCTTCACCGAATCGACTCTTTCTTCACCCTGGTGAAAAGAGAGTTCGCCGGGAAGGTTCGTCTGCGGGGCTTTCTCGTCGATGCCTTCTTTGTAGCGTACGCGCAAGACCACCGTATCGGCGTCGACCGCTTCGTTGCCGGGCACGTGGTACTCGACCTCTTCGGGAAGATTCACGCGCGTGATCCGCTTTCCACGCACGGTCAGCAACGTCCCTTCGGCCGCCGTGCTGTACACGAACGCCGCCGGATTGCGGGTCCCCTTCTTGGGGTTGTTGTAATGATAGAGGCGAACCCGCACGCCATCTCCCGACTCACACACGTAGCCGCTCGCAAAACCAGCCACCGGAAACGCCAAACCCATCAACACCGCTAAAACCGCAACCTTCATCCATCCCCCAGTTTATGACATAGCAAGCCATGACAGCTATCGAGCCGCATTTTCACCGTCAACACTTATCGACGACATCACGAGTCAATACCTCGCCCAAAGTAGTGAGATGGTGTAAATTTTCGGATCGTGCGCTTACCTATGTTCATCACCGGCGTCGTTTTTCTTTTCACGCTCTCGGCGACCGCGGAAGCGCGCCGAAGCTCGTCTGCTTCGCGCAAGCCGCAGAGTTCGAACTCGGCTAGCGATGCCACGGCCTGGAATCGTATTCTGCAAGCCGAAGATAGTCGCATCACGGGCGACAAGCGGTTACTGGCACTTTTTGGCCACCCTTCGCGAAGGATCGCCAAAGCGGCGATTTTGGCGGCCGGACGGAACCGCGACGGATCTTATCTCGAACCGCTGGCCAACCTGCTCAACCGAAAAGATAAAGAGCTGAAACAGCTGGCCGCCTTCAGCCTGGGCATGATCGGCACCGAGCTGTCGCTAAAAATTTTGCAGCAGCACTTAGCGATGCAGAAAGACGGCGAGACGATCGTAGCCATCCTGAACGCCCTCGGCATTTCGGCCAGCGACAAGGCTTTGAACACCGTGGCCCCCTTCCTCAAAGCGGGAAACTCGATCGACGTGATGGAAGCGGCCTGCGAGGCGATGGGAAAGATCTTCACCACGCTGGGCACCACCGTGCCTCCCAACGTGCAGGACATTTTGAAGGATCTGGGAACGCTAGCGGCGGGTGGCGAGCCGGTAGCCCGTTCCGCCTCTTTCGCCCTTTCTCGGTGGAAGAACGAAATTAGCTCCGTGCCGGCCGCGTCGCTGATTACGGCCGCCCGCAAAACCAACTGGCCCGAAACCCGTGAGCTGTTGCTACGTACGCTAGGCCGGTTCAAGACCGCGGAAGTTTCCCTGTATTTAGCTAGCGAGCTGGCCAACTCCGCCGGCAACCCCGGTGCCCGCATCGAAGCGGCTAAAGCGCTGTCGACCCATCCGGCTTCGGAAACGGTTTTCGCCGCCCTGAAGACTGCGCTCGAGGACGGGTCGGGCCACCTCATCTACCAGGTGCTGGAAACCATCTACAACATGGGGGCCGCCGCCGGACCGCGCCTGTCCGAGCAGGTCGACAACATCATCAAGGTGGAGACCTCCGTATGGAAACGCGGGGCCGCGCTGAAGACGCTAGCCGCCATCAACCCCACCTTGGCCCGCACGCGACTCAATGAGATCTTGCCGCAGGCCGGGCCGCCGCTGCTCGAAGCGTGTATCGGCTCATTGGGAGTACTCGGCGGAACGGAAGATTTGGAGAAGGTGCTGACCTACCTGACTCACACCAAAACGTCGGTGATACAGGCCTCGCTCGAAGCCTTGAGCCAAACGCCGGAAGAGAAGTATCCCGCCACGACGAAGCCGTTGTTGCGGAAAACTTTGGAGAAAGGCGATCTCGGTATCTCCGCGCTCATTTCGCAGATCGTGGAGAAGAACCGCTGGAAAGATTTTGCCGTACCGCTCAGCCTGACCTACCGATTGCACCTGGCAGCGGATCAGGTGGAGGCCCGGGTGGCGATTTTGAGTGCGCTGGCGGTGGTAGGTGATCCGTCGCAGCTCGACGTGGTGGAAGAGGCCTTCAAGGACAACGAGAAGGTCGTCGTGGAGGCGGCCGCCAAAGCCAAGAAGGCGCTGACGGGTAACGATGAAAGTAGCCGCATCCCACTCAACAGTAAGGTTACGCGGCCGGCGACTACCAACTACAACGACATCAAGCCTACCGGCGGCAAAGCGCTGCTGTTGAAAACCACCAAAGGGGACATCACGATCAAGTTCTTCGATGAAACCCCACTGGTTAATTTCGAGATCATGAAGCTCGTGAAGAATGGGTTCTTCACCGAGAAGACTTTTCACCGCGTGGTACCCAACTTCGTGGTGCAAGGGGGCGATCCCCGCGGCGACGGCTTTGGTGGCCCCGGCTACCTCATCCGCGATCAATACTCGCTGGTTTCTCCCGAGCGCGGTTTGGTGGGGCTAGCGACCGCGGGTCAGGATACCGGCGGTTCGCAGATCTTTTTCAACTTGGCGCCCAACCTTCACCTGCGTGGCCGTTACACTTTCTTTGGCGAAGTGACCGCCGGCCATGAGGTGCTCGACCGGTTGGAAGTCGACGACAAGATTCTGCAGGCGAAGCTCAAGTAGGCAATATTGCTAACGCGGCAAGTAAAGACGTTGATCTCACAGTAAAACTTTACGCAGGCCAGCGGCCGCCGCAAGGAACACCCCGCGAGCCGCACCCGGTTACGGGTCCAAAGTGAAGTAACTCCTAGGGAATTCCGATAAGACCTTGAGGAGTCTCGTGCCCAAAGTGTTCCTAAAATCGATCGCCCTCGTGCTGCTCATCGTGAGCGCGCCGGCGTACGCCAAACGCGTGCAGCGCGAAGTGGTGAAGATCACCTCGGGCAAGCAATGGCGCGTGAACGACTCCGTGTGTTTTCACCGTGAAGACAAGATCATCGCGTGCGGCAGGGTGATCGGAAACTCTTCCTACCTCGTCTCGATCAAGTCGCCATCGCTTCACGATCGCGTGAGCGCCGGCGACACGCTCTACGTTTTCGGCGAAGGGCCCGGACGTCAGCCGTCGAGCTACGGCGACAAGTACGTCGTTAAGCGCACCGTGCCCTTGTTCCACCGCTCGCTCACCTTTGGCGCGTTCGGCGGCCAAGGCTTCATCATGCCGGCCCTCAACTTTCAGCTTTCCCTCGGCGGCGGTATCTCCCTAGGAATCATGCCGACCTTCTCGCGTAACTCGGAAAGCAACAGCGTGCTTGGTTCGTTCGGTACGCTCGACTTCTACTTCAGCGGAAACACCTTCAGCGGCCTCAACCTGAGCATCGCCGCCGGCGTCTACAATTTTCAGGACACCACCCAAGTGGCCAAGTTCACCCCGGCCGTCCAGGGCACCCTGGGCTACCGCTTCCTCGCCCGCGGCGGTTTCAACTTAGGGATCGGCGTAGGCGCGCAGTACGTGCAGTCGCAGAACGTGTTCCTCATCGGAACCCGCACGACGGTTTACCAGCCACTAGGCAAAGTAGACCTCGGCATCTCGTTCTAAGCCCTAAAAGGGGCCAACCCCCTTTTGGGGAAGGCTACAGGTACTCGCCGCGCTTGATCTTCTCGACGATGATCTTTTCCGGCATCTGCGGATCGCGAGGGTCGACCATGAAGTAGGATTGCTGTTCGCAACGTCGCTTGTTCTTGATCAGCCACTCGAGCAGCTTGGCGACGCCCTTGTTTTTCTTGTCGCGGAAGAACGGATCGTTCTTCAAGGCGTCGGCGGCTTTTTTCAGCTGACGGCCTTCCGTTGGATCGCTCTCTTTTACCGGGTAATCCGAGAGATCAAACTTTTTGATGTCTTCCGGCAACACGCCCAAGAAGCGAACTTCCGGCGCGCTGTAGTCCGCATTGCGAATCAAGCTCGCGGCGGAACCGGCTTTCAGCGTGCGGTAGATGTTCTGCATCGTATACGCGTCCAGATCGCCGAAGAAGTAGATGGGTACGCTTAGCTCTTCGGAGATCAGCTTGCACCAGCCGCGAACCGCGTTCGACGGTACGCCCTGGGCGCCCAGCAGAATGCAGTTGTGGCGCTTGCAAAACCCGTTGGCCACCAGCGTGTTCGCCGTGCCTTCTGACTCGACCACCAGACAAAAATCGATCTTCTTCTTGGCCTTAAGCCTCAAGCTCTGCGGCCGGTTCTTCGGCTGAAACGGAGTCGTTCCGAGCGAGCTCAGATCCACCACGGCCTTCGTGCCGTCGGGTAGCGTTTCGGTGACCACGAGCTGGTTCGAGTACGTTTGTCCGCCACGATCGTTGGCGTAACAGTTCAGCTCTTCACGGTAGCACTCGAGCATTTCGCAGATGAAATCGATGACCGAATCGCTCTCGGACTGATCTTGAAAATCTAGCGGCTTAAGTGCGGGATCATGTTTCACTTCACCTTTGCAGATGTAGTAGATTTCGCGCTTGGTGTTGACCGCGCCGGTCTCTAAGTTGCGGAGCAAAATCTCCAGCACGAAGATGGCGCGCGACATTTTCTGGACCGAAGCTACGTTGAGCTCCGTTCGTACCATTTTTGCACCCGGGGTCAGGTAACCGACCTTAGGGTTGTACTCGGAGTTGTCCAACGAGCACTTTACGGCCTGCAGCACCGGGCGCTTGGCCTCTTCGAGATCCCGGAGGAGTCGCTCGCAAAGGTTTTTGGAAAGCTTGGGAATATCGCTGACTTTTTCGAGGCTCATCGTTCGGCCACCTTCTCTTTAGCGGAGCCCTTACGGCCCTTTTCCTTCGACTTCTTTTTGTCGTCGCCCTTCTTACCCTTTTTACCTTCTTCTTTTTCCATCTCCGCCTCTACTTCGGTGGCTTCGATGACGTCGGCCTTTTCTTCTTCGATCACCTGGAACTTGCCCTTCGACTTGGCAATCTCGGCGGCGTTGACCGCTTCTTCCAGATGCTCTTTGGCCTGATTGATGTCGCGGCCCAAAAGTTTAACCAGACCTTCGGCGGCTTTCTTCTTACGCGCCGCCGGCGCCTTGGCGATGCGGCACAGGCAATCCACCAAAATCGGGCAGAACTGTTCGATGTGGCGAAGTTTTTCTTCGAGATCGGCCTCGCGCGACTCTTTCTTGATGTGACGCGAAAGCCGCTGGCCCGCCTGAATCAGCGCGCGGCGAATCTCTTCGACCAGCTCGTCGCTGGCATCCACGGTTTCTTTCGAGGCGTTCTTGAACTTGATGAACGGCGACACGAGCGAAATGGCGATGACGTAGGGGCCGAGGGGCACACTGTCCCGCGGCTGGCTGATGCCGTAGGTTCGCCAGTTGACCGTTTCGATGGCGTTCACCATCGCGCAGGCCGCTTTATCGAACTGCAACGGAACGCGGTTGGCGAAGCGCAGTACCGTGGCCTGCTGCTCGCCCTCTTCCCCCGAGCGCTCGGGAGTTTTCAACCGGGCGACCGCTACTTCGACGGCTACGGGCTTGAAGTCGCAAATGGTGGGCTTGCGCGTGACCACCGCGAAAAAGTCCACTTCGCCCAGACGGCGTACGCTTTTAGAGAAAGCCTCTTCACCGATGGTGATGACCGACTTAGTGCTCGGCGACATCAACTCGGTCTTTTGCATCGCCGCGAAGACCTCTTTGAACTGGGTTTCGTTCAGCTTGTCGATGGACTCATCGATGTACTTTTTGTTGAGCCCGTTCTTTACGAACTCCTGAATCGTGTTGTCGGTGATGCGCGAAAAGCCTTTTTTGAACCAGCTACGGAGCGACATTTTCCCAAACAAGTGGGAATGCGCGATGAACTCGCCCAGCTTCATCGTATGCGGGTGAGGCTCGGTGGCTTCCGGAATTTCCGGCACCACTTCCGACACACGCTTGATGGTCTGCCATTCCTGATCCGGCAGACGGTACTTCAAAGTAAGGTGTGGGTTTACCAGCGTGGTGCCCAGAAGGTACGACACGAGTCCGCCGTCACCGCCGAGCTGAATGCGGCCGTCGATCTGAAACTCCACCGAAACCCCGTGCGGGCGATCCCAGTCGACCGACTTCTTGTCTTTGATCGTGCCCTTATTGTGTTTGATGTCGACTTCCACCGTCATCGCGGCGGCCTGGCGCATCTTTGCGGTCTTGGTGATGACCTTGGCGCCCCGGGCGGTCGTGAGCTGCGCCCACGTGGTGGCGGCCGAAATACCGATACCCTGCTGACCGCGCGAACAGCGGCCGCGGCCGAACTTGGAAGAAGCGAGGTACTCGCCGAACACCGAGGGAACGTCTTCCACATTCAGCCCGGGACCATTGTCCTCAACCGAGATCTGAACGAGGTCCGTATTCTTCAGCGTGCCGGCACCTAGCTTTTTAATCTCGACGGTGAGCTCGGGCATGATGCCCTCTTCTTCACAAGCATCGAGGGAGTTATCCACCGCTTCTTTCAGCGTGGTCAGAACGGCCTTAGTGGGCGAAGAAAAACCTACCTGCTGCAGGTTCTTGGAAAAATATTCCGCGGTACTACTGGTAGTGATTTTCTGTTTGGCCACTGAGTACTCTTTGGTTGATGAAAATAAAGCCTAACGAAAACGCGAGCCGAACTACTAGGAACTATTGAGAATAAGATAACAGAGCCGGGCAAATCAAGCTTGCCCGCCCTGAATTTTTTTAACCGCGCTGAGTTAAAGGAACGAAAGCGCGTTCTTTTTCGCCTACGTAGATCTGGCGAGGGCGGCCGATCTTGGCGCTCGGAGCTTCGGTCATCTCTTTCCACTGGGCAATCCAGCCCGGTAGACGCCCAATGGCGAAAAGCAC
>JBGSST010000108.1:0-1219 GCA_041736915.1 Bdellovibrionota bacterium
ACACTGCCTCGGGCACGTACGGATACTCGTCGGGTAACGACACGGACTTCGGCGACTACTTCGCGATCTACACGAAGGGCCCGAAAGCCGACACCACGGCAGTAACGTGGGACGGCACGAACAACCGCGTTACCTATTCGGGTGGCGGCCGCGTCGTAAGCAACGCTCCGGTGGTTAAACAGTAATCGCTGACTGTTTAGTCGCTTTAAAAGAATTGAGGGAGACCCGGCTCGGGTCTCCCTTTTTTTATTTCCGCCTATCCCAAAAAACCGCGTACAATTTCTAGGTTCAAAATTTGTCCGTCTCCCTTGATAAATCCTCGACATTTTGCCGACATAACGGCGTAACCATTTGGATTGCCAACGCTTTTCCGTAACTCCTTCAGGGGATGGGGGGTAGGTCCGAATAGGAACATACTAAAGTTAGGTAGCGGACGTGAGGAGAGCACTTATGGGCAAGAAGCCCTTCAAAACGCGGGCAGCAAAAGCGGGCTTTACCCTGGTTGAGCTGGTGATCGTAATGGCCGTAGTGGCCATTCTGTTGAGCGTGGTGATGAAATCCACGTCCGGTATGATGGTCGAAGGTAATCTCACGAAGATCGAAGGTGAGCTCGTCACGTTGAAGTCGGCGCTAACTTCGTATTGGAAGAACAACAATAGCGCCTACCCTCCCGATATTCACAACGCTCTCGTAGGGGCGGCTCCCCAGGTGATTCCCCAAAAACTGACCGACCCGTTTCACACCGACGGCGCGAATAATACGTACGGTTACATCACGGGCAGCGATGCGGTTTTCGGAAACTACTTCATCATCTACTCTCGCGGTCCCCGCGCCGACACCACGCCCACGTGGGACGGCTCGAACCAGCGCGTGACCTACTCCGGCAGCGGCCGCTGCGAAAGCAACGCCCCCGTCGCCAAAAATTAAATCTGTCGCGTGAAACGCGGCAGGTTTATTTCGTCTCTCCCCCATTCTAGGGATATTGCTTGCTCGCCGCGCCATTAGAATTAAAAGAGTTAAGTTCTTTCCTACAAATCCCGAAAAATATTTGAGCATTTTCTAATAACTGGAGGAATCCCATGTCCCGTAAGTTCCAAAAAGGCTTCACGCTCGTTGAGCTTGTGATCGTGATGGCCGTTATCGCTGTAATCTTGTCGGTAGTTATCCCCAACTTGCGTGGTATGCAGGCTGAATCGCAGCTGACGAAAGCGGAAGGCGA
>JBGSST010000174.1:0-9632 GCA_041736915.1 Bdellovibrionota bacterium
TTCTTGTTTACGACCTTCACGATGAGATGAACCCGAGCGTACCACCAGCAGCAACCTGTCCCCCGTACTCTTCCGAAAACCATTGGGTAAACGGCTCTCGGGAGACCTATTTAGTAGCGTGTGCATTTAGCCCAAACAAACCTTTTCACTCGACTCATCGCGCTATTATGCAAATACACGAAATCGTCGATAAAACAGAATGGCAAACGTCGTCGCATTCCCTAAAAACACAACGGTGGACTCGCTCTCGGAAGTAAAAAAAGAGCTGGAAAAATTCCTACACGGGAAAGAGAAGCTAACGGACGCCATTCTGTGCTCCGTGCTAGCCGAAGGGCATCTCCTTTTCGAAGATATTCCCGGCGTGGGCAAGACAACGTTGATCAAGGCACTATCGCAGTGGCTGGGACTTTCCATGACACGTATCCAGTGCACCAGCGACTTGCTACCGTCGGATATTCTCGGCGTCGAAGTCTACCAAAGCTCCAAAGAGACCTTCGTCTTCCAGCCGGGTCCGGTGTTCTCGAATTTCGTATTCGTCGACGAGCTCAACCGGGCCTCGCCGCGAACGCAGAGCGCACTGCTGGAGGCCATGGCGGAAGGGGTGGTCACGATACAAAAAACGACTTACCCGTTGCCCAAACCGTTTTTGATCTTCGCCGCGCAGAATCCATCGACGCAGATGGGCACCTACGCCCTTCCCGAGTCGCAGTGGGATCGCTTCAGCGCCTGTCTATCGCTAGGCTACCCGAGCGAGGAGAAAGAAATTTCCATTCTCGAGAACTCGCTAAAGGACCAGGGAACCGCGTCGCTTCCTACTCTAGCTAGCCCCGAGACGTTGTCGCAGTGGCAAAAGCAGGTGAACGAAGTGACCTGCGCCCGTCGAGTTTCCGCGTACGCACGCCGTCTGCTCGACAACAGCCGCAAGGAGTTTCCGCCCGGCTTCTCCACGCGGGCCGGTGTGCTGTGGATGCGCATGGCGAAAGCTCGCGCCGTGCTCTACGGCCGAAACTACGTCCTGCCCGATGACCTAATCGAAATGGCCCATCCGTGCCTAGCCCACCGCATCCCGGCGCAGGATAGCCAGGGCGCCCAGCGAATTCAGGAGCTACTCCAAAAGACGCCGGTGGACTGATGTATTTCAAGTCCGTAAACCGGGGCATTTCGTTCACTAAAGCCGGCACGTACGTGCTTTGCTTCGTGGTGCTGCTCGGAATTCTCGCTGCGGCTTCGGGCTACAACGCCCTTTTTCTCGCCTTGGCCTTCGGCAGCGGCTTACTCATCACATCGGGGCTACTGTCCGAACGTTCGATCAAGCCCTTTGAAATCGTTGGCGGCTCCAAAACGTTCGCCGAGGCGGAGGCTTCGTTCCGCGTAAACGTCGCCTTGCAGAACGTGGATCGCCGAGTTCCCCTTTTCGGTAACGAAATCGTGATAACCGAGCGAGTCCCCCGGTTCCGCTTGTTCCACCCTGAGCTACCGTCACTCGGCTTCTCCCATTTTCTACGGCTCATTGCCGGCGAGCAACGCGCGGCCCACGTTACCTGCACGGGGCTGGCCCGCGGGGTATATCCCGCTTTGCCCGTAGTGCTCCGCACCCTTTACCCGTTCGGCCTCATTGCGAAGTTCAAGGTCGCGACCTTGCCACGTCCGATCGTCGTTTACCCGCGAGTCAACACGAAGCTGAAGAACGATCTGCAGCAGGAGATGCGCACGGCGCTGCGTTCGGGAAACCAACAGCCCGAGTTTCACAGCCACCGCCGGTACACCAATGAAGATTCCGTACGCCTCATCGACTGGCGCAAGAGCGCGGGAAAAAAAGAAGGCGACTGGGCGGTAAAGGTTTTCGTAGAGCCCCACCGTGGAACCTCCTTCATCATTCAACCGGAGTGGTCACTCGCGGCAAGCGCGGTGACGACGGTAAAGGAAGAGTTTCTCTCGACCGTGCTCACCGCTTGCGAAGCGGTCGGACTGGAATCGCTAGAGTTTTTTCTCCGGCTCCCCGACGACAAGGGCTACCTTAGCAGCCTGGAAACCGTGCGCGAGTACCTGGCCGCATTTCCCCTTCCCGCCCCCGAAGCGGCCATTGGCCAAGCGCCATTCGGCTCGACCCGGCTCAAAGTGGGGAACGGCACATACCGGTGGGACATATCATGATCCGGCCGGCCATCCGCCATTACCATCGCGTTACCATTATCTCGGTCGTGGGGCTGTCCGCGTTGATGGGATTCAATTCAGGGATCGTGCCGCCCTGGCTTACGCTGGCCTTCGTCAGCCTGGCCGTCCTGCTACGCGGGCGCAACCTTTCGCCCCGCCTCTTCCGCACCCTGGCGGCAATCGTAACGTTTCTGAACCTCGGAATGTCGGTGTTCGTCGGCGCCACGGCCTACAAGGAAACGCAAGACATCGTGTTCTTCTTCGGTCCTCTCTTCAACGCGATCGTCGCCGTTGCCCTGCTGTTTCCGGTAGATCGAAAACTTGATTGGAAGCTGTGCGTGGGCACACTCATGCTCGCGGTAACGGCCGTAATTGGCGGGGGCGAAGTATCCGATCACTTGCTCTTCATCGCTTTCTGCGCGGCCTTCGTTTTTTATCTGAATTCGTCGTATTTTTCGGAAAGAGAGCCGCACGAACGCATTCCCGAAGGCTATTTCCGCCCATTCCTCCTTTGCCTGCTGGCCGGATGGAGCTTCGGTATTTTCATCTTCGTGTTCTTTCCCCGCACGATTCAGTGGAGCAATCCGTTTGGCCTACGCGATCGGCAAACTCTCACTGGCTACTCCGGCGGCCTGTCACTAAACGGCACCGGCCCCTCCCCTTCATCGGCGCTCGCGCTCGTGGTAGAGCCGCTCGACTCCGCGGATCGCAACTGGCTAGCGGTAAACGGACAGGACCTCTACTTTCGGGGCAATGTGCTCGATCGTTTCGATGGCTTGAAGTGGCACCAAACCTTTACCGCCGCCGAGCCACTGCGGATTCATCGGGTGGGCCGGCCGCGCACCCGCCTGCACGGCATAAAAATTTACCGCGAACCTCACTCCAACCAATGGATTGTTTACCCCGGTCAGCTATGGGGCATTGAGCTCCCGTACCGCACGACCGGCCGGGCGCTGATTGACGAGTCGGGCAACGTGCTACGCGCGGTGCCCGGCTATTTCCGATACTCGTACCAGGTAGATTTCGAAGAAACGCCATTGCACTACTTCGGCCGTCCGGAGCTCTCCGACGACGAAGAAGAGGCCTACAAGGAAGTTCCCGAAACCTTCGCCGCGCGGCCATTCTTCACGAAGTGGCTGAACAGCATGGATAAGCCGAAAGCCAAGGCCGAGCTGAACGACCTACTGCTCATTCTGGCGAAACACTTCCAGAAAAACTACAAAGCGGTCCTTGCGGGTGAGGCAAAAACGCTGGAATCATTTTTGACGGACAAACGCGAAGGCCATTGTGAATACTTTGCCACCGCGGCCACGCTGGCCCTACGTAGCTGGGGAGTTCCCGCTCGGGTAGTCCTGGGTTTTCGCGGGGGGCAATTCAACCGGCTGTCGCAGGTGCTGGAGGTTCGCGACCAGAATGCGCACGCCTGGGTCGAGGTCTTCACCGTAAATGGCTGGCTGCGTTTCGATCCCACCCCCCTGGTTCGCCGCATCCCCCAGTTCGCCTGGCTGGAGGAATTCGAGCTTTGGTCGGGAGCCGCAAAGTACTGGTTCTCGCGTTACGTGGTCGACTACAACACGCGCACGCAGACTGAGCTGCTCATTAACATCGGTAAGTCGAGTCTCGTGCAGGAAAGTAGAAAGCTACGGCTTCACGTTGAATGGCGGTGGGTGTTCCTAATCGTCGCCTTAGCCGCCTCGGCGATCTGGTGGTTGCAGCGGAAGAAGGGCTTCTTCACGCGGGGCCGCCGCAAGGGAAACCAGTTGCCGGGATACTACGTGGAGTTTCAGCGTAAGCTTCGGCGCTTGGGCTTTTACCGGATGCCGCACGAAACCTACCGTGTCTTTCACCAGCGGATAGCTCACCCCGATATAGCGCCGAGCTTAGTCGCGGAAACGGATAAGCGGCTCGAGAAGGATCTTTACGCGGCGTAACGGGCGATTCCCTCGGATACACTTAAGGTAACCGTGCAACCAAAACACAAGATAGCGATATCGGGCGCCGGTGGATTCTTAGGGCGTGAAGCCATCGACTTCTTCGGCTCTGACTCTTCCGTAGTGGTGCACGCCCTCTATAGTCCACGCCGGGCGCCGCCCCCCGCCCGCCCCGGATTGGTTCCCTTCATCGGTGACTTACTCGATACGGTTCAAACCCGTAAGTGGCTGACCGGCTGCGATGCCGTCATTCACTTAGCCGAGCGGGGATACCCGGCCGAGCCTTTTGCCGAGGCCGAAGGCCACGCTACGACTAACCTCAGTACCGCTGCCCGTTTGATCGCGGGCATGAAGGATGTGGGGATAAAACGACTTATTTATACTTCCAGCGGCGGAGCCCTCTATCGAGGTGCGTCCGTCGGCACACTGGATGAGCACAGCCCTCTGATGATGCGCACGCCGTACGCCGTAACCAAGTACTTACTCGAGAAGCGCTTCATGGATCTAGCGGAAGAGGAAAACTGGAAAGTATCGATTCTCCGGGTGTCGAACCCTTACGGCATTCACCAGATCGGTCGGCTACACCAAGGCATCATCGGCGCCGCCATAGAAAAACTCTACAATCGAGAAGTACTGCCGCTTTGGGCACCACTTGCGACGGCCAAAGATTTTCTTGCGGTGCACGACGTTAGTCGTGCATTCCAACTGGCATTGCGCAATCCCGTCTCGGGAATTTTCAATATTGGGTCCGGTCACGGCACGACTCTCCACGAACTTTTTGCGACCCTGGAGAAAGTCTCCGGACGAAAACTTCAGGTGAAGGATCAACCGATTGAGCTCTTGGAAGCGGAACGCGTCGCGCTCGAATGCACGCTAGCGAAGAAAACCTGGGGCTGGAAGACGACCGTCAGCCTCGAGGAAGGCATCGATGGCCTCTGGCGCCACCGCTTGGGGGCGAAGCTTACGCGCGTCGCTTGATTTCGGTTGGCCGGCGATCGGGTTGAAAGCACTCACGGTGCCCGAGAATCCAAGGGTCACTCGTAGCCGGCAGAACCGGCGCCGCCGAGCTCCAAGCACGATCGCCTGGACCCGAGATCCACGAAAGTACTTTTTTTCCCCACGGCCCCACCGCCCGACGCAACCACTCCGTTCGTCGGCCGCCCTTCAGCCCTAGCTTCTGCACGAGCCTCAACCAGCGAGACAACGTGAGCCAGTGAGTTGCCTGCTGCAACAACACTAATTCCATGAGGGGAGCCGGCGTTGCGGCAACGTAGCTCGGCGAGAAGAAATAATTGGCGCTGTCCCACGCAAACTTCACTTCGGATAACCCCATCGAGTCGACAAAGGCCGCGTGGTAAGTTTTTACCGATGCCCCGTTCGCCGCGTACGGCCGGGGTGGAAAAGAGCTATCCCAATGCACGCCCAATGAGAAAAGGTTCCAGCGGGCTACATCGTGATCACCTTGCCGGTAAGAGTGAACGGCCTCAAAAAGAGCCGGGCCAAAGTCGAGATAGCCTTGATCGGCGACTACGCCATCACCCTGACCGTAGTTTGCGTTCTCCCAGCAACGTTCGGACCACCAGTCGAGAAAGGGAATGCCGGAGGCGTAGCTTACTACCATCCCCGCATTGAAGATTCCGTCGGTACGCGAGCAACGGAAGTCATCGTTCCAGTGGGGAAATAGCAAAACCCCCGACGAGGAGAACTCTTCGATGAGCGGAATGCTGGAGCTAAAAAAATACACATCGGAATCCGCGTAAAAGACCGGACGCCCCGTTTCCAGTAAAGCGCGACGAATAAGGAGGGGCTTAGTCGAGAAGGCCCGAACTCCCACACTGCGCGAACGGATTTCCGGCATCTGGTCCTGGGTCCAGAAATCATGCAACTGGAATAATTTCAGATCGCAGAGATCTCCGAACCGTGTTCGCAGTGGCCCCTCGACTTTTTCATCGAGGGCCAGAACGTAAACCGTAATTCGTTTTCCCGCGTGCGCGTCGATTAGGTTACCCACGTAACCTTCGAGAAACGGAAGATAGTCACCGCTTGAGATCGAAGCGAAACAAGGCGGCTCGCCCTGGCTCGGGGCCGGCGGCGAAGTCATGGCTTCCAATCGGCTCCATTCCGACTGATGACCCGCGGGAACTTCCAGCGGCTGCGGGGTGGCCTTGGCAATCCATTCCAGAACTCTTTCGGGCGTCGCCTCGTCGGGAGTCCACGCCTTCACTCCCCAGCTTGCGGCCAGGCGCCGGCTTTCCTCGCTTACCGCAATCCACAATGTCGGAATCCCGGCGCCTAGCGCCGCCAATGCGGGTAACGGGCGATAGGTAACGATCCACTTGGCGGTTCCTACCACGCGAACGTGTAACTCGGGTGAACGCGGACTGAACAACGTGGTGGGGCCAGGTAGAGCCACCTCCTCTAAATCACGGGGATGCTCCGGCAAATACAAGGTTCCGCCGTCGGCTTCGCTTAGCGCGCGGTAGATCCTGGCGGTGGCCTCTCGGCTGCCCTCCCCCGCGTGCAAGCGAGGAGGGCAGAAAACGCCACGGCGCACTCCGCCGCACAGCGGCTCCGGGCGGCTGGCAAAGGCTAAGAGATCTTCGGCGAACGACTGGGCCCCGGAAGCGGGCGTACCAAACTGGCGGACCGTCACGTGAGAATGCGCGGGGCGCTCGGGCGCCGTCCCCCCCAGCGAATCTCCCATCACGCGACGCAAACCTGCTTGGGAAAAAATGGAATCCAGTGAACCGCCGTCTCCACGGACGAATGCGGACCAGTGCGCAGCAAATATGTCGATTGGGGGTGCCATGGTAGGTTATCTTAATTATAGCCGAGCGCAGAGGTTTCCACCTGTTGCGCATCGCGCAATCGATCCCCTTCACGCTCAACTCCCCTTTTTCCGATAAGTCACCATGACCAAGCGTAAAACCGCACTTCGCCCGGTAAAGGCCAGACCGTGCCCTTGGCGCGACATTAAGCGGCGCATACTGGTCGTGCTGCCGGCCTATAACGAAGCCGAAAACCTAGGTTCGCTGCTCGAGAAGATTGATGAGGCGATGTGGGAAGATAAATGCGACTACGTTACGATCGTGGTCGATGATGGGAGCAAAGACGAAACTCCCGAGGTAGTTCAGCGTTACGCCGAATTTCTCCCCGTCCATTACTTGCGCCACGAAACCAACCTGGGTCTAGGCGCCACCATTCGCGACGGCCTGAAGTACGCCGCCGAGATCTGCACCGATCACGACGTTATCGTGGCGATGGATGCCGACAACAGCCACACCCCGACGCTCATCCGCTCGATGGTTCGTGGAATCCGCGAAGGCAACGACGTCGTGATTGCCTCGCGCTACCAATACGGCGCCTACGTACGCGGCGTTCCCGCTCACCGGCTTTTGCTCAGCCACTGCGCTCGCTTCGTGGCTACGATCATGTTCCCCATCCACGGCGTTCGCGATTACACCTGCGGCTTTCGGGCCTACCGCGGAGGGCTGCTAAAGGCGGCCTTCGAAAAGTTCGGTAACGAGTTCGTGAAACGCGACGGCTTCGAGGCCATGCTCGACATCCTTTTGAACCTTCGCAAGATGGACGCCATCATCCGCGAGGTTCCCCTCATCCTCCGCTACGACCAGAAAAAAGGCGTGAGCAAGCTCAAGATCTTCCGCACCATCCGCCGCTCTTTGGGTTTACTATTCCAGCGCCGTTTCCTATCTTGACGGCGTGAAAGCCGCGAAAAAGATCCCTCACGCGTTCGTTTTGGATAACCTCTACGGTCTACAGACCGAGCTGAAGCCGATGTTTGGCAGCTACGCCATCTACTGCGGCGACAAGATCTTGTTCATCCTGCGCGAAAAGGATGACTACATCGATGACAACGGCGTTTGGCTCGCCACCGAGAAAGAGCACCACTCGAGCTTGCAGGCGGAGTTTCCGTCTTTGCGCTACATCCACATGTTCGGTGGCAAGACTACGTGGCTCGACCTGCCCGCCGAGGCCATTGATTTCGAAGAGGCGGTAGTGAAAATGTGCGAACTGGCAACTAAACGCGATCCGCGCATTGGCAAACTACCAGACCGGCTGAAAAAGAAACTGGCAAAGTCGAAGAGGCCCGCGAAACCGGCGGCCAGAAAAGCCGTCAAAGCCAAAAAGCCCGCGCCGAAGAAGAGAAAGAAGAAGTAATTAATCGATCAGGCCCTGGCTCTGAAGCCGTTCCCACTCTTCGACGAACTCCTGCGGACTGCAGGTCGAAGCACCAATCTTGCCGACCACGATGCCGGCTGCGGCGTTAGCCGCCTTGAGGCAAAGCGGCAAGGGATTGCCCAACGCGTACATCATCGAGATGACGGCAATCACGGTATCGCCCGCACCAGTGACGTCGAACACTTCGCGCGCAAAGGTGGGAATGCGCGATAGTTCGGTGGCCCCTTTGCTCAAGCTCACCATGCCGAATTCACCGCAGGTGATTACGGCGTGTTCCGCCCCGGTCACCTTCAAAATTTCACGCCCCAGCTCCGTCAGCCGCTCATTATTTTTTCCGGCGGTCCGTGTGGGCTCATTCGGGTAACGACACAGCACTTCCGCCTCGACCAGGTTCGGCGTCAGCAACGTCACCCCTTGGTAGAGCGACAACGGGCTCTGGCGATTCGGATCCACGAGCACGGGCACGTTCTTGAGCTTGGCCTCCTTCACGAAGTTCATCGTGTCGGCGTTCCAAATTCCCTTGGCGTAATCCTGCACGATGATGCCGTCGACGGAATCAAGGCGTTCCAAAATTTTTTTGTTCAGCGTTAGCGCCAGCTCGGGGGCCAGCTTATGTGACTTCTCGTAATCCACCCGCACTACGTGCTGCTTTTGCGCCATTACCCGGACCTTGCGGAGAGTCGGGCGCGACTCGTCGGGCAGTAGTTCCATCTCGTCCACCCCTGCGGACTTCAACATTTCCTGCAGCTGATGAGCATCGTCGTCATCACCGCATACGGAAAGCAGGCTAATCTTGCCGCCCAGGGCGGCGATATTCTGAGCCACGTTGCCGGACAGGCCGAGCTTGAACGTGCGCGAATCCACCTCGACCACCGGAACGGGGGCCTCGGGGCTGATACGGCGGACGTCACCCCACAGGTATTCGTCGATGCCAACCTCACCGACTACGAGGATGCGGGAGTCGGAAAACTTTTCTAGAAAATCAGGGGTCATTTTGAACTCGCCCCGATGAAATCACTGGCCTTATCCAAAAGCAAATCCCAAGAGGTCTTTTCCATGCAGAGGTACTGTGGGCACCGCTCGCCGATGCATTCTCGTTTCCCGGGGCAGTCGACCTGAGGCGTTAGAACCAGGCTACGCCCCTCCCCGCCCCAGGGCTGCCAGCGTAGCGGCCGATGACTGCGCACGGGCGAGTACAAACCAATGGTCGTCGTCCCCACGTAGTGCGCGAGATGCAGCGGGCCGGTGCTGGGGGCGATCACCACCGCGGCCTGCCGAAAAAGTTCCCGCAGTACGCCGAGGGAAACGGCCGGAATGGTCTTCGCGTCCGGCAGCGCCTGGCTCAGC
>JBGSST010000185.1:0-5534 GCA_041736915.1 Bdellovibrionota bacterium
CATCCGACTACCTTGGGGTTCTTCCTTCTTTACGGGGCGTAGCGCAGTTGGCTAGCGCATCTGCTTTGGGAACGATAAACGGGTGTTTTTCTCGTCGATAGAATCGAAAGTAAATCCAACCAATTAGGAAAATTAACAACTACTTAAAGCAAGATCCGCCGTTTGGGTGTTTGTGGTTATTTGTGGGTGATTTTGGATGGGATGTTCCATGCGTGTTCCATGAACCACACTTCCAACGGTCTCCCAAGACCAGTTCGGTGCCCCGGTGATTTTCGAGCGCTACCTCCCATGATTGGGCAGTGAGATCGCCCCGTGATATAGATCGCCGATGCGGATCTTCTCGTTGTTAGTCACCGCTGTTCTTGCTGCCCCTCAAAGTCCGTCTACCTGTGGCCCAGGCTCTCACTGGGTGAGCGCGCACCACAGAAGGGGCTACATCAAAGCCAATGGAACGGTTGTTAAGGAGACCGATGTTTCGGCCCACTGCCAAAAGAATCCATCCGGCTATGAAAAGTGGAACACAAAGCTCAAGAATGGGGCCCCGAAGGATTGGGACGCCAAGACCGGTCAACCAAAAGAGTGGAGCACAGAGGAACGAGAAAGAGCGCTAGAGGCGCTAAGCGAGATCCCCAATTTTCTAAAGGACGAGCTCGATAATATCTACCGGATGAAAAACTTGAACCATCCCGAGAATCCCGCCTCAACTCGGGGCGCGAATATCGTCGTTTATGACGCGGCATTCGATTCCAATCAAAATCTCGCTCAGATTCTCGCGCATGAGATGGGGCACCGTTATCTTGAAGGACTGTCTGAAGCAGACAAGAAATCTTTTCGGAAAGCTGCGAAATGGCTAGGAAGTTCGGATTTTCAACCTGGCAGGCCCAAGGAGCAGTTCCTGCGGCCCAACGGGATGCTGAGTTATCACGAGGATTTTGCTGACGATATGGCTACCTACATTCTTAACCCTAACGCGTTGAAATCAGTGTCCCCCGAGATTTTCGGATGGATGGAGAAACACGTTGGGCCTAAACTAAAATAACAGGGGGCTTCGGATGAAAGGTTTTCATTACTTTCACGTTCTCGCAATCGGCATCGGCGTGGCTTCTTCGCTCTCAGCCTCGAACAAGAGAGAAGGGCTGAACTTCGAGGCCATCTCAAAGTTAGTTCCCGGACACGTGAGCAAAGGCGACTTGACCAAGCTCCTGGGAAAACCGGATGAGACCCTCGCCTTCAGCAAAGTGCCTAACTCGAAATCGAAGGACGTAGAATGGACTTACCGCCAGAATGGTCAAGACCGCGCTGCTTTCACCTTCGATGAGGGATCCGATTCCGTAAGGGAATGGACCTGGATGATTCACGACGGAGAGGCAGAGCAGAAATTGCAAACGGCTAAGCAACGATTCCCGGGTGCCCGGTGGGAAGCCCAAACGGAACGCTGGATTAATCCACACTTCTTTCCGATGAAATGTTTCTACCGGGATGAAGGGCAGGGAGTTTCGCTTCAGTTCAATCTCCGCCGAAGAGAGGTCTCTACGATTTCCCGATGGAATCCTCAGAGGAAGATTGCATCGGATAGTGGGGAGAAGCCACCCGAGTATTGTTTAGGAACGGAATCCAAGTGCACCCCTGCAATACCGGCCAAGGAATTCTTCAAGGACCAGTCCGTCGAGAAGTACTGTGAGGAAACTCACTAACAGCATCAGAGGGTGCCGGGAGCGTGAGAAACCCGCTCACCGTTGTTTAACCTATCTCACCAACCTTGCTATGTTTTTGAATGATGTATAATACCGCCACGGTTTTCCAACCAAGTTTGCGGAGGCGAAAGATGAAAGTTTTGCTGTTTACCTTTTTGTTCTCGGGCCTGGTATTGGCGGAACCGGCGGGAGGAAACGCGGTTGAGCCCATCACAGGGTTTAAGTTCGGCGAGGTGGACGAATACTACAGAAAGCATCCAAAATTCTTTTTGGAGATGCAAAAACCCTACCTGAGCAAATTGAAGAACGAAGTCACCAGCTACTCGGAGCTGCTGAATCAAATTTTGGGCGGTAACCCCGGCGTCGACGGCGTCAAGGATTTCATGGGGCTGGTCGGCGAAGAAAAGGCGGCGGCCCAGAAAGTGCTGGACCGGATCCGTAAACTTAATTTCATCGGCACGCTTGACGATGAATCCTTCTTTGCCGAAGCCTGGGGCATTCGCGATGACCTCGATAAATTGGCCCAGGCAGGAGAAAAGTCCGAGGCCTTCGTAAAAAACTATTTTGGCGGTCCGAAAGCCGCCCGGGGCTCCAGCCTGAAGGACGCCAAGACCGTGGCTGATCTCGCTAATGCCATTAAGGCCTCGAACGAGTACGCCGATTTCCGCGATACCGTGCGCGACGTGTTCGATAAGCGGCTCCAAATCAAGGCGTTGAAGCAGGCCATGGAAAACACGGCAACCAGCTATTACCTGCAGGCCCAAATGGAATCATTGCTAGCCTCCAACGAGTTCTGCGCGGCCGCCAAAGCATGCTCCGCGGAACCAGCCCCGGCAAAAAAGGCTCCCAAGCTCGACGGCCTGTTCGACCGCAAGACCCACGAGCGAACGAAGTAGGCGGCGCCCCTAAAAGGCGGCTGGGTGAGGATGAAACCGATGGACCTGGCGTAGGCTTAGCGTTCATGGGCTCCCCTACGTTAAGCATTTGTTCAACTGTTCCATCGCTCCAAAGGTGGAGCGAATTCCTAAGTCTCGGGAATGGAACGAAATCTTTCTTCCCTCTGTTCCGCTAATGGAGCAGTTAGAAAAGCGCTAGAAAAACTTTCCCCAATTTTTTCAGATACAAGCGGCCAAAACATGGCCGGCACGTCCGTTGCTCTACCCCGTGCCAAACGAAATTGGCGAAAGGGTAGAAATGGATCCACTTGTTACGGACGACGTGCTGAAGAGGCTCTGGCGATGGAAATTGCTAACGACCGCGGCACTGCACGAGCTTCATTTCAGCCACCTGTCCCCGAAGACCTCCTACAAGGAGCTTTGGAAAATGCGGAAGCGGGGGATCGTTCGCCTGGCCCCCGATCATACTGGCCGACGCTTTGCCTTTTCCCTCACCAAGAAGGGGTTCAGCCAGATCTCGTTTCCCTACGCTGACTTTCACGAAAAGGGTTATCGCTCGGAGCACTTCGAGCACGACCTCATCACCACGGCCATTCACCTGGGCGACTGGATGCACGGAGTACCCGATGGCCACGCCATGTTCTCGGAGCAGCAGCTCCGGCGCATCTATTTCGAGCAGTTCCCCGGCTGGGTCCCACGCAGTAAGTACCATCGGCCCGACGGCTTTTGGCGTGTTCCCTATGGCGACCAAGACAAAGTGTTTGCCCTCGAGGTTGAACTGACGCTCAAAAGGGAATTGAAATATGCCTACATTGGAGATCACTACGATGAGTCCAGTCGGATCGATCGCGTGGTTTGGCTTGTAAGAACGAGCCGGACTGCCGCCAAGATCGACCAATACCTTCAAGAGAAAGCCCGGAAAAAGTCAGGCAAGCACCACTTCGTCTTGCTCGACGACCTACTCGTGAGCGGTTGGATGGCCAAGCTTCACCATGGCATCGACGCGGGCAAGACCCTCAACTGGCTCCTCAACGGAGGGGTGGAAAAAACGCCGAAAAAAATTTCCTCACTTTCTCTCTTGGACACGCGGAAAAGCGGAGTGCTGGCGGGGCCTTGCAAGACTCTCCATTTTCGGCGGGAACTCAACTGAGTGTGCCTTTACTCACTCATAGGCACACACTTCTCAAAGGGGGCGCATGACTGACGAAACCGTACTTCTTACCGTTGATGAGATTTCTCAATTCCTAAAGGTCTCCCCCAATACAATCTACTATTGGGTAAACCGATCCGAGATCCCAGTCCTTCGTATGGGAAAACACCTACGTTTCGACCGAGGGAAAGTTCTTACCCACTTCCAAAATCAGGCCGAGCAGGGTAGCAAAGGCTCCGCTTGTTTACAGCCATTCTCTTCACTAGACTCCCATTCGCCTAGTTGGTCTTTGAAATCCAGGCGAGCGGGTCTTGCTTTTCCACGAAAGGAATAAGCAATGGCCATTCAAAAGCTTCCCAGCGGGAACTACCAGGTTAAAGTCCGCGGAACGGATGGAAAGTGGGTGACGAAAACTTTCACCGCTGCCACCGAAGCCAAAGCTCATGAAAACCGCCTTCAGCTCGAAAAGCACGAGGGCGGAACCGTAACGAACACCAATATCCACATCACCGTTGAGCAGTTCTCCGAGGATTGGTTTCATACGGTGGAGCTTTCGGCGTCACCAGGATGGCGGCACTGTCAGCGCCAGTTTTACCGGGATTACATCAATCCCATTCTTGGGAACAAGAAGATGAAAACGGTAACGCCGGTGCACGCAAGTAAAGTACTTCGGAAGATGGCGGCCCTTGGCAAATCGGAACAGAGTCAACTTCACGTGTTCAATCTCATGAGAAAAATGTTCCGCGATGCCATCGAGCTGTACCAGCTGCTCACTCACAATCCGGTACTGAGGAATCTAAAACCAAGGGTCCCGCGTAAAGACGCTAAACATCTAAACGTGGAACAGCTCACGGCTCTTCTCGATCATGTTCGGGATAAAGAGCCTGGGTTGGCTATCTGGCTTCAGGCCTATCTCGGGCTTCGAGTCAGCGAGGTGATCGCGCTCAAGTGGTCGGATCTGGATCTCGAAAGAGGTTTGGCCATGATTCAACGGTCCTATTCCAGAAAAGACAGTTGGGTGCGAAAAGAAAAGGTCTTCAAGGACAGACCCAAGGGAGGAAAACAGCACACCCTAATTATTCCGCTGGAATTATTAGAGCGGGTCAGACAAGCCGAAACGGTTCGCTCAAGCGAATACGTGGCGGCAACTTCCTTCAACGACGAGTCTTTGTCCTACGAGTACTACCTCGAATGTCTGAAGGGATATTGTCGGGCATTGAAAATCCCGGAGATTGGAACACACGGCCTTAGGCATTCCACTTCGGAGCTCTATCTTCACTATGGGGCGACGAAGGATGACCTAAGAACGCTGTTTGCTCACTCTTCGGGGGCGATGACTGACCGTTATATTCACCGGCCGTTAGGGAATCTCGAGCGGTTGGCGAGGGTCGTTAAGCTCTTTCCGGACAGGCCGCAGCGCGTCTGTTCCACGAATGTTCCATGAAGGGGTAAAAACAGTGACGCGTTGCAAATCGACGAGCCACAAGCTAAGAGAAACACTACAGTTTTCATTTTCGGGGCGTAGCGCAGTTGGCTAGCGCATCTGCTTTGGGAGCAGAGGGTCGTGAGTTCGAGTCTCGCCGCCCCGATATTTCAAAAGGGGATGTACCCGTCGGGGTACATCCCCTTTTGAATTTGTGATGTGGAGACTCGAAGCGAGTTCAGCGCCGGGCTTCGATCTCCACGCGTTTTACCTTTTCGGGAAGCCGGTAAGGGCCGCCGCGCTTCTCGACACGTTCGACGGCGTCGTGGTGGCCGAGCCACGCGAGGTAACCCGTCGCCGCGAGATCGGTG
>JBGSST010000186.1:0-11079 GCA_041736915.1 Bdellovibrionota bacterium
ACATGAGCAATGCCGAGATCGATGGTTGGATCTTGGAGAACTTTGCTTACCTAAGCGAGCGGCAGCAAGCGCTGCGCAACGTGCGCACGAGCCACTACGAAGGTCCGACCCTCGCGGAGGAGACGCGGACCTTTGGCCATCCCGCAACCTACGATCGCGCGGCCGTGGCGCCGGCCCAGCACAAAGGGAAGGTAGTGGGGCTGGTCGATCTGAAAGGCAGTGGCAGCCGCAATGTTGATAAGGTGGAAAAGCAAACGCGCGACTACGAAAAGGCGATGGGCGAGAGCGACCGACGACAGAAGATGCTCGACGCCCTTCGCATCTCCGACCACCGCGACGGCATGATGAGCTTAGGCGAGGCCATCGCCGAGGTAACGCGGCAGCAAGCCGTGCAAAAGGTCTTCGATCTGCATAACCAAGAGCACGGCACCGGCTTTGAAACGGTCGAGAACTACTTCGTCATCGACCTTGGCGTGGAGCTACTGAAAGAAGGAAACAGCTCTATTCCGGCGGCGATTCTAGGCCGCCAGGCCCATTGGCGCGGCGACAACCAGCTGACCATTCCCGCAAAGTCTTACTCGGATAACCACGGCGTCCGGCAGGGCACAATCTTCGAAACGGCGGTCGACTTCGGCGGGGTCTTTCTGCGCCACCCTGAACTCTTCAGCACTTTCGGAGTGCCGCCTGAACAGCGGCGGGAGAATGCTCAGGAGTCCAACGCGTGGAAGTACGGCCACGAGACGGCCGACTTCTTCAAACGCATCTCCGCCTATGATCGTGCGGCGGGCCGGCGGGCGGTGGAAAGCCACGTGGCCTCGATGCTGGCCCCCCTGGCTTCGCAGGAAGATCGTCGCTCCGCCGAGCGAAAGCAGGCCGCATACCTCTTTCAGGCGTTGCAAAGCCGCGACCCCGGAACCCGCGCCAAGGTAGTGCCCATGATCATGGCGTTGCCGCCCAAGGAGATTGAGCAACACACGCGCCTGCTCTTTGCGAACGAAAAGTTTCCAATCACCGGCTTACTCCCCGTTCTACAGGCCTTGCTGGAAGATCCTCGCTTCAAAGACAACGAGTTGTTTCGGCAGCGTCTCATTCGCCAGTCCATCAAATATAAGGCGCGGGTCCAAGAAAGCGAAAAAGTTTCCCTCGAAGGATTGAAACAGCTTTCCGGCCGTAAAGACGCCCGGGCGCTCGTCATGCTACTGGCCGCCACGGCCCATCTGGAGCACAAGGTGCGCGAGAACGCCGTGGAACAGCTCAAAACGTTCGATACGAGAATGCTCACCAGCTCGCTCGACCGAATCTTCGCCTCGCCGTATCCAACGTCGGTGATTGGTCCACTCGTGCAGCACCTGTTACGTCCGGACGGGTTGCCGGAAGGGGCCGAACGCGAGGCGCTGATTCAACGCAGTCTGAGCTACACGAACCCGAGGGAAAATCCGTCCGACGTGCTCATTGCGGGGCTGAATCAAATTCGCCACCGTACCGACGCTGATTCACTCAAGACTATCCTCAAGCTAATGCACGTACCTTACGAAGAGACGCGGCTAGGAGCGACCGAAGCCCTATTGCAACGCCCCTACGCCGACATCGTGTCTCAGCTTGGTTACCTGAAAGAGGGCCCCGGAGATGCGGCGCAGGTGAAGTTGCTGCAAGGCTACCTCGATCACGCCCAGACCAACGTGAAGTCGACCCAGATTAGAAAGCTGCTCTACGACTTGATCCTTACCGGAAGGGTGTACTCTGAGCTAAGCGAAGCGGCTTTGAGCGCAGCCAAGCGTCACGGGTTCAAAGACACAAACGTATTCGCGCAAGCAGCCTTTGGGGAGGGCAGCGATAAGTTCAGATCGGAAGCGCTCTCCGTGCTTTTGGAAAGGCCGATTGCCGAGCGGTTGGCCCTCGCCAACGCACGGCTCACCGCCGGCGAAAGCCGAGCCGGTCTCCATGCCCTGCTCCTTAACCTGCTCGGACCAAACGGCCTTCCCGAGACTTCGCCGGAGCGCTTCGCCTTGGCCGATCGTTTACTGAAGGGCAAAGGAGAGTGGTCCGCGTACACCACGCCGGTAGCGCTGGCCATTCTATCGGCGAGCCCCCAAGGAATTCCCTGGGACCAGCACTTCGCGGCGATTAGCTCGGCGAGCGATGAGGTTCGCAGAACGGCCGTGGCCGAGTTCATCAAGCGTGATGTCGATTTTGTCTGGAGCAAACTCGATGCGGTACTTGAGCTCGACTATCCCATAACGGTCCGCCGGACGGTGATTGAGGACCTGCTCGACAGACTGCCCCCCGGCAGCGATCGCTACTACGAGCTTCTCGAAAAGGCTCTTTCCTTCAGCACTCGATCGAGCGACGAGGTACTTGGCCCCCTGCTGGCGAAGGTGGCGAGCGATTCTCATCCGCTAGCCTTCCAGTTCGTACTGAACTGCTCACTCCACGAAAATGATGGGCTGCGTACCCAAGCCGTTCCCCTTCTCCTTCGGCGGCCAGCGGCGAACCTACTTCCGCACTTAGCCCGCATTCTAGCGAGTGAGCGATATCGATCGGTCATCGAACCGGTGCTGCGGCGGCTCCTCGGCCCCGAGGGTCTCGATCCGTTGTCTTCGGAATACGCCGAGGCGTTGGCGCAATTTAAAACCTACGAAGGTCGAAACAAACACGACATCAACAACCTCGCCAAAGAGTTCGCGGCCGAGCGGGAAAAGCGCTACGGACCACTGCTACCGGGCCCCTGCCCGGTACTGAAGAAAATCGTTCCTTAGCGACTCGCTTCGAGGGCCGACCGGATCGCCTTTTCTTTCTCTTCCGGGGGCAGCGCGAAGTTACCCTTATAAATCGCCTCTTCCCAGTCGCCGTACATCGGGTTGGGAATCAGGATGTAGGTCGTTCCAAACCTATCCTTCTGCGCGTCCACGACATCGTTACGAACGGTGACCGACTTTCCCGGAAACTCCGAACTGAAATCGTTCAGGTTGTCGCCAACGAGCAGCACGATGTCGTGGGACTTACGGATCTCGTTACGACGCGAGTCCTTGTTCCACTCACCGTGGCTGCAAAGCACGCTGGCCTCGGTAACGTTGGGGAACCCAACGGCCGCGAGATTCTTCATCGTAACGCCCTGGTGCTCCTGACGGCGATTGGTGACGTAGAACACCTTCACCTTCTTGCTATCCGCGTACTTCAAAAAATCCACCGAGCCACGAATGGCCTTAGCCGAAGCTTTCTGCATCCACTCAGTCCAGCCCGCCGGATACCCTTTTCCGGTCAGCACCATGTTGGCCTGCGCGGGCCCGTTGCTCAGTACCGTTTCGTCCACGTCGACGACCACGGCCGGCGGCAACCCTTTACCTTTTTTCTGGCGTAAATTCTCGTCGAGCGCCAAACGGGCTAGCCGGTAGGCCTGATACTGTAGGGCAAAATTCTCGCCAGCAGTTTGAAACCAGGTGGTCGCGGCCGTGAGGTGCTGCGTCTCGGACACTTTCGGCGCGGAGCTACACCCCGCAACGAGGGCCAAGGACAAAACCAACGAACTAATTTTGTGGGATTTCATTATCCCAGGCGTAGATCACCCCGACCAAGGTGGCAATCGGCCCGCGTAAACCGCCCCGCAGGTACCCGCTTCCTTTTGAAACTAGCGGCCGATATCCTTTAGCGCTTCGCGGCAGTCATCCAGATCCCAGTCCATCTGTTCTTTCAAAATCTCTTTGAACGCCACGAGAATGCCGCGGTCTTTCTTCTCCTCGTATCGGTGATCGTTGGCCCGCAGCCTGGCGTAGACGCGTTGGCCTACCGGCAGAATCTCGCTGTGCTTGGGGTGACGCTTCGTCAGCTCCACCGCCATGCGGTGGGCCTTCGCTTCGGTATCCGCGGCTCCCGTTTCGAGCAGGGCTTCCTTCAACCACTCATTTTGCGCTTCGCCCGTATCCTTGGCGTCGCCCATTTGCTCGATCGCTTTCGTAAGCTCCAGCATAATCGGCTTGGGGATCAGGATGGGAAACTTCACCTTCTCGCTCTCGGGCATCGTGGCGTACTCACTCTTGGCGATCGGATCTTTCAAAATGGCATCCCAGCGGCCCAACGGCCTATCGTCCATCACCATCAAATCGGTCAGCGCCCGGCTATAAATCGACAGCCACCGCACGCGACGGCGGAAATCGTGCAGCCCCTCCTGCAGCTCGTTCATGTCCCAGTCGTTGTGGCGCAGCTTCTGGGTGTTTTCGTACATCTGTTCCAGGATGTACATGCGGTCCTTCTTTGGCCCTTCCCACTCGGTCTTTTCCACTTTGCGTTCCCAGCGATCGAGGCGCGGGTTGTCGCTCTCGATCCACTCCTCTTCGCGCAAAACCCTCAGCAGCTCTTTGCGATTTTCCTTCTGCTGACGCTTAAGTAGCGCCACCACTTCCGGCGGTGCCCCTACATCCTTCGCATACTTTTGGTGGAGGTTGTTATCCACGAGCTTACCGATCAAATCCTCGAGGATCTTCGACTGCTCTTTGAGCGACTCCATCGTGTCGGGATACTTATCTTCGTAAATGCGGGCCAGCCCCTGAATGGAAAAGAAATACCCACGGCCGCCCTTCACGAGAGCGTCCATCAGCTTCTCGGGATCTTTCTCTTTGAAGATTTGGCGTAGCCCCTTCAGATGGGGTTCGAAACGAGCGGGCTGCGGAGGCTCCGCGAAGCTGTTCGAAGTCATAATCACCAAAGCTAACAGAATTAGGCGCACCATAGCGCGCCCCAAGTGTGCAAGGGCTGCGCCCGCCGGGTGGGCACACTCACGCCCAAAGCCCCGCTCGTATACACTCTGTCGTCGGCAAAAACCGACGAAACGCGTCTTTAGCGGGCGCCTATTTTTGGCGGGCCTTCGAATAAGCGACCATGGTGTCGTCCGCTTTTTGCACGTCGCCTTCGGTAATTTCCCACATGTTCTTGTCTTTCACGATGGCGTAAAGCTGCTCGAACAGTTCGGGATCGAGAAACGGCGTCACCTGCTCGCGCTGGTACTCTTGCTCTTTCTCCCCGTAGAGACCCAAGAAGGTTTTGTCGTTGAACCACGACTCGCGATTTTTCTCCGCCAGCTTCTTCAAGAGCCCTTCGCTGGGATTGCGCTGCAGGTACTCAAAAAACATTCCGCTCGGGGGCGAGCCCGGAAAAAACCATTCGCCGCTGAAAACCTGAATCACGTCGTCGCTGTCGTCGTGCAGGATCGGGGTGATGAAGTTCACGCCGCGCTCGACCGCGTGACGGTGAAAGGCCATTAGGTCGGGAGTACGTAGCGCAATGTGCTGCCAGTGGGCGGCCGCGCGGTGGCCATCGAGCATCTCGCGTACGTGCGAGGACTGAGCCTTGGGCTCTGACGGCTGCACCACGGCAATCATGGTGTTGCTGAGCTCGGCCTTTTCTTCGAGGCCAGCTCCCACCTGCATCGCGAAGGTGAGGGACTTCTCCCCCTGCCCGGCTTCCCATTCCTTCCGCTTTTCGTACAGCACGTGATCTGGCGTGCAGCCGAAGATGGTGCGGAAAATCAGGTACGACACGTTGTACAGCCGTGGCTGCACCAACAGGGTCATGTGATCGACTTTGAAATTCAGAAAGTCTGGCCGTTTCATGGCCAAAAAACTAAGCCGAAATCAACGACCCGTCATCTGGATTCGCAGCGGCGCGATGAACCCGTCCATGACGCAAAGGTCCCACTGGGCCTTCGTTACCTGGAACGAGCCGCGGCACCAGAAGTTGTAATCCCAGCCGTAGACCGTCTTGAAACGATTGGCGTGCGCCACGTTACCGGCGTAGTAGGTGCTGAACTTAATGTGGTCGGGCGACACCGTCATGCTAAAGCGGCTTCCGCCCTGACGATCTTTGAAAACGTGCAGCGCATTTCCCAGCTCGATATCGTAATAGCAAAAGGCACCCGTACGCGGGTTTACCAGCGCCTCGACGGCACTTACCTGCGGAAACGGCATACGCGGATCGTAAGGATCGAAGCGCTCCACCCCGCCACTTTTCAGCTGCTTGCTGAGAATGGCCATCGCGTCGGCCCCGGCGGACACCAGATTGAATGTTCCCGCCTGCGCGTTTACCGCGAAGAGAACGAACAAGAAGACAAAACCCCGAAATACCTTACCCATGAATCCCTCCCACTAAAATCCAACTACCGATCTGCTTAACGCCATAGCTAACGCATTGCAAAACGTTTTCTACGGGGGCTGGATTTTTCGTTGCTTGGCGTAAGCGGCGATTGGTTCCTATTGTAGCGGCATGGACAACCTCTTTGCCGCGCGATCGCAGATGGCTTTGAGCCTGGGCTTTCACATTATCTTCGCGTCGATCGGCATGGCCATGCCGTTCTTCATGGCGGCGAGCCATTGGATCTTTTTGAAACATAAAGATCCCGACTACCGGCGGCTCACACAAGCGTGGTCCAAAGGGGTGGCTATTTTCTTCGCCGTGGGGGCGGTGTCGGGAACGGCGTTGTCGTTCGAGTTGGGACTTTTGTTCCCAGGCTTCATGAAGCATGCCGGCCCCATTATC
This sequence comes from Bdellovibrionota bacterium, assembly GCA_041736915.1. Taxonomy (GTDB): domain Bacteria; phylum Bdellovibrionota; class FAC87; order UBA2466; family UBA2466; genus JBGSST01. The sequence goes on from JBGSST010000186.1 coordinate 6,526, forward strand.
GGCATGCCGTTCTCCTGGGAAGGCACGGCGTTTTTTCTCGAAGCGATCGCGCTCGGGCTTTTTCTGTACGGGTGGGATCGGCTCAAGCCCTGGGTGCACTGGGGTAGCGGTCTGGTCGTCGGAATATCCGGCGTGGCGTCCGCTTTCTTCGTGATCTGTGCGAACGCATGGATGAATAGCCCGGCCGGGTTCGACTGGAATGGCGGCAATCCCATCAATATCGATCCGTGGGCGGCGATGTTCAACGATGCCGCTTTTCTACAGGGGCTGCACATGACGGTGGCCGCTTTTCAGGCGGTAGGCTTCGCGGTGGCGGGACTGCACTCGTGGTTAGGCCTGCGTACTCGCCACGCCTTTCATCTGAAGGCGGTGAAGATTGCATTCACCTTCGCGGCGGTGGCGTCGCTAGTGCAGCCGATCGTGGGCGACTTCGCCGCAAAAAGCGTGGCGCGTCGGCAACCGATCAAGCTCGCCGCGATGGAATCGCTCTTCGAAACGACAAAGAGCGCACCACTACTCATTGGCGGAATCCCCGACCTAGAGACCGGCCGGAATCGTTTTGCCATCGAACTGCCAGGCATGCTCAGCTTTCTGGCGTTCGGAAAGTTCGACGCCGAGGTTAAGGGGCTGAACGATTTTCCGCGCGAGCATTGGCCACCCGTGGCGGTGGTGCATTACGCCTTTCAGCTCATGGTGGCGCTCGGCTCGCTGATGGCTTTGCTTTCGGTGGCAGGGCTGTTCTTTTTATGGAAGCGGCCCGAGCAGTTCACTCGCGGCTGGTTCCCCAAGGCGCTAGTCGGCGCCATTCCGCTGGGGTTCATCGCCATCGAAGCGGGCTGGACGGTAACGGAGGTCGGACGCCAGCCTTGGATTATCTACAATGTGCTCAAGACGGCCGACGCGGTCACCCCTCGGCCAGGGGTCGTTTACACACTGGCGCTGTACGCGTTTCTCTATCTTTTTCTCACGGCGGTAGTGACGTTCCTGATGTGGCGCCAAACGCTTTCGCTGCACCGGGAACTTCGTGAGGGCGAAACGTGATCCTCATTACCTCCATCATCGCGTTTCTCGGCGTGGCCCTGCTGTTTTACGTGCTGTTTGCCGGTGCGGATTTCGGCGGCGGCATCTTGGAACTTTTTCTCGGCAAGAACTTGCGCAAGGAACAACGCGCACTCGTCACCCGCGCGATGGCGCCGGTGTGGGAAGCGAACCACGTGTGGCTGGTGCTGGCCATCGTGATCTTGTTCATGGGCTTTCCCAGCATCTACACGACGATGTCGGTGAGTCTACACCTGCCGTTAATGGCCGTGCTGGTGGGCATCGTGTTTCGCGGCTGCGCGTTCACGTTTCGCCATTACGATACGTACGGGAAAGAGTTCTTCTCCCTCTACTCGCGCGCGTTCGCGCTATCTAGCGTATGGACCTCGTTCTTTCTCGGCGTGCTGGGCGGCGCGATGATCTTCGGCCGCATCGATCCGCGCACGCTTGGCTTTGCGGAAAGCTACGTGGCACCGTGGCTCAATCTTTTTTGTCTCGCGATGGGGCTCTTTACCGTATGCCTCTTCGCCTTTCTCGCCGCGGTTTTTCTTACGGGCGAAGCCGATACGCGGGAACTGCGCGCGGTGTTCCGGCGTAAGGCGGCGCTAGCCAACGGGGCGCTCATCGTGACCGGCGCCCTGGTGTTCGCGTTTGCGGAGTGGGGCGGCCATCCTCTCACGAAAGAGTTTTTTGCTTCACCACTCAGCCTTACCTGCTTCGTCACCGCCAGTATCCTTTGGTTTCCGTTCTGGCGCAGCCTCCGGAGAGAGGGACGCGGCCCCACTCTCAGCGTGCGGGTAATCGGCGTCGCCATCGTGGCCCTCGTGCTCTTCGGTTGGTACGCGGTGCAGTTCCCCGTGGCGGTGCGCTTTGCCGACGGCACCGGGCTGAACTTCTATACCGAAGCCGCGCCGGGGCCGACGCTTAACGCGCTACTGGTCGCGCTGATTGCCGGTACGCTGCTCATCTTCCCCGCGCTGGGTTACCTGTTCAAAGTCTTCAAATGGGAAACGTTGGAGCAGAAACGCTAGTCACCTGCCGTATCACCATCCGGAAAAAAGTAGTTCCAATGCCCGACATTGCGTTATCTTGGGTGACTCAACTTGCTACAGGATGATGGGAACGTGGACAAAGTGATGGGGCTGCCGATCGGAAAATTCTCCCGCGACCATACCGATCGCTTGAGTCGTTTCCGTAAGATCATGGGGATTACGGTCACGCGGGCGAATCAGATCGTGAAGGCCGAAAAACAGCCCGGCTTCGTCACCTCCGTCCGCCACCAGATCATGCAAGACTGGGGGCAGGAGATGCTCGAGCTGCTGCGCGTAGAGGTAAAGGTTCAGGGAGACGCGGTTACCGATCGGCCGATTCTGTTCGTGGGCAACCACATCAGCTACCTCGACATCCCCCTGCTCATGGCCAAGGTTCCGGTGGTCTTCGTGGCCAAGAAGCAGCTCGCCGCTTGGCCTATCTTCGGCAAGGCTTGTAGGGCGGCCGGGGTGGTGATGGTGAATCGCGACTCGAAAGACTCGCGCAGTGACACCGCGGAGAAGGTCGGCAAGTGCATCCACGAAGGCAAGCAAAGCGTCGCCCTGTTTCCGGCGGGGACCACCCGGTTGGACGAGAGCCGGCCATGGCGTTGGGGCGCCTTCAAGATTGCGCAGCAGTATGGCATCCCGGTGCAGCCGTTCCGCCTGAGCTTCAACCCGCTGCGCGAGGCAGCCTTCATCGACGACGACTCGTTCGTGCCCCACCTTTGGCGCCTGCTGGGTGAGCCGAAGATCCAGGCCAAAATTCACTTCCATCCCCCGATCCAGGTCGAAGCCCCGGAAGCGGACGCAGAAAAGTGGTGGCGCTGGAGCCGCTCCCAGAGCTGATTTTCAGCAGGGCCGGTCTTCGCTTTCACTCCTGTCCAATTCCGCTTAAGCCGCGTAAATTAATGCTTTTCGGGAAAAACTTGATACGGTGCAGCCAATGAAAAAGTTCTTCATCCAATGGTCTCCGGTGGTCACTGGCGTCCTTACTGTTCTGGCGCTGATTGGTTACTACCTCGGAACCGGAATTCAGCTGAAACTGTCGCTAACCGACCTTCTTCCGGAAAAGCATCCCGCGGTCGTGAAGTTCGAAAAGCTGACCGAGGTGGTGGGCGGCGTTGGGTACTTCACGATTATTTTGCACTCACCGGACGGCAAATCGCATCTCGCGGTGGCGCCGAAGCTGAAAGAGGAGCTGAAGAAAACCCCCCTCGTTCGCGACGTGTTTTACGAGCGTGAGAAACGGTTCTTCACCGATCGCCTGCTGTACTACGTGGAAACGCCGAAGCTGCTCGAGCTAGAGAAAGACATCGGCACCCAGATCACCAAGGCCAAGCGCGAGATTTTCGATTTGGGTCTTTGGGACGATGAAGAAAAGACCGAAGCCAAGCCAGTTTTCAACAATGAGCTGCGAGACCACGCCCAAAAATCCGCCGGCGTTTCGCCCTACCTGATTTCCGATGACGGGAAACACATCCTGGTGATGGTGAAGCCGTCGTTCGACTCGATGGATCTGAACAAGACCAAGCAGCTGATCGACTTCACCGCCAAAATGCTGGCGGCGAACCTGCCCAATGGGGTGACTTACGACTTCGCCGAGCGCTATTACACGAAGGTCGTCGAGACCGATATGATCCAAGGAGATATCTTCTTCCTCGGCTCGCTCTCGATCGGCCTCATCTGTCTCATCATTTTGATTTACATGCGCAGCGTTCGCTCGCTGCTGATTATCTTCATCCCGGTGTTTTTGGGCATGGGGATCACGGTCGGGGTCACCCGCCTCTTCATCGGACACATCAACATCATCACCGGCTTTTTGATGGGCATCGTGTCGGGCCGCATCTTTGCGATGCGCCTGCGTGAGAAGGTGTACCCGGCGCTGCGAGAAGCCGCGGCCAACGGCGTACCGATGATCGGGGCCTGCAACGGCTTCCAGGTGCTTGTGCAGGTAGGACTTCTTCCCGGTCCTGCGGTTGGCGAAACGTGGCCCACGGACCAGGCCCCGAAGCAGACGTGCGCGTTGGCCCACAACGGCGGCGGGCGATTCATCGATCGCTGGTGCCGCGTGCTGCCGAACCCCAGGTCGGCGTGCATCTGGACGGAAGGGCTGGAGGAGTATCTGGACCCGAGCGATGGAGCAGGCTCGGGCCAACTTGGCTCAGACAGGCTCGGTTCAGAGAGGCTCATGCTCCCCATCGCGCACGGCGAGGGGCGATTTGTCACCGACACGCCCGCGACGCTCGAAGCCCTCATCGCCCACCATCAGGTCGCGCTCACCTACGTCGACAACCCCAACGGCTCCGCGGCATCCATCGCGGGCATCTGCGACCCCAGCGGGCGCATTTTCGGTCTGATGCCCCACCCCGAGCGCTTTCTCGATTGGACCCACCACCCATTCTGGACGCGATTGGACCCGAACCATCGCCGCGGTGACACCCCGGGCATGCGGATGTTCCGCAACGCGGTGGAAGCGGCGAAGCGC
>JBGSST010000188.1:0-3790 GCA_041736915.1 Bdellovibrionota bacterium
GGCCATCTGGCCGTCGCGCTGGATCGTGCGGTAGACCTGCTCGGAGCCCGGGGTCACGAGCAGCGGCACGGCCGACTTAATGCCGGCGCGGGTCGCCTGCTGGGCAACATCCGCGGCGCGGGTGATGTCTTCGTACGACGAGTTGGTGCAGCTGCCGATGAGCGCCGCTTTCAACTCCGCGGGCCAGCCCTTCGCCTTCACGTCGCTGCCGAGTTTGGAGATCGGGCGAACCGTATCGGGAGAATGGGGGCCGGAGATCTGCGGTTCCAACGTCGTCAGATCAATCGTGATGACCTGGTCGAAATACTTTTCGGGATGGGCGACCACGTCCGGATCGGCAACTAGCAGCGACTTGTACTGGTCGCAGACCGCGGCGATGTCCGCGCGCTCGGTGGCGGCGAGGTAATCGTGCATCGATTTGTCGTAGTGGAACAAAGAGGTCGTGGCGCCGAGCTCGGCCCCCATGTTCGTGATGGTCGCCTTGCCCGTGCAGCTCATGCTTTCCGCGCCGGGGCCGAAATATTCCACGATGCGGTTCGTGCCGCCCTTTACCGTGAGAATCTCGAGCATCTTACAAATCACGTCTTTGGAAGCGGTCCAGCCGCTCATCGCGCCGGTCAACTTCACGCCAATGATCTTCGGGTTCTTCACTTCCCAGGGAAGCCCCGCCATCGCGTCCACCGCGTCCGCGCCACCCACGCCACAGGCAATCATGCCCAAGCCACCGGCGTTCGGCGTATGCGAGTCGGTGCCGATCATCAGGCCACCGGGGAACGCGTAGTTCTCCAGCACCACCTGATGGATGATGCCCGAACCGGGTTTCCAGAAGCCGATACCCGCACGGGCCGAGGCGGTCTGGAGGAAATCGTAAACTTCTTTGTTCTCGCCCAGCGCGGTCGCCATGTCGGCCGCCGCCCCCACCTGCGCGCGAATCAGATGATCGCAATGCACCGTGGAGGGCACCGCGGTCTCTTTGCGGTCTACCGAACCGTACTGCAACAGCGCCATCTGCGCCGTGGCATCCTGCATCGCGACGCGATCGGGATGAAGCTGCAAAATGCTTTCCCCGCGCTCTAAACTTTGGGTCTGCGGACTGTGCAGATGGCCGTACAGAATTTTTTCCGTCAGCGTCAGGCTTTCTTTACCGAGGCGTTTTTTTACCACCTCGATATTCGCCTGCATCTTTTTGTAGGAGGACTCGACCAGCTCTTTGGTTGTTTCAATCTTCGGCATGCGCGAAGTATAGACATCCCGCTGAGCGTGCGTCAAAACTAAGCCATGCCCAATATCGTCGTTTTGACCGGGGCCGGCATTTCGGCCGAAAGCGGTATCCGCACGTTTCGCGACGGCGGCGGTCTTTGGGAGAACCACCGTATAGAGGATGTAGCCACCCCCGAGGGGTTCCACCGCAACCCGCGGCTGGTTTACGAGTTCTACAACCAGCGCCGCCGCCAGCTGAAAGACCCTAATCTAAAGCCGAACGCGGCCCACCTGGCCCTGGCCGAGTTAGAGGCCCGCTGGACCGGAGAGTTCTTGCTGGTAACGCAAAACGTGGACGACCTGCACCAGCGGGCGGGCAGTAAAAAACTCATTTCCCTGCACGGTGAGCTGCGTAAAGCCCGGTGCACGGGCTGCCACCAGGTGGTGGAGTGGGACGGGGATCTCGATGAGAGCCACGACTGCGCCCAGTGCGGCTATCTGGGGCAGCTCCGCCCACACATCGTGTGGTTTGGCGAGATGCCGCTTTCGATGGGCCGCATCGGGATGGCGCTCGAAAATGCGGACTACTTTCTGGCGGTCGGCACCTCCGGCCAGGTCTACCCCGCCGCGGGGTTCGTGGCGTCGGTGCCGGAGCACTGCAAAAAAACCGAAATCAACCTGAACCCCACCGACATCTCCAACGCCTTCGACGAACACCTCACCGGACCGGCGAGCGAACAGCTGCCTCGCTGGGCGAAAGCGCTACTAGAGACAATCACGAAGATTAAAACAGACTAAAACAGTCCTGATTCTAACGAGTTTTCGGTGTAGGATCGGCTTTGCCAAGACCCTTCGATCCCGCTACTCTGCGCTCACACAAAAAAGGATCTTCGATGCGATTGCTCACAGTGTTACGGACCTCCGTCGGAAAGAAGTACCTCGTCGGCCTCACGGGGTTTGGTTTGGGCTTCTTCACCCTGACCCACATGGCCGGCAACATGCTCATCCTCAAAGGGCCGGAAAGTTACAACTGGTACGCCCATCAGCTAATTTCCAACCCCTTCCTGCCGGTAGCGGAAGCGGGACTGCTGTTGGCCTTCGTAGTTCACGTTTGGTTTGCGATGCAGTTAGCTCGCGCTAGCTCGGTGGCAAAGGGGCAGAAGCCTTATAAAACCCCCACCAAGGAAGAGAACGATCGCGCCACCTTCGCGAGCCGCAGCATGGTTTACACGGGGCTGCTCACCTTGGTGTTTCTGGTGCTTCATCTCATCACCTTCAAATACGGTGCTCACTACACCGCCGTTTACGGCGGCGTGGAGATGCGCGACCTCCACCGGCTCATCGTGGAGAAGTTCAAAGATCCGCTGTACGTCGCTTACTACCTTTTCAGCCTCATCGTTTTGTTGGTTCATCTGGGCCACGGCCTTTCTTCCTTCGTCCAGTCACTGGGCTTGGGCAGCGTTCGTAACCAGTGCCTGAAGCGGGCCGGTTACGCGGCGGCTTTGGTCATTGCGTTAGGCTTCATGAGCCAACCGCTGTTCGTCATGTTCGGGGGTAAATTCTAATGAGCTCCGTGAAACTCGATTCCAAAATTCCCTCGGGACCGCTCGAAAAAAAGTGGGACACCTGTAAGTTTGAAAACAAACTGGTCAACCCGGCTAACCGCCGTAAGCACACGGTTATTGTCGTGGGTACCGGGCTCGCCGGCGCCAGCGCGGCGGCCACCTTGGCGGAGCAGGGCTATAAAGTGAAGGTCTTTACCTTTCACGAAAGCCCGCGCCGCGCGCATTCCATCGCCGCGCAGGGCGGAATCAATGCCGCGAAGAATTACCAAAACGATGGCGACTCGATCTACCGGCTCTTTTACGACACGATCAAAGGGGGCGACTTCCGCGCTCGCGAGGCCAACGTTTATCGGCTGGCGCAGGTATCCGTAAACATTATCGATCAGTGCGTAGCCCAAGGGGTGCCCTTCGCGCGCGAGTACGGCGGTACGCTAACCAACCGTTCTTTCGGCGGAGCGCAGGTGTCGCGCACTTTTTACGCCCGCGGGCAAACCGGCCAGCAGCTTTTGATCGGCGCCTACCAGGCCCTCATGCGCCAGGTGGGTTCGAAAGCGATCGAGATGTTTACGCGCACCGAGATGCTCGACGTCGTCGTAACCGATGGAAAAGCGCGTGGCATCGTGACTCGCAACCTCGTCACCGGCGCCATCGAGTCCCACGCCGCCGATGCCGTGGTTTTGGCGACGGGCGGTTACGGGAACGTTTTCTTTCTTTCCACAAACGCCATGCAGTCCAACGCGACCGCCATTTTCCGGGCGTTCCGGCGCGGGGCTTACTTCGCCAACCCTTGCTACACGCAGATCCACCCGACCTGTATTCCGGTGTCGGGCGATCACCAGTCGAAGCTCACCCTGATGTCGGAGTCGTTGCGTAACGACGGGCGCGTGTGGGTGCCAAAAGCCAAGGGGGATAAGCGTAGCCCCGATCAGATTCCTGACGCCGAACGGGACTACTTCCTCGAACGGCTGTACCCGTCGTTCGGTAACCTGGCTCCCCGCGACATTGCGTCGCGTGCGGCCAAGCGC
>JBGSST010000214.1:0-12665 GCA_041736915.1 Bdellovibrionota bacterium
CGAACTCGTCATGACGATGGAAGAGGAATTCGATCTCGAAATTCCTGACGAGGACGCGGAAAAGATCAAAACCGTGAACGACGTCGTGAACTACATCAAAGCCAAGGTGAACTAAAACACCATGAGGCGAGTCGTCGTCACAGGTATTGGCGCCATCAGTCCCGTAGGTTTCTCCGCCAAGGAGAATTGGGAATCTTTGATGGCCGGCAAGTCGGGTATTCGCAAGATTACCTTGTTCGACGCCTCACCGTTCACCTCGAAAATCGCGGGTGAGATCACCGATTTCAAACCCGAGCCCGTTCTTTCCACGAAAGACACGAAGAAGATGGACCGCTTCATCCAGTTCACCATGGTGGCTGGCGACGAAGCGATGAAATCGTCGGGCTTGGACATTTCCACCATGGACGCCACCCGAATCGGCTCCATCGTGGGCGTAGGCATCGGTGGCCTTTCCGAGATTCAGGCTCAGTACAAAGAGTTTTTGGAAAAGGGGCCGAGACGCATCTCCCCCTTCTTCATTCCCATGGTCATCGGCAACCTGGCCGCTGGCCACTTGTCGTTGAAGTACGGTCTCAAGGGGCCAAACTACTGCACCACCTCGGCGTGCTCTTCGAGCGCGCACGCGATTGGGGAAAGTTTCCGTCTGATTCAGATGGGGGCGCAGGACGTGATGATGGCAGGCGGTGCGGAATCGGTCGTGTGCGAGCTGGCCATTGGCGGCTTCTGCGCGATGCGGGCGCTTTCTCAGCGGAATGACGAGCCCACGCGGGCGTCGCGTCCGTTCGACAAAGGGCGCGATGGTTTCGTTCTTTCCGAAGGGGCGGCCGTTCTGGTGCTCGAAGAGCTCGAGCACGCGAAGAAACGCGGCGCCAACATTCTTGCAGAAATCGTTGGTTACGGCACCAACTCGGATGCGTACCACATGACGTCGCCAAGTCCCGGAGGGGAAGGGGCCGCCCGTTGCATGGAGCTGACCTTCGCCGACGCCAAGATGAATCCATCGCAGGTCCAGTACGTCAACGCGCACGGCACATCGACGCCGGCCGGAGACATCGAAGAGACCCGCGCCGTGAAGCACGTCTTCAAAGACCATGCGAAAAATATTGCCGTTAGCTCGACCAAGTCGATGACGGGCCATCTGCTTGGCGCCGCCGGCGCTCTCGAAGCGATGTTCTGCGTGCAGACGCTGCAGAATCAAGTTTGTCCGCCTACGATCAACCTAGAAGATCCGGATCCGGAGTGCGACTTGAACTACGTCGCGCACGAGCCGCAGGCGCGTAAAGTGGATGCCGTTCTGACCAACTCCTTTGGCTTTGGTGGAACGAATGCCAGTCTCATTTTCAAAAAGTTCTAAAAATGAATAAAAAGCCCACCGTGTTTTTGGGGGCCGATCATGCGGGCCTGAGTCTTAAAAACCACTTAAAGGGTAAGCTCACGACCGCAGGGTACGCCGTTGAAGACCTCGGCACGCATACCGCCGAGTCCACCGACTATCCCGATCGCGCCGCCGATGTAGCGCGCCGAGTCGGAAAAGGGGACGGAGTGGGCGTTTTGGTTTGTGGCTCCGGCATCGGCGTCGCCATTGCGGCGAACAAGGTCACGGGCGTACGCGCCACCGTGGTGTGGGACGCCACTTCCGCCCGTTTGTCGAAGGAACACAACAACGTTAACATCGTATGCGTAGGGGCGAGGCTTCTGGGCACGGAAGTCGCCTGGGATGCCGTCCATTCGTGGCTAGAGGCTACGTTTCAGGAAGGGCGCCACGCCGATCGTGTGAAAAAGATTTCGCAGCTGGAAGGCAAATCATGAGCTTATTGAGCCAACAGGATCCCGACGTTTTCGCCGCCATTCAGCGGGAGCTGGATCGGCAAAAATATTCCCTCGAACTCATCCCGAGTGAGAACACCACCTCGCGCGCGGTGATGGAAGCGCAAGGCAGCGTGCTCACGAATAAGTACGCCGAAGGGTATCCAGGCAAGCGGTACTACGGTGGCTGTGAGTTCGTGGATCAGATCGAGCAGATGGCCATCGATCGGGTGAAAGAGCTTTTTGGCGCCGAGCACGCCAACGTGCAGCCGCACTCAGGATCGCAGGCCAACATGGCCGTGTATCTCTCGTGCCTGTCGCCCGGCGATACCATCATGGGGATGAACCTGTCGCACGGCGGGCATCTCACGCACGGCAGCCCGGTCAACTTTTCGGGGTTGCTTTACAAAGCCGTTTTCTATGGCGTCCGTCAGGATAATCAGCGGATTGATTACGATGAGGTCCGAAAGCTAGCGCTAGAGCACCGGCCGAAAATTATCGTAGCGGGAGCGAGCGCCTATTCGCGCCAGATCGATTTTGCGAAATTCGGTGAGATAGCCCGTGAGGCGGGAGCGTTGCTGCTCGTCGACATGGCCCACATCGCGGGGCTAGTCGCCGGAGGGCAGCATCCGTCGCCGGTGCCTTACGCCGACTTCGTCACGACCACCACCCACAAGACGCTGCGTGGTCCGCGCGGCGGGGTGATCCTCACCAAAGAGCCGCACGTGAAAAAGATCCAAAGCCGGATCTTTCCCGGAATTCAGGGCGGGCCGTTGATGCACGTCATTGCGGCGAAGGCCGTTTGTTTCAAGGAAGCGCAGAGTGACTCGTTCCGTGATTATCAGGCCAAGGTGGTAAAGAACTGCCAGGCACTCGCCGAAGGGTTGATGGGCCACGGATTTAACTTGGTCAGCGGCGGCACGGACAATCACCTTTTACTCATCGATCTGCGCAACAAAAAGATGACCGGCAAAGAGGCCGAAGCACGGCTCGATAAGGTGGGGCTCACCACGAATAAAAACACCGTTCCGTTCGAAACGGAGAGTCCGTTTGTGACTTCGGGCGTCCGTATCGGCACGCCGTCGATTACGACGCGCGGGATGGGCACGGGCGAGATGAAGTGGCTGGCGGGGGCGATTGCCACCACGCTGTCGGAAACTTCCGAATCGGTTTTGGACAAAGTCCGCAACGAAGTCCGCGAGCTGTGTACGCGGTTTCCGCTCTACGAGGGCCTATGATGGCCACGGCAGCAACGCGATACGAGGCTATATGACCGTTACCGGACGTCGACATGCCCGCGGAGAGTCACTGCAGATTCTCTATCAGCTCGATCTGAACCATGAACTCACCTCCACCGCGGCGGTGTTCTACTTCGAGAAGAACTTCTCCAAGGCCGGTAAAACGATCGATGCGTTCACGCACAAGCTCGTCACCGGGGTGACGAATAATTTGCGCGCCATCGACGATCACGTGAAGGCGACCCGCGCCAAGTGGAAGATGGAGCGTATGGCGGTGGTCGACCGCAACATCCTGCGCCTGGGCGTATACGAGTTTCATTACTGCGACGATATTCCCGCCGACGTCACCATCAACGAGATGGTGGAGCTGGCCAAGCAGTTCGGCGCCGCCGAAACCCCTGGTTTCGTGAACGGCGTTTTGGAAGAGCTCAAGGGCAAGCTAGCCCGACCCGAAAAGGCGCCGTAAACTATTCCGATGAGAATCGAGAAGCTGAAATCGTTGCCTGAATTCCCGCTGAAGAAAGGGGAGTTCGACGCGATTTGGGTCCTCCTGGCGCCTCGGGAAGAGGGGCGGCCGCTGGAGAGCGCGGTGCTGCGCGATTTAGATTGGCGCCTGCAGGGCATGCTGTCGCGCTTCGTGCTGGCGCCGTCGGACGCTACGGCTCCGCTGACCTACGTGCCCGTTGAGGGGCGATCGGGGATCCGGTTTCTCGTTCTCGATAATGTGAAATCACTTTCCAAGAAAAGTTTAGACTCGGTGTGCCGCGGCATTAACGCCAAGCGCGTGCTAGTGTGGCCCGAAACGGCTGAGCTTTCTAAATGGCTCGAAAAGCAGTGGGGCCAGGTGAGAGACGGTGCCGGTGAGTGCGAAGCAATTGCGTGGGGCGATGATAGCGTAGCGGAAGAGGCTCTGGATAGATGAGCGGATACTCCCAACAAGGCGAGCGGATCGATAAAGAGAACGTACTGATGGTGGCGCTGGCCCTGCCGGACACCGATCCGGATGAGCTAGAGCAGTCGTTAGATGAGCTCGAGCGTTTGCTCGATACCCTGGGCGGCAAGGTACTGGGGCGATTCACCCAAAAGCGCGATCGCCCGAGCCCGTCGCATTTCATTGGCGTGGGCAAGGCCGAAGAGATAGCCCAGCAGGCCAAAGAGCTATGCTGCGATCTCGTGGCGTTCGATCACGAGCTATCGGGCACGCAGCAAAAAAATCTCGAAAAGGTCATGAACTGCCGCGTGGTGGATCGCACGGGCGTGATTCTCGACATCTTCTCCAAGCACGCGCGCACGAAAGAGGCGAAACGCCAGATCGAGCTCGCGCAGCTGGAGTATCTCTCTACCCACCTGACTCGCCGCTGGACCCATCTCGAGCGCCAAAAGGGCGGCATTGGTCTCAAGGGTGTGGGCGAGCGCCAGATTGAGCTCGATCGCCGCATGATCCGGGCGCGCATCGGCCGCCTGAAAAAAGAGATGGAAGGCACGTCTCGGGATCGCGCCATTCAACGTGCCCACCGCGATAAGTTTTTGCGCGTGGCCATCGTGGGCTACACCAACGCCGGCAAGTCCACGTTGATGAACGCGCTGACCCATTCCGAAGTTTACGTAGATGACCGCGTGTTCGCCACGCTCGACTCCACCGTGCGGGTGATCGATCCCAAGACGCGGCCGGCAATTTTATTGTCCGACACCGTGGGATTCATCGACAAGCTTCCGCATGCGCTAGTGGCCTCGTTCCGTTCGACGCTGCAGGAAGTGCTCGAGGCCGATTTGCTGCTGCACGTGGTGGACCTGTCGTCGCCGCACTACGATTCGCAGATGCGGGTCACCAAAGAGGTGCTCGATGAGATCGGCGCCAAGGATAAACCCTCACTGCTCGTCTTTAATAAAGCGGACCTCGTGAAGGAATATTTTTTGCCCCGCATTCTGGAACGCAGCTACATCGATAGTCTCGTGGTTTCGGCCTTCAATCCCGCGGACGCCAAGCGTTTGCGCGACGGGATCTTCGCCTACTTCGAGCGCGACATGGTGGAGCTAGAGGTGACGGTTCCTTACCAAGATACCTGGCTGCAGTCGCAGCTGCACGAGCACGCCAAAGTACTAAAAACCGACTACCTGGACGGGGCCGCCAAATTTCACGTGCGCATCATGAAGTCTACCGCCAACTGGCTCCGCCTTTCGGAGCGGGGACTGTCGCGGGCCCACGAAGAATAAAAAAGTAGAGTGAAGAAGGTAAAGTGAGCATGGATAGCAACGAGCAACCGCCCGTCCCGAAGCCTACCACCAAGGGGCTTACCATTTTCGTGTTGTCGGACGGCACCGGCGAAACGGCGGACCAGCTGATTAAAGCCGCGATCGTGCAGTACGTGCGCGATGGCTTAAAGATCATTCGCTATAAAAACGTGCGCACCGAAAATCAGGTGTCGTCGATCTTCGAAGAGGCGCATAACCTGCGCGCCATCATCGTTTACACGGTGGTGTCGGAAACGTTGCGGCTGTTCATCGAGCGGCTCTCCGCGCAGTCGGGGGTGTCGGCGGTGGACCTGCTCGGCCCTATGTTGAATCTGCTTTCGCGCCATCTGAAGAAAGACCCGCATTCGAAGCCCGGTCTGTTCCATCAGGTGAACGAGTATTACTTCAAGCGAATCGAAGCAATTGAGTTCACGGTAAAGCACGACGACGGCCGTTATACCGATAACCTCGGCATGGCGGACATCATCCTCGTGGGGCTCTCCCGCACGAGCAAAACGCCGCTCAGCGTGTACCTCTCGTACAAGGGCTGGAAGGTGGCCAACGTGCCGGTGGTGAAGGACATTCCGCTGCCGCCGCGCCTGTTCGAGGTCGATCAGCGCAAGATCGTGGGGCTCATCATCGATCCCGAGCATTTATCCAAGATCCGTAAAGAGCGTCTCATCAAGATGGGCGAAGACGGTAGCGGTGAGTACGCCAACTTCGACCGCGTGGTGGAAGAGGTGGAATGGTGTAAAGACCTGTTCCGCAAGAACCGCCGGTGGCCGGTTTTCGACGTGAGTGGTAAGGCGCTCGAAGAGACCGCCGCCGAAGTCGAGCGGGTCATCCGCAACAGCATCCCCGAAAAGTTCGGCCAAAATCAGTGAAGCTAGGCCTGCGACACACCTTGCCGCTGCTCGCCCTGTTGGCGTTCGTCGTGGTGGCAGGCATCAGCTATCTCGTTACGAATAAGCCTAGCCAGGTGGACCTGTCGAAGGTGGAGTTTTTCTCCGGGGTGACGGGAAAACTAGAGAAGCCCGAATGTTTCACCAAGCCGAAGTGCCTCGTCATGATCTCGGCCCCCTGGTGCCCCTACTGCGCGGAATCGCGGCCCGCCACCACTCAGCTACTGCGCGAGTATGGCCGGGGGGCGGAGAAGGGGTTTCTGCTCGTATCGCAGGCGGATGAGCTGGAGAAGATTGCGGCCGAGGCCAAGAGTTACGGTGAGGGGGCCTATTACGAGCCCGGCGAGAAATTTGCCACGTCAGTAGGGGCGACGTCTCTGCCTACCTGGGTGCTCTTCGACCGCACGGGAAAGATCTTATCCCGGAGCACAGGAGCGTATACCTCGGCCCCATCCCTAATTTCTGAAATGGGCCTCTAGGCTATCGAGTTCGAACTTCGAAGAAAAACTATTTCAGAACCACCGTCGGGGCGACGCCGCCGGAGGTGGCGTGGGTGGAGGAGCCCCCTATATTTGGAACGGGCTTGTCGACCACCGCGATACCAATCGCGGCCAGTAAGCCCAAAACGAACAAGGCCAAAGCCGTTACGTACCCACTCTGTCCGCGGGAGTGACGGCCACAAATTACCTTCCGCATACAGGACACACCTTTAGGAAGAACGGCGAAGATCGCCGTTACTGGACATTATAAGCATTTTTTGCACTTCAATTGTGAAGCCGCCGACACAATTGGGCCTCATATACGACATAATTAGTGCACCATTTGGAACTAACCTGAATACGTCAGGGATCCTTCCCAATAACCAGGTGGTACGTTATGCGTTCGTTGGTTAACAAAGTCGTTCTGTTGTCCGTGGTGTTTCTTCCGGTATTGGCCTTCTCCGATACCTACGCCCTAAAACTAGTTGCGACGGCACTAAGCAGCTCTTCCCCCGACGATGCCAAGGCCTCGGCACTGGCTTCGATTTATGACTCAGGGCTGGGCGGCGTGCCCGCGGCATCGTACAGTCAGATCCCCGCTTTCAGCCGATTACAGGACGCACAAGCCTACTGTACGGGCGCGGGACAGACGCTGGTCAGCTTCCCCTCCCAAGGAACCCAGGATGCCAATGATCTAGTGGGCTCGGCGGTCCCCTTTATCAATGACGTGCTTCCTTTTCAAAATACGGCGGACAATTCAACCAGTGTGGATAGCCAGCAAGCGCCTACCAAATACGGTGCGGCACTTGAGTTCTTATTGAACTGCGGAACCTAAGGTTCCCCGATCGGTGGACTATGATTCGATGGCATAAATTTAAGCGGGGCAATCGCGGCTTCTCCCTAACGGAAGTAGCGGCCGCCATGTTTGCTCTAAGCCTAGGAGTGCCGGCTATCTCGATGATGTACTCGGCATCTTTGGCATTGGACTCCGACTCCACCAAGGAGACCCAAGCCTACTTTTTGGCCAACGCGCTGATGAACGAAATTTCGCACCGCCGGTTCGAAGAATCGACTACTCAGCGCGGGAATCAGGCCGAGACCGGCGAGGTTAGCGGATGGAGTCGGATTGGATTCGACGACATAGATGACTACCAGCAGTTTCAAACTTGGGGGCTGGTTAAGCCCCCGCGCGATGAGGCAGGGGTAGCCATCCCCGGCGTCAGCGAATTTTCACAGTCGGTTTCGGTTATCAACGTGCCCGCCCCGCCCACCACGGCGGCGGCCCGTACTTTGTCGACCTCCACGGCCGGTACGACGAGTTACAAAGTAGTGACCGTAAAAGTTTTTTGGAACGGAACCAAGCGTTTCGTCACGGTAAACAAAATGTTCGCAATGCCCTAATTTAACGATTTTATGAAAAAAGGTTTCAATAAAAACTACTCCGGATACACGCTCTTCGAGCTTATCCTCGCCATGGCGGTCAGCAGCGTGCTGGTCGGCGTAATCGCCGCCATGTTCCAGCCGGCGGCCGTGGCGTTTAGCGCCGTAGTCGGCGGTGGTGATACGCGTTTGCAGGTGGCGGCGCCGCTTAGTTCTCTCGAGCAAGATGCGGCCACACAGCGCGCAGTGTATGTCGATCCCGCACAATGCTATGCGCTTTGCATGGTCGATGGAAATTCCCAGCGCACCTACTACTACTGGGATCAATCTGCGGTAGGAAACGTAAAGAATCTGTACCGCAAACGCGAGGGCGTGAACAATCCGATCGCCTGCACCGGGGGAAAGGTGTTTGCGCGGGGACTGGACAGTGCCAATACCTCGTTTGCCGTCGCTCGCGACATCTTGACGGTCAAGATGTCGGCGCCAGCTAATGCCAGCAACGCAGCGTACACGATCAATACCGCCATTTTCCCTTCCATCCAGGAGCGTCAGGTTATTTTGAGCGAAGGATTTGAGTGCGGTACCCTACGCCAAGGTTGGACGGTGGTCGCGGCGGGGCAGGTTGCTTGGAACATTGCCACCGGCTCTAGCCTTGGCAACTACCAGATCGCCGCTTTCGATAACTCTGCCGGAGCGTCGACTACTTCCATTGAAATTGGAATCGATCTCTCGCGGGTCAGTAAAGCTACGCTGTCGTTTTCCTACATGAACAGCGGCAACATCGGCTCGGGTGACACCTTTATGGCGGAGCTTTGGGACGGGACTACCTGGCGGCAGGCCTACTCCGATACCACGGGCTCTTTCTACGCCAGCCCCCGGGCCGTGAACGCCGACCTGTCGGGATTTGCTTTAGGGCAGGCTAACAAGATTCGTTTCAGCGGAACGCTGAATCGCGCAGCTTCGAATTGGTACGTGGACGGAATTTCCGTTTACAATCCATGAGGTGACGTATGCTTAAGCGGAACGTAAGTGCAAAGCGTTTAGGAAATAAAGGCAGCGTAGCCGTAATGTCGATGGCATTCATGATGCTATTCCTCAGTATCGGCTTCTCCATGCTCGATATCCAAAACGCCCAGTTAAAGGATGTCGGCGGCGTGAATCGAAAGGTTCAGGCTAAGTTTCTGGCCCAGTCCGGTCTGCAGGACGCCCAGAATCTGATAAAAACGATTAACCCCAGCTTCGTGGGCACGAGCGGGGAGCAGCCCGTAACCGTCGACGGGGTCGCCTCGGGTACCTACCAGTACGTCGTTTCGAAGAACGGCAACACCTTCACGGTGGATTCCACCGGGTACGTGCCGAGCAAAACCGCGGTGGGCAAGGTGTCCACCTCGATTAGCCAAAGCTTCACCTACTACGCCGGCGGCAGTGGCTCCGGAAGCGGTAGCGGCTCGGGCTCGGGTTCCGGCTCAGGATCTGGGACCGGGACCGGCGCACCGGTCGTCTCGCCTCCCTCCGTCACGCCCGTCTCTAACGGCGTCGTGATGCTCGCCCCCACTGGAGCGGGTGCCCTCTACCAAACCACCACGGGCACCGTAGACGCCGGCGGCGGCACTTGGGTAAACTCCAGCGACGATCGTTCTATCTGGATTCATGCTGGAACGTACAAGACCACGGAGTTGAATACGGTGGGTGACTACTACCAAACGGCCTCAAACCGTATCCAGGCGCCGGTAAAGCGCACCGGAATTGCGTC
Source organism: Bdellovibrionota bacterium (assembly GCA_041736915.1). Classification (GTDB taxonomy): domain Bacteria; phylum Bdellovibrionota; class FAC87; order UBA2466; family UBA2466; genus JBGSST01. The sequence continues at coordinate 9,791 of JBGSST010000214.1, forward strand.
GTTTGGCGACCCATTCGAATCGGTTCCCTTACCGTCTAGCTCGGGCGTAACCGTGCGGCGAACGTCGACGCTTACGATGAACGGTTCCTCGTCGCAGACGTTGAGCCCGGGAGTGTACGTGGGCGGAATCGACCACAACAGCTCAGGCACGCTCACGCTCAATTCCGGAACCTACATCTTCAAGACCTCTACGAACAACATTGGCCTGCGCATTCGCGGGAACGGAGCGGTCAACGCGAATAAGGTGGTTATCTACTTCGAAGGCACCGGCTCTAACGAGACCCTGTGGGCCGACGGAAACGGATGTATCAACTGGACTCCGCCTACGTCGGGCACCTACGCCGGCTTCACTATCTTCCAGAATCGTGCATCCACGGCGCAGGTACGCATCAAGGGTAACGGAATGAACTGCACGCGAATTGGCGGAACGACGTACAACCCGGCCGCGGTACTGAACCTCTACGGTTCGGGCTACGCGGTGGGCTCCTTGAACGTAGCGTGGCGCGGCTGGTTGACGGGTGGTAGCACCGCCTTGAACTCCGTGCCTTCCTACGCACTTCCCTAAAGCAGGGACCGCTATAGCCACCTCGCGAAAGGGCGTGAGTCTCCTAACCGGGCTCACGCCCTTTCTATTTTTTTAATGTCGGAAAAAGTTCCACCAGCCGTTTAGGCTCGAGCCGCCGGGCCGAGCTTCGCCCCCCATAAAATCCGTAGCGCCAGATTAAGGGTTCGATGATTTTGGGGTACTCGATTTTCTTACCCGTCGCTTTGCTGATGATAGTCACCCAACGGTCATCGGGCTCTTCGGCCCCAAAGGGGGACTCTATCGGCGGGGACCGCTTTTGAATGCGTACGGAATAAAGTAGCCCCTTGTAATCGACCTGGCGGGTAGCGCCCACTTTACCGCGGCTGCTCAGAGATTCCATCGGTTCCGCCAACATCTGGTGGGTGGCATGAAGCTCTGCGTGCGCGAAAGCGTTGTCTAATGCCAAGAGTTCGCGAAGCCCTTCTTTTTGTCCAAGCCACGGCACGGGCCCCTTCTTGAGCGCGGTTTCTATCTCGGAGAGCACGACTCCGTTGAATTCGGTCACGGCTTGGATGGCCGCCTGACCGTTGACTCCGCCAATCGAAAAGACTCCGTCCGGGGGAACCACCGCTGGCCGTTCCCTTTTCTCGACCGGCAGTTTGCTAGCCGCCTCCTCTTTGGCCAGTCTCTCCAGCGAATGGGGGTTTTCAAATACCACCATAATGCGGTCCGGCTTACAGCACTTCGGGAAGTAACCGTGATTCAGGATCATATCGATATCCACTTGGCCGAACGCGATCGTTTCCTTGCTGAGGGGATCGGTAACCTCGAACTGGTGGGCCGAAGTCTGTTCGGGCGCAAAGAAGTTAATTTTGGGTGGGACGGCCTTCGATTTCTTTACGGTGAGCGCCTGCCCCCGATGAGAAAGACGCGGGCCTTTATTTTTTACCGCCAGGGTCAATAGTCCGGCCAATTTCTCTTTGCTCGAACCAAGCGACTCGGCTCGCTTGGCGTCCATATCGACGGTCTGAGCCAGGCCGTCATCGGCGGGTAACTCTTCTTCGTGCTTCATCCGCTTTTCCACCGCGATGAGGTCTGCCCCCGAGGAGAGAGAAGTAGCGAGGGCAAAGGCAATCAGGGCCATCCATGGGTTCGCTATTGAGACCATGGGGCTAATTATACCCGCTTTACGGGAAAGATAGACAGTAGCCCGGCAGGGCTTTCGCCCTGCCAGGCTTCTATCCAGTTCTCCTCTCGGAGAACCTTGGGGGGGTAGGGGACGAGGCAAATCGACACAAACTCAAAAAACGGTCCGCGCGCCAACAAAGAACTATCCAACGGTCAGCTTGTGTCCCTCAACAGCGTCTATATCAGTGTCTGCATTTCGCTCTGATTCGCCCGTCGCGAGGGGATCATTTTGCAACGGCGGTGCCAGGGAATCGGCCTCGAATTTTCCTCGCGCACTAAGAGTGCGTGCATCACAATTGGGCGTGCACTCGGGCAAAAACCCAGCATACGGGTAACCCCGTTGATATCTGCGGCCTTTTTGAATCGACGGGCTTCGGGAACTTCCTGTCCAATTTTTGTCGGTTTTGTTACTCTAAACGGAAATTCTTTCCTCACTCACTCCCATGAAACTCGCGATCCTCACCAAGACCTCTCAGGCAGTCGGCGGAGTGGAAACTTATTTGCGTGAGCTCGTGCCCGCGTTGGAAGCGCGAGGGTATTCTGTACTGCACTGGTGCGAGGATACACCGGGTGCCGTTATCGACGATATTCGCGGCTTTGGGCCCGACCTCCTCTTCGTGCACGGGATTGAATCGGCGAAGACCGAAGCGGCGGCGCTCGAGCTCGCCCCCGCGGTGTACTTTGCGCACAACTACGACTCCACCTGCATTAGCGGCTACAAGCGCTGGAAGCGGCCGGCCTTCGTCCCCTGCCAACGCACGTTAGGTGTAGCGTGCCTGGCGCACTATTTCGTGAATGGCTGTGGAGGGGCGAACCCGCTCACCATGGTGCGGGACTACGCCCGTCATGCCGCCCACCACGCTCAGTTGGGACGCTACCGGGCCATCGTGACGCATTCCACTTGGATGCGGGATGAATTCAGTAAGAACACGCACGGCAAAGTTCCCGTACATCGCGTTCCCTTCCTAGTCGACGTAAAGCCCGGCGAGAAAGGTGGAAGGCCGCCGGAAAGTGTGTGGCGTATCGGCTTTCTGGGGCGGCATACCGCGCTGAAAGGCGGGGACGTGCTCATCGCGGCGGCGAGCCGGCTCGCCCACCTGTCGCGTCCGGTAGAGGTATGGTTCATGGGCGACGGCCCCGCACGGCCTGAGTGGGAGCACC
>JBGSST010000241.1:0-56200 GCA_041736915.1 Bdellovibrionota bacterium
CCGTGAAGCGGAATGCCCGAACGAACGTGCTGTTCGAAAGACTGCCGGCCTTGCATCACGACGAGCGCACCAATGTTGTCCTTCGACATCGCGGCCAACGCATCCACGAGAAGCTCGCTCAGTTTGCCGGGCTCCAGACCACGGGTTCGGTTCCACGGGCGCCAGGTGGCCATCGATTCGAAAGCGCGGCGAAAGTCGTCTTGAAAGATCACCACGATGCTGACGAACATCGAAATCAAACCAAACTGAAACAGCTGCGACGTCAGGTACATCTTCAGGGACTGCGCCAGCGCGTAAGTCACCAGTAGGGGAACCAGGGCGAAAAGAATCGCGCGGGCGGTTCGCTTTTTCAGCCACACCGATCCGATCGCGAGCAGTACGCCGATGAACACGATGTCGAGCACGTCGACCCAGTTCATCAGTAAACGGCACTCTTCCAGGTACTGAAGAATGCGTTGGGCTAATTGGGCTAAAGCGGGAGCCATTCCCGTTCTTTTCGGCTATTTGGCCGAGGGGGATTATCGCGCTGCGCTAAGGATTTTCTTGAGGAATCGCTTAGTGGCGTAGAAGGCGCGGGCCGGGAACTTTTCGCCGGTTATGGGGCAACGGCTAAGCCCCTTGCCGGTGCCGGTAGGGCGTAGCTGCAGAATGTCGGAAAAGCTGCCCACGTTGTGGTGAGCCATCATCTCGCCGGAGGCCACGAGGTGCCGCACGTCTTCCCAAAAGCCGCGAATCTCCGCGACAAGCTCGGGATCGGTTACGTCAAACGGACAAATCACGACGGCTTTAGCCTGATTCGGCGACTCGTAAACGCAGCCCACTAGGATCAAACGCGAGAGCTTCGACCACAACGTAGAGGTCTCGAACTCTTCTTCCAGAATCTTTTGCGGATTGAGATTCGTGACCTTAATCGTTTCCTGCGGGGCCCACGCCTCGTCGAGCCATTCCACCTTGGTGGACTTCAGCTCGAAGTCCCCGCCATCGGGTAGGGCCAAGTTGGATACGCCGAGCAGCGAAGCGTGTTCCAGCGTTTGTCCGGCCCAGCCCTTGTTGATGCCCCGTGGAGTGTCGACGGTAACGCCGTAAGTTTTCGCCAGCAGCGAAAGCTCGCGTCCCACCACCTGCTCGCGCAGGCGGGCGACTACTTCATCACGGCTTGGGCTCATCTTTCGCGGTGCCCTTTCTCAGCAAACCGTCGGCGAGGTTCACCTTCAGCGGGGCGACCTCCGTGATACCAACCTCTTCCATGAAGCCTAGTACCAGGATCAGGTTGGGGATCTGATTCTCAGCGTACTTGCCGCTAATCTTGTCGTCGGTGAGGTTCCAGCTCGCTTCGAGGGCTTTTTTGACCATGCCCTGATCGTAAGACTTGTCTTCGGGACCCATTGCCTGGTCCTTCACGCTAATGAAGTGAACGCTGCCGATTCCGACGACCACGCCTTCTTCTTTAGTGACCCGATTTTTCACGTCGGCGGTGCCCTTCCGGGCTTCTTTATGTACGGCCGCCAGCGCTTTGGTGGCGACGGATTTACCGACGGGGTTTACCCGCTTCTTCCCGCCACCTTTGAGCTGGCGAACTTTTTCTTTGAGGATGTCGGAGCCAAAGCTGTTGTTGGAGGAAACCACCTGGCCCTCTTTGCTCATCATCGAAAGCTGCTGCGATCCACCGCCGATGTCCCACACGACGGCCTTTAACGGGTCTACTTTCGAAATGCCGACCGCGGCCCAAAAGCCCAGCTCCGCTTCTTCGTTCTGCGAGATCACCTTGATGGCGATGCCGGTCTCGCCGGAAAGTTTCCCCGCTACGGCCTCACCGTTCTTGGCTTCACGAAACGCCGAAGTAGCCACGCCGACAAACTCGGTTGCTCCGAGCTGTTCCGCCGATGCCTTCAGCTTTTTCAGCTCGGTCACGCCAGTTTCGATGATCTCCGGAGAAAACTCCTTCTTCTTTCCGCTCGCCTTGAGGGCGTCCTGGTAGGCAACTTTCACTTCGCCATTATCCTCGGCGGTCGGGAACAGAATCTCGACGTCCGTCATTCCTTTGTCGTCCGTCAGAACCCGGCCAACTTTCATCTTCGTGGCGCCCGAGCCCACGTCGAAGGCAGCCCGCACGACGGTTTTTACGATTTTTGGTTCGGCCTTTTCGGGCGACGAGGCACAACCGGTAAAACCGAGAAAGAGGAAGAGAACGATGGCGTGACGCATGGATGAGCTCCTAATAATCGACCATAAATATCACGGCGACTCTTCCTGTTGCAATGCACCTACGGTCACGTTTAGCCTTCGGCATGCCCGAAATAGCCCCCATCGATAGCTGGATGCAGCTGGCCCTCGAGCTGGCCCGTGAAGCCGGTCAGAACGACGAGGCCCCCATTGGCGCCGTTCTCATCCACGAAGGTAAAGTTTTGGGGAGGGGAAGGAACCGCCGGGAAGAAACCCAACGGACTACCTCCCACGCCGAGCTCGAAGCGCTGGACGAGTACAGCCGGCAGTATAAGTCGTGGCGGTTGCCGCTAGGAACGGTGCTGGTCGCTACCTTAGAACCCTGCGTGATGTGCACGGGCGCCATGCTGTGGGCGCGGGTGGACAAGATCTACTACGGCTGCAAGGACCCCAAAGACGCTGGCTTAAGCCACCTATTGCCCGCCGTCGATTCAGGCCGCTTCGATCACAAGTTCAGCATCGTGGAAGGCGGCTGGCGCGAGGCCGAATGCGCGACTCTGCTGAAGGATTTCTTCAAAAAGAAGCGAACCTCACGCGAGGAAGCGCTGTAGCCCGAGCGACTTGGGGTACGGGTCCCAAAAAAGATTCTCCGCGAGGTAGGTAACGCCGACGCGCTGAGAGGTGTGGCGCAGCAGTGACACCATCGTTTGAAACGACACCTCGCCCGTTTGGTACCCCTGCAGATCTTCGTACAGTGATTTTTTCTCCGCCTCGGGTAGCCGGTCCTTCAGGAAACCGAACAGGTGCTGAAGCACGTTGAAACGCCGTCCGGGCGTCGACCGCTTGGAAAGTGCTTGGGCGAATACGGTCTCGTACTCGGCGCAGGCTTTGTCGGGAGCCCGCCGATCGGAGTTAGCGGCAATTTTTCCGAGGTCCTTGGCGAGCTTCTGGTTGTGAGCCATGAGCACGAACTTGTAGCGCTGATGAAAAAGCTGCATCGAAGCGACGGTCTTGGGCAGGTCGCGCCAGCGCCGCCGAGCAAACACCTGCATCACGAAGTGCTCCCGCTCTTCGACATCGGCCATGCGGCCCTCTTCGGTGCACGGTACGAGAGGGAAATTCGCGACGAAAGCCGCCGCAAACATTCCCTGACCCGTGCGGTCCATGTACCCATTCTTCTTTTCGACTTTCACCCGCTCGAGTCCGCACGAGGGAGAGTTCTTTTTGAAGACCATGCCGTCGGGCTCGGGAAACTTGGTCAGCATCTTGGCGGCGGTTTTTTTGGCCAGCGTAGTGAGCTTGCGGCCGGTGGTATTGCCGACCAACTCCACGCCATCTCCGTGGGCGATCTGTTTCACACTTTCGCGCGGCACTCCAAGCCCCATCTCCATCTCCGGGCAGACCGCGTAATACTCCACCTGTTTGGCTAACTCCTTGATGAGCCATTCGTGCCCTTTGTGTCCGCCATCGAAGCGCACTTGGTTGCCCAGCAGGCAGGAGCTGATGCCAATGAGTGGTTTGGGCTCTTTCACGTCAGGCCGACGGTGACGCCGGCGACGTTCGGCCTATAGGGCTCGCCGTTTTTTCGATGCCGGTCGTGAGCAATGACTCGTTCAACGCCGTGAACCGGAAACGATAGCCCATTCGCTGCAACCGTTCGGGCCGCACGCGGTGGCTGTCGGAAATCGAGTCCACTTTTTCGCCGGAAAAGAACCGGGCCACCGGCGCTAGCGCCGACAGTGAAAGGCGGCTTCCCGACTGCTTTTTCAGGAAATCGTTGAAATCGGAATGCGTGCTGGGCTCGGGGCTGCTCACGTTGATGACCCCTTCGACCGCCTGATTGACGAGGCAGGCGCGAATGGCCCCCACGGCGTCGTCGAGCGAAATCCACGAAACCCACTTGCCGGCCGAACTACCGCCGCTAAACGCCGGGGCGTGGGCGAAGACCGCGGCCTGGGGCCCGAGTAAAAATCCGAGCCGCAAGAGAACGAGTCGCCCCATGCCGTAAGGCAAAACCCGCGCCTCGCGTTCCATGTCGGCGTAAACCTTGGCCAGAAAATCGTCGCCGGCGGGGAAGGACTCGGTGATCCACTTTTCGCCCTGTTCGCCGTAAATCATTTCGGACGAGGCCACGATTAAGGTAACCGGACGTCCTTTGCGCTCTTTGAGGGCGGATACGAGCTGGCGGGTGCCGCTCACTCGGCTCTCGCGAATCTGCCTTTTCTTTTCTTCGTTCCAGCGGCCGTCGAGCCAGCACTCGCCCGCTAGGTGAAGGATCGCGTCCACGTTCTTCAGCGGCTCCGCGGGCGGGCTCTCTTTCGAGGCATCCCACGCAACCCCCGCAATCTTCTTGCCCAGCCGCTTTTCCAGCGCCGCCGCAAAAGCGGGGGCCGTGCGCGACAGCAAGGTGATCTCGTGACCTTGTTCAAGGAGGGTTTCGGTCAGGCGTGAGCCCAAAAATCCGGTGCCACCGGTGATGACTATCTTCATAGGTTAGAGTGCGAGTGTAGCGGAACCCCCTCGAACAATTCAAGGCCGGTTCCCGTGGGAACGCGCTTTGGAAGCGGCGTGACGTCCACGGGCGGGGGAAATGTTGATATGGTAGCCGTGAACGAGGTCTCCATGTCACGTTTCGACGACTACATCCTTTGGAAGTCGAGTTCGACCAGCGGCGCGGATAGCTTGGGACCCGAACGGGGCCTACTCGTCTCTTCCGCCCCGTTGCCCAACAAGGGCATGCGTTATGCGGTGGTGGGACGGCACCCGCAGGTTCCGGCCAGCACCTTCGCCCACACCGAGCTCGGGGGACGCCCGGCCTTGTTTCTGCTGAGCGATGCGGACGACGTGGTGGCCGAAGGCTGGCTACCGGCGCCGGAGTGCCTGTTTGCTCCGCGATCGCCCGAGCTGATGCTTAGGGCCTTGGTGTCGAGCTCGGCCGTGGTCAGCTTTTCGCTGCTGCCGGCGATTGTGGCGATTGGCCACCGCATTCCGGCCATCGTCGTATCCGAGGAGCCGCATACGATGTTGCTGGCCGAGCGGATGTCGATTCCCTGCGTGAAACCGGGTCCCGCCAAGCGGCTCATGGCGGCCATCGCGGAACGGCTCGAGTCGCACCGCTGGGAGATCACTTTTTTGGGCGCCGAGCTGATGCGCCAAAAGCTGCCCGCGTTATCCGCCGCCGACGAAAAAACGCCGTCCGCGCGGGAGCTAACCATTGCGCTCATCGCCGACGAAAAGTTTCTGCCGCATCTGAACGGCCTCGTGCACAACTTGAAAGAGGTCGCCCAGGCTGCGCTCCGATTTGAAATTCTGGCCCTCGACGATGCCACCGCCGATTTCGTGGCCGGCATCGACGCTCACGTGCGCTGCTACAAGTTCAGCGAGCTGTGGGATGGAAATGAGCCCCCGGGTTTCGATTCGTGGTCGATGGCCGATCGGGCGTTTCGCTCCAAGCCGAAGTTTCTTCTGCGGCTGGTGCGGGGTAATCAGGCCCCCGTGTTTTACTTCGATACCGACCTCCACTTCATGGGGTGTCCTTCCTACCTGCTCGACGAGTTTGCGGACCCGGAATCTTCGCTGCTTTTGTTTCCGAACTGGAACGACACTCCCGAGGAAACGAAACGTTGGGGCGTGTTCAACGCCGGCATGATTGGCGTGCGGCCGGGTTGCGAGCGGTTCTTGGAAGTGTGGACCTCACTTTGCCAAACCACCTACCAAAGCGGCGCCGACGGATATGTAAACGATCAGGGCTTTCTCGATCTCATTCCGCTCTACCTCGATCGCTTCACCGTTTATCGCCGGGGCGACGAGAACGTAGCGCGGTGGAATCAGCTGACCCGTGAGGACGGCTTAACCGTGCGATCGTTTCATGCGTCTCAGCCCGACATATATGGTTTCTACGAGCAGAAGATGGCGTGGGATCAGGCGCTGTGGGCGTTTGCCGATCCATCCCGCCACTTTCGCCTGACCGATCGCTGGGCCAAGGTGCTTTCGCGGTCGTGGCGCGAGCACGTATTGCCGCTATCACGATTCATGGGTTTTGCGCGCGTGTTGCGACGGGCCTGGGCCGCCCGTTGGCTGGAATCCCCGCGCGCGATGCGCTTCTTCGTTTACGGTGCGGGGCAGGCGTTGCTTCGGCTGGGGGCGGTAGCGCGACGTTTCGTTTTGTCCGAGCACAAGATCGAGCTATCCGGAGCGCAAACTCCGTGGGTGTCGCAACAGCAGCTGGCGATTCGCGAAAGCACGTCCCGGCGCAAAAGCGCGTTGCCGTCGGTGGTGCCTTTCGAAATTTCCGAGCTCGCCGTGCGGGAGTCAAAACCGGTGATCGGACCCCGGGTGGAAATTCACTAGGGAGTAACTATGAAGCTCGCCGTTCTCACTTCGGCCTTTCCCCCGTTCGCGGCTTCCGAATCCGACTACGTTTCTGAGCTGTGCGAGGCTCTGACCGAGCGCGGAGTGGCCGTGCACGCGTTCGTTCCGCGAGGGGGACCGGCCTCGGCGTTTAGCTTCCCGGTTAGCCGAAGCCGGGGTTGGGCCGGTGTGCTTTCCAATCTGCTGAGCCAACCGGTTGACACGCTACTCGTGCCTTACCAGCCGTGGTTATTTCAGGATACCCCCGGAGCCCTTCGCGCGGTTCGAATCCTGAAGTGGGCCCGGCCGCACATTGTTCGCACGGCGGTACTTTTCAATCCCGATCCGCTGACCGCTGACCAAGAACCATTTCTCTCGCAGTTCGACCGCGTGATTGTGCTTAGTGAGCGGCACGCGTGCGTGTTCGGCCGTAAGTTTCCCCACCTAGCGAACCGCACGTCGGTCATTCCTCCGTTCTCCCTCGTGAAGTCGGAGAATTTGCGGAGCAGGAACCATACGGAGGGCGAAATATTTCAATGGCTCGCCCTGGGCTTCGTCTATCCCGGAAAAGGGATCGAAACGCTACTCAAGGCGTTTGCGCGTAGCGCGCCCGCTACGTCCCGATCGCACCTGACCATCGTTGGCGGCACGTTGGAGCCGGGCGCTAACCAGTGGAACGAGTTCGGCAGGTGGCTGCGCTTGAGCGCGGAGGCGCTGGGCATTGCGCCGTTCGTCGAGTGGGCCGGCGCCTACGCCACACCAGAAACTTTTCCTAGTGAGCTACTGAGGCGATCGCACGCGGCGGTGGTTCCCTACGACGTAGGGCTTGGGATCAATAATTCGGCGCTGGCCACACTCGCCCAGGCTTCTTTACCCATCCTTTCCACGCGCGGCTCGTTTCTGGACTCGGACCTAAAGCACGGCGACAACTGCTGGCTCGTACGGCCCCGCAAACCTAAGGAGCTGGCCCAGGCGATGGCGCAGATTCAGCAAGATGCTGAGCTGCGCGGGCGGCTGCGGACTGGCTCGCACCACCTCTCATTGCGCGTTTACGATCGCGCGAGCCTCTTCGACGAGTGGAACACCATTTTGCGCCGTGACATAGCGACGGCCGCGCGGAAGAACGGGCGGCTCATTCCTCGGCCAGCCTAGAGGGGCCCGGCAAGGTATACTTAATTCATGACGTCATCCCGGCCCTTCACCCGGTTTTCCCCGCTCTGGCTCGCCCTGGTTCCTTGCGTGCTGCTGGCCGACGAGCGGCCCGTTCCGCGCATCAACGCGCAGGATTTGGACAACTCCGACCAGATGGAGATCGTGGGCGATCCGTTGGTGAAGCCGCAGGAGCCACCGAAGGTGGTCGATGCCCGCGAGGCCGTTCCGCTCATCGATGAGGGCAATCGGTTTTGTGACTTGGGAGAGTTCGAGCGGGGTCGCGACAACTTCTTGCGAGCGATTGAAATCGATCCCAAGAACTTTCGGGGATACGCCGGGCTAGGCCGTGCTTGGATCGGACTAAACGAGCTGGGCCGTGCCGCTGAGCCAACCCAAAAGGCATTGGAGCTCGACAAAAATTCCGTAGATGCTCTGCTGAATCAGGCCGAGATTTACTTCGCCTCGGGCCAGCCCAAGAACGGCGGCGACTTCATCAACAAGGCGGTCAACGCTAATGCCAACTTCGGCCGTCTGCACGAGGTTCGTGGGGCGCAGGCCTACGCCGACGGAAAAACGGATGAAGCGGTTCAGTTTTTTGAGAGCGCGATCAAGCAGAACAGCGTGCTGGGCCGTTCGTACCTAATGTTGGGCGAAGCGTACCGGCAGAAAGAAAAATTCAAGGAAGCGATCGCCACTTACGAAAAGGCGCTGAAGATTCCGCTGTCGGCGGATTACAAAGGCCGCCTGCACGAACGGCTAAGCCGTCTCTATACTTCGTTGCGCCAGCACGGTTTGGCGATCAAGGAAGCCAAGGCCGCGCTGTTTATCGAAAAGGACAACGCCGACTACATGATGGCGCTGGCCGACGCGTACAATGCCGGCGAACAAAGCGACAAGGCGATAAACACCTTTCGCGAAGCCATCAATGCCAACCCCAAGCTTACCGCCGGTTACCTCGGCATGGGCAAAACGCTGCTGAAGGCCGGGCACACCCAAAGGGCGATCAATACCTACAAAATTCTCCTCGACCTCGAGCCGCAGAACGCCCAGGCGCACTACGAGCTGGCGAACGCTTACCAAAAGCGCGGCGACCCTTCACTGCAGAATGCGGTCGACCATTTTCAGCGTACGGTGGCGCTCGATCCCGATCACTTCGATGCCCACTTCAACCTTGGCCGCATCTACCGCCGGGACAAAAAGTACGACATCGCGAGAAAAAACCTGGAAAGCGCCACCCGCATCAGCCCGAAGATTCCCGCCGCCTGGGAAGAGCTGGGCTACGTACTGACCGCGGTGGGCGAGAACAAGAAGGCCATCCTCGCGTTTCAGAAAGCGTTAGAGCTCGACCAGGCCAACCCAACCACGCGCACTAACCTCGGCAAGGTGCTGGTGGCCGACGGGGCCAACGATGCCGCGATCGGTCATTTTCAGATCGTGCTGGCGAAGTACCCCCGTTACCCCGAGGCCGCTTACGGGTTGGGGCTGGCCTTTTGCCAGAAGGGGGACGTGGATGAGGCCCAGCGTTACCTGAAGAAGGCCACCATTTACCGCGCCAAACGTGCTGGCTACTTGCTCAGCTTCATCAATAAAAACTGCCTCAAAGGGCGCCGGCCCGCGTCTCCTTCGCCGTACACGTCCGATCCCGACGAAAAGGAAGACAACGAAGTGATAAAGTCCGCACCGCCCCCTCTTTCCAATCAGTGAGTTCCGAATAGAATGGGCCGGTGTTCCCCACTCAAACCGCCGTCGTAGCGTCCATTGGTTTAGCCCTGCTTTCCGCTTGCTCGGGGCCGCCACCCTCGGCCGAGAGTAAGGAAAAGAATCCTTACGCCGCGGAATGGGCGGGCACCCGGTGCGAGGTGGTCACGGACCAGCAAGACCTCGTGCACGTGCGCGCGGAGAAAGAGGAAAACGCCTACGCGTGCCTCGGCTACACCCACGCCCAGCACCGGGCTTTTCAGATGGATTACCTGCGCCGGATTGCCTCGGGCCGTTTGGCCGAGATCACCGGCACGGACGCGCTGAAGGGGGATTTTTTTCTCCGACTAGTCGGCCTGCGCGAGAAGGCGCTAGCCCTATTCACGACGATGCCCGAGTCCGATCGCAAGTTTCTATGGGCTTACGCGCACGGGGTGAACAGTGCGTTCGCCACCGAAGCGGTGAAGCAAGCCTACGAATTTAAACACTGGGAGTATCAGCCCGAGCCATGGCACCCGGTGGACTCACTCGCGGTTCTACTGCTGGAATCCTTCAACGAAACCCAAGCCTCGTTTTGGCAGGGGCTGAAAGAAGAAAAAGCGCTCGAGCGGTTTGGGCCAAAGGCGCGGGAGCTGTTCCGGCCGTACGACCTGCCTTGGGACACGCCAATTCTTAAAACGGGCGAAACGTTGCGCGATCGTACGCGGCGTTCGGCCGTGCGTGAGCCAGGTTTCGATACCCGCGAAGGTCAAGCGCCGTGGGCTACGGATGTGAACGTGGCCGAATCGGGAAGCAATAGCTGGGTCATCGGCAAGAGCCGTTCAAAATCCGGGAACGCGTGGCTAGCCAACGATCCGCATTTGGAGATGACGCATCCGTCGTTCTGGTTCTGGGTTCACCTGGAGTCGGGAGATCTCAACGTGATCGGTTCCACCGTACCCGGCGTGCCGGTCGTGGTCGCGGGTTATAACAAAAAGGTCGCCTGGGGACTTACCGATTCTTACGTGGCGGTGGGCGAAGTGCTGGCGGTGTCGAAGGAAGACACCCATTCGTTCACGACCATTTCGCCCACGGTTTACGTTCGGGTGCTGGGGATGAATTTGCCGATCGGCTTCAAGAAGTTCCAGCGCAGCCCCGAGGGCTGGCCGGTGTTGCCCATCGATGCGCCCAAAGGAAAAGTGCTCGTGCTTAGGTGGAGCGGCCTTAGCATCTCTTCGATGGGGCTTACCTCATTGCCCAAGATTCACAAAAGCGGATCGGCCAGTGAAACCGCCGACTGGTTTTCGGGAGTGGAGCTGCCGTCGTGGAACTACGTGTTCACCGATGTGCGCGGCAATCTCGGGTACCGGGCGATTGGTCTGCTGCCGGCTTTCGAAGGCGAGCGACCCTTCGGCGTAGCGGACGGCAAAGCCGCCTCATTGGGTGAGTGGAAATTTTTGTCCAAAGAAGATGGGCCTTACGTCTTCAATCCGAAACGAGACTTCGTGGCTACCGCCAACAATCGGCAAGAGATCGATGCCTTGCCGCAGGACCGCGGTCGCGCGCACAAATTTTCTTTTCGCGCCTTTCGCATTGAAGAGCTGATTCAGAAACAATCCAAACACGACTTCGCGTCGATGGCGGAAACGCAATGTGATTTTCAGGCAACCGACGGCCGCTTTCTCGCTCCCCGGCTCGTGGCCTACGCGGATCGAATCGATCGGCGGCATTTCGGCTGGCAAGAACGGGAAAACCAGGCCATCGATGTCATTCGCCAGTGGAACTTCGATGCGGGCCCCGGCTGCACCGCGTGCGCGGTTTACTTTCGCTGGCTCGAACGAATTGCCGAAAGTACCGGGTTGAACATCGTCGCGCTGTACCGCGTGCTCGAAGGACCCAGCGAGTTCGACTTTGCCCTATCGAAAGCACTTTCCAAGGCTTTGGACGATCTGCAGATTATCGACTACCGCCCATTCGCCCTCTGGGGAGACATGCACCGGCTCTACTTCCTGCACCCGACGCATTCGCCCGATTTCGAAATGTTTGATTTCTTGAAGACGGGTGGATGGGATCACACGGTGAACATGGCGTCGGGCGATTGGGTTGGCGATCACTACCGCCAACGTTCGGGCGCTTCGCACCGGCTGCTCGTAGAGATGACCGATCCGCCCACCGGCTACTTCGCCTTGCCCGGCACGTCGATGGATACGGAGCTGAAAGCGATTCGCGACGACAACGGGCCGTGGAGAAAGTGGCAAGACTGTAAGTATCAAAAAGTGCAGTTCCCGTATGACTGGAACCAGTCCACGCCCAAGGTCGTGACGTTGTGACGAGCCAAGCGGTTTGGCTTTGGCCGCTCCTCATTTTTTCGCCGCCGGCCTTGGCCGTCGATTTGCGTTGTCTCGTCCACTTCGCCAACACGTCGGACGGCGAAGCGTTCGACAAGGAGAGTGCGGTGCGCACGACCCACGCGGAGCTGCTCGAAAGATTAGGCGGCCCCCAGCTGTCGAACGCCACGCTCGACAAGATGATCGCCGAAGAAAAGCCGTTCGACGTGCCTGAACAGGCGGGACTCGACACCGCCACCCTGCAAAGGAGTTTGAAAGAGCTCGAGCGGATGATGGAGCTCAAGAAGTGGAACACGCCCGAGGTTCGCGAGCTGTTACTGGCTGACCTTCGTACCTTACGAGCTAAGCGCGACGTGGCGAAGCAGGATCAAAGTAAAGCCGTCGAAGCGGTATGGTCGGACTTTGTCGTGCCGGGCCGCGTGGGGAGTTACGCGGTGTCGCCCGACTCACGGTATTTGGTTTGGCACGCGGGCGGTCACTCCGGCCGGCCGGCCGTCACCAAGGTTTACAATCTGGTGGCTAGGACCGAGGCCGAGTTTCCCCGGCCCGATGTGCAGTTCGGAGACGCGAAGTTTACCGCCGACGGCAAGTTCTTGGTGCAAAGCCTGGCCAAGTCACAGTTGGCCGTTATTCCGTTCGAGAACGGTCAACCGAACTTTGGTGCGCTCGACATCATCGCCGGACCACCCGAAGCTACCGGCATTACGACCGAGCCCGTGCACGTGGGGACGGACTCACGCTACGTTTACTCACATTTCACGGCCAACCACATCGTGCGGTGGGACCTAGTCGACAAAACGCATGTAAAGCTTTTCTATAAAGCGATCCTCGTGAAGAACGAGTCAGTCCCGGGCTTTGGGCCGCTGCCCGGGAGCAGCGATCTGATGTATTTTCTCTTGGGCGAAAGAAGGGCCAACATCTTGTATATCGCCAAGGTCAGTCCGAAAGGAGAATTGAGTACCGTGGAATCGCGCGGATACTGGATTCGCGGCGAGTCGGGGGCCGACGCTGCGGCTACCAACATTAAATTCGCCGCCGACGGAAAAAAGATTTTTGCGTACGGAACGAATGGTGTGAGTCAGCTGACGGTGGTGCGACCCGGCAACTCCAATCCGGAGACTATCTTCGCCGGAAAGCCGGACGCTTCGCCTGATTCGTTTCAGATTCGCGGGTTGGCTTTGAGCGCCGATGGTACGGCCGGGGCGTTTCTTTACCTCGCCGAGGCCGGGGAGATGCGGGTCAAGTTATTCGATCAGCAGACGCACGCCGAAAAAGCGGACCTGCCGGTTCACCGAGAAGCCACCGAAGTGAACCTTACGGCGGACGGCACGTTATTGGTGCGAACCTCGAAATCCGAATTGAAGGTCTACAACCCGGTCAAGTACACGGGCGAGTAGCTACTGCACCGAGATGATATCGAGGTCGCGCATTTTTCCGCGCACGAACACGCTTATCTGATCGCCGGCCGTGGTGCCGAGCAGCGCCTCACCCAGCGGAGACTGCGGCGTAATGCACTGAACAGTTACGCCATTGTGCTCGACGGTGATACCGCCGCCCGACGGCATGAGCATGCACCAGGTTTTATGACCGTCTTCGTCGTCCAGCTCCACGAGCGCGGTGGACACAATCTTCGATTTCGCGTCGAAAGATTTGATATCCACGTGCTTGAACTGGTTGAGCGTGGCTTGCAGCTCCATCGCCCGCTTGGATTGTGCGCCGGCGAGATAAGAGGCCTCTAGTCCACGGGTATCGTACTTATCCTCGGCCTTGCTCTCGGAGTTCACCGCGGCGTCGTGGGCCGCAAGTGAAGCCTGCACTAATACGGCGAGATCCGCCTCGAGCCGGGCGATGAACTTTTCCAGAATCTCTTTTTTGTGCAGGGGGGCCATGGGATGGCCTTGTATACCAGAGATATCCCGGCGCGCCATACCGATGTTGGGATCACTCTGACACCTCTTCGCCGCTCGACCCGGTAGAACTTTCCCACGCGCGCCGTTTCATCTGGCGTTTTTTCGGGTCCCGATTTTGCACTAACAGGAGGCCTGGAGGACAAAGTGAAACCAATGTTGAAGTGGAATCGTCGTACGTTCCTGTCGTTAGCGGTAGTAGGGGGGCTCACCACACTCGCGGTGGTGCTTACCCAACAAAGTAAATCGGGAGTCGCTATTGAACAGCTAGTGTTGGTGCAGGACGAGTTGCGTACCGTCTCGGCCGCCAACAGCTCTAACGTTTACTTGGACGCTTACGGACAGGTGCATGCGGCGCCGGTCGACCTGGGAGGCAATGTCTACCTCGATAACCAAGGCCAGGTGCACGCCGCACCCGTTAACCTTGGCAACTCGCACACGTCGCTCTTTGGTGGCGCGCAGTTACCCAAACCTCAACGGCTGGAGTAACCGTGGGCCGCGCTAAAAAAGCGGCGGTAGGTCTACTGTTGGCCGGTCACGGAGCCATGGTCATCGCCGGGGTTTTCCAGGTGGTACCTTTCCGTGACCGGGCCTTCGGTCAGCTCTTCACCACGCTCAGCATCGTTACCGGAACCCAAACCAACTTCAGCTTCTTCGCTCCGGGCGTGGGCTCACAACTCAAAGTGACCTTTCGCGTGCATCTGCCCTTAGAGACCAAGGAAGAGGTGTTCGCCATTGGCACTCGCGAGGCGGAGCTGCGGATTGGGAACATGATCGACACCTTTTGGGGCCGTAGGGTGAACGAAGAGGTGAAGCAGTCGGTCGCCGCCTCGTGGGCGGCCAAAGTTTTTGGCGATCACCCCGATGCCAAGGCGGTCGAGGTTTTCGTGGATGCCTTCGAGCTGCCGAGCATGGTGGAGTACAAGGACGGAAAGTTACCTCGCTGGGATCGGTTCTATACGGCGACTTTCAAGAAGGCGGGCGGCGATGTGGCGATCCCTTTATAGTAAGGCGGATAGGTTTTTCTTGGCGCCGGCCTCCGCGGCGCCGCTAGCGGTGCTGCGAATCACGCTGAGTGGACTCTTGATCGTTCAGGCGTACTTGTTTGCGGCGCACCTGCACGACATTTACGGCGAGTTCGGCATCATTCAGGCTAAGCTCAATAGCTACTTCGTGGGGCCGCTCCACCTCATCGCCAACGCGCTGGGGCCCGAGGGGATCACGTACACGTTCTACCTGTACGTGGCGTCGCTGGGTTTTTTGCTGCTGGGCTGGCGCACGAGAATCGCCAGCGTGCTGGTGTGGGCCACCCACTTCGTCGTGTTCATGAGCCGCGGCCACGTATCGTCGTACGGCGTGGATACGTTTTCGCACATCGCACTCTTCTACCTGATGTTCTTCCCGTCGAACGGCATGTGGTCGATGGATCGCGCCCAAGGGCGGGCGGTGGATGTTTTCAGCGCGCGCAACCGTTTGGGCATCCGGGTGATGCAGCTGCACCTGGCCTTCTCGTACCTCGCCACCGGAATCGCCAAGGCGCAGGGGGCGCAGTGGTGGAACGGTGAGGTGATCTGGCGCGCCACGATGCTGCCGGAGTTTCGTCAGTTCGACTTCAGCTGGATAGTGAGCATGCCGTGGCTGGCGAAAGCGTTGGCGCTTTCCACGCTGGTGCTGGAGATTGGTTACGCGATTTTCATCTGGCCGCGGGCCACGCGTAAGGTGTGGGCCTGGAGCACCATCGCCTTGCACTTGGGAATTCTGGTGTGCCTCGGCCTCACGACGTTCTCGCTCGTGATGATGGCGCTAAACTTTTCGCTCTTCGTAATTTCGGCGGAGAAGGAACTAATCCTTCCCCGCCTTGCATTACCGAGAAAACCTAAACTGGCTTAGAACATCGAGACGCCGGAGCCGAAGCTCAAGCTGAGCGCGAAGTTTCCGTAGCCCTGGTTCTGTCCGCCACAACCCTGTTGGCCGTGACCGCGACGATGCCGGCGAGAGCGACGGCCATTCTGTCCGCAAACCGGGCGCGGCTGGGGTTGCCCGCATCCGCCGCCGAACTGCTGTTGTCCGTGGTCGCCACCACCGTATCCCATGGGCTGGTAGCCCCCGCCCATCGGATAGCCTTGCGGCATTCCGTACTGTCCGCCCATCTGGGGCATCGAGTAGCCTTGCTGCGGCATCTGGCCGTAGCCAGCTTGCGGGTAGCCCTGCTGGATCGGCTGGCCGTAACCGCCGGCGCCGCCGTAGGGGTTAGGCATCTGAGAAAACTCCGCCATCGCGGGAACCGCACTCAACATCACAAAAGCGAATACAAATCGAATCATCGTAAAACCCTCCTAGGGGTCGTCTCCGCATTCGTTGCGGTCGACGCCACATCGGCGTCGCACTGACAGTGTGCGATTAGGGTGCCGTTACGTTTCGATACATTTGGGCGTGCGATCCCGCTACAAATCGCAATAAGTGCCGAAAAGACCGAGATTTGCGGAGCAGTGGCCAATGCTTGGTCGGTTTGCCGGAGTTAGCCCTTTTTCATCCACTGGTCGGTCGGCAGGCCCGCAAAGCCCCAATCGTGCAGCTCGATCTCTTGAATCACGATGTGCGTGTGCTCGGGTTTTTTACCCAAAACACGCACTAGCGACTCCGTGATGTCTTTGATTAGCTCGGCCTTTTGTTCTTTGGTGGCACCCTTGGTGATTTTCACGTCTACGAATGGCATTGGTGCGCTACTTTCCCTGGCTCGACGATGAGCTCGCGGCTTTGAGGACGAAGGTGACTTCCACGCCATTCTTGCCCGCGCCATTGGCTTCCGAGGCTTGCGCCATGAGGATCTGCCCCTTCAAAAACCCCTTCGATATTAGATAACTGACTACGTTGTCCAAACGTTCGTTCGAAAGCTCGAGCGTTTGCTCCGTGCCGTCTTGGTTTGCCGAGAGGGCAATGAGGCGAACGTAGAGCTGACTCGCCCTGTTCTGCTTGAGGGCCGCGTCGATCTGCGCGCGGGCCGCGGCAGTCAGCTTGTTGGAACTGGCATCGTAGGTGAGAAACAGCCGCGAGCTGATTCGCCATTCGTTTTCGCTCGCTAGGTCCAAAGGCGGGTGGGTATCCGGATCGTCGTAGCCGTGAAACTCGATCTCGATATCGTGCTTGGCCGGCTCTTCGGAGCTGCTCTTTATCTGTTCCGCGGTCACCTTCCACCCGGGGTTCTTCTCCAGAAACGCTTCCAGGTAAGCCGTGAGGTTCGACGCGGCGACATTGAAGTATTCCGACGTGGCCGGCGTGCGCAGCTTAGCTTGGGAGAAGACGCCGTAAATGCGGATGCGCCCGATTTTGTCGGTGGAGCGCTCGATGACGGAGTCGATCGCCTTGAGCGTGGACTTGGTCATCTTAGTGGTGCCGGGCTCGAACTCCACCGGGGCCCAGGGGCAGGCGGCGAAGCTTTGCGTGCCGGTGGCGAGCAGCATGACCGTCATCCAAAGCGTATTGATTCTGTTCACGGGCAAACCTCGATCGGTTGGGGCCAAGAGTTGGTTTAAGGCGTACAAAGACGGAGTACCCACTATTTTACCACTATTCGCCGACTTTGCTCGCGCGCCATGACGCGATGCCGTTTTTGACCATTCTCCCCCTGCGCACTAACGTTCAGCTTAACCAGGGGGACCTCATGCGCAGCGCACTTATCACCATTTTTTTCGCCATCTCTTCATTCGCTATCGCCGCCGGAAACCGGATCGACTGCCACGACATCGTGAAGGGGGAAGGGGTGACGGTAGAAACCAAAGTCACCTTCGACTCGAAGGGCCCGTCGCTGAAACACGTGATGAAGCTGGAGTTCAAGGGCAACCCCCCCCATCGGCACCGACACCGCTTTGCTTTCGCCGGGCAAGGTCTGTGGCCTGGAACTCGACTTCGCCAAGAACTGTAAGGCGACGGAAAAGTTCGACCCTAAGTTCGGCTATTCCTACAATTTCACCTGCGGGGGTGATGTGAAAAGCGCCGAGCTTTATTGCGACGAAGGCTGCCTTACCTCCGCCGGTAGCGGCGCCACGTTCCGCTGCGAAGGGCCGCAGGTCGACAAAAAGTTGAGCGGCGGTGGCTTGCCGTTCTCGGGGTGTAAGTTCACCAAGGCCGAGTAATTCAAAGAGATTTCGGGGCCGGCCTCGTCACAGGGCCGGCCCTTTCCTTTTCTCGTCGCGGTGCCCAATATCGTCAGTAGAGATGGGCACCCTCTACGTGGTATGAGAGCCGCGGTAATCCTATGAGCTTATTTTCAAAAATCGCCCTGTTGCCCTCTTTGAAGCACGTCCTCGCGGCGAAGCGCTTCACCACCCCCACCGAGATCCAGGAGTACGCCTTGCCGCTGCTTTTGGCCGGAAAATCCCTGGTCGGCGTTGCCGAAACCGGTAGCGGAAAAACGCTGGCCTACGCGTTGCCGATTCTTCATCAGCTGAAGATGATGGAAAACAGTGGTAGCCCCGTTGCCAATGACGGCCATCCCCGCGGGCTCGTGATGGTGCCTACGCGTGAATTGGGCGAACAGGTTTGTAAGGTTTTCAAAGAGTTTACCCACCACACGCGTCTGCGCGTGCGGTCGGCCCTCGGGGGTACCGAGTTTCCGGTATCCCGTCGTAACGTTGCGGGCGCGTTCGAAGTCTTGGTCGCCACGCCGGGCCGCCTCGTGGCCTTGCTCGATCGCAACTTGGTGAACCTCACCGACGTGCGTACGCTCGTGTTCGACGAAGTGGATCAGATGTTGGATGAAGGGTTTTTGCCCGCGGCCGAACGGATCGTGGCGGGTTGCCCGGCCGATCGCCAGCTGGCACTTTTTTCCGCTACGGTTTCGCCTTCGGTACAAAAGCTGATGGACGGTATTTTCTCGGGCGTGGAAGTGTTCCGCACCAAGGGAAGCCATCAGTTCGTACCGACGCTCAAGACCGAGAACAAAGCCGTTCCCGAGAATCGCCGCTTTCCGCTTTTGCAGCGTGAGCTGGCGCTGGAATCCAAAGGCAGCACGATTATTTTCACCAACACGCGTGAGCAATGTGACCGCGTGGCCCAGGCGCTGATCGACAACGGCTACGACTGTCGCGTGTACCGTGGCGAGATGGAAAAATCGGTCCGCCGAGAAAACCTACGCTCGTTCCGCAAGGGCGAAGCGCCCATTTTGATTTCCACCGATCTCGCGGGACGTGGCCTCGACGTGGAGCACGTGGGCCGGGTCATCAACTACCATTTGCCGTCGACGTTAGATAACTACCTTCACCGCGTAGGCCGTACCGCCCGCGCCGGTCGGAAAGGCGTGGTCATCAACTTCGTCACCGAACGCGACGAACCGCTCGTTAAAGAGATCAGCGGGCTGTTCAAGCTCAGCAAAGCGCGCGCGAACGGGTAGAACTCTGCCTAAAAGCAGGGACGTTTCCTTGCCATCGCCGTGGGTCCAAGTACCAGCTAGACTCGTACGCGTGAGTTGGCGTTATTCATTCATCGCACTATTCGTTTTGGCGCCGCCGATCTGCGCGCGGCCTGAAATGAAGCTGCCCTTTTTGCCTTCTCCTCCCGAGAGCCAGCGCGAGTGGCTGCACCAGTTCTTCGAGGCCGATCGCGCGGAGCGGGCGTTTCGTCCGCACGCGGCCGCTAGATCACGCGCCGCCTTTTTGAGCCGCTGCCCAAGTGATACGAAAGCCTTCTCCGTTGAGGAGCGCTCCCGCTTCGCTTTTTTGTGTGCGATCGTGCTCAACGAAAGCAACGAACGGTCTTCCGTGCGCAGCCTTCCCATCGTGAGCTGGTTCTCTTCCGTTACGCCCCTCCCGTGGGACGCCTTGGCCGCGCTTCCGCAGGCTGAGCAAGTCGCTTGGCAGGCCCGGGCGGTGCTGACTAACTCGGGCTGGTCCATTCCGCGCGACCGGGGTTTCCTCGCGCTCGAGAATATTCGTCAGCTCTTCCCAAATTTTCAGGAGGCACGTTGGTGGCGCTACGAAGCCGCGCTGGCGCAGCGGCAGCCAACGCAGATTGCCTCCGCCTATGCGGAGCTTCTCGCTGGTTCCGGAGCGAAGAAGCCCTTTGCCGTTCCGGACCCGGAGTTTGCCGAGCGGCGTTTTTTAGACGGGCTGACTTACGGGATCGTGCCCGAGCTCGGCTTCCAATCCTTTCTGGGCTTCAACGCGGGCGCGCGATGGTGGAATGAGCGAATTGGTGACGAGCCGCGCGCAATTTCTCTCGTGGCGAATGCTTACTCCAATTCTTCGGTGGTGGGCGAAGCTAGGTACGAAGATCGTAAATGGTTTTCTTCGTCATTCCTTCCCGTGATCGTGAAGCTCGCCGTTTCCGGAGGGTGGGACCGCAAACGTTACCTGCTGGGCGCCCGCGACGTGACGGCCGACTTTCACCAGAGCGGATTCACGTCCGAAGGCCGGCTGCAGTTTCCCGTGTGGGAAAGTCTTTCGGTCGAGGCGGGCTATCACTTTTTTTACCTAGGGGACGAAACCGTCAGCGGCGGAACGCTCGTGCCCCCGATTGGCGCCTACTCGGGGCGGGGACCTATCGTTAGTCTTTCGTGGGACTCTCGCGATAGTGCGATCGTTCCCCGCGACGGCTACCGCGTGCTGGTCGAGTGGATGCAACGTGCGTTCGACAAAGAGCCCACTTCAAACGAGATTCGGGGCCGGGCCGAAGCGTACCTCGTCTTGTCGAAACAACTCTCGTGGAGTGGCGCGCTGGTGACCAACCAGTTTTGGGGAAGCCGGCGGCGTGACCTCGTTCCGGTTTGGGGAAATGGGCATCTCTCTTTACCCGGACTCGTGCGTGAGCGTTACCGCGCTTTATCTGGGCTGGGGGGAACCACCGAGTTTCAGCGCGAGTTCAGTGATGGCTTTAGAATGCTGGCCTTCTTGACGGCCCTTGGCCTCACTAACCCGTTGGTGCCGGGCGACACGGTGCTGCTCGGCGGCGGATTGGGCGCGGAGCTTTCTTTCTCGCAACGTACGCGACCGACTTTGCGCGCCGAGCTGGGGTGGCTTTCGTCGGAATGGAGCGTTCGCGCCTTCTGGTTGGCTCCGCTTTGAACCTTTCGCCGTGCTAAGCTTTGTGAGTGCGAAGCCTTCGGTTATTTCTGGCGTTCAGTTTGGTGGCGGCCCCCAGCTACGCCACGGAGTTCGGTACCTGTTTTCGTGCGTTGGCCTTCGCGGCCCCGAGCGGCGGGCCGCCCCCGCTTGAACTTATCGAGGGAACGTTACGTGAGCTACTTACCGAACTGGGCGGAAAGCTGGCTCCTGACCAAGCCGCGGAGATGGCCCGTTCGGAAAACCCTTTCGCGCTGCCCGAGAGATCGAATCAAGATCTGCTGAGCCTTCGCCGACGGCTGCTTCAATTCGAGGAGATGCTAAAAAACTCCGGATGGCGAACGCCCGAGGTGGCTCAGCGAGCGCGCCAGGTCTTGGGCGAGGTGGCGGGTGGTAAGGCCGCGGCGGGCCTTCGTTTGCAACGCGTCGTGGAGGGGCCGTTCCTGAAACGGATTCCCCTGGTAGACGCGCCCGGCTTTCAGGTGACGCCGGAGGGGCGCTGGATCGTCACGGAAGAAACGATGAGCAACGGTCCGATCGGCCAAAACCACCCTTTTCACAGCATCGACACGGGTAGCGGATTTACCATCCGGGCGGACCTTCCCCGCCTGGCCGGTTTGGCCGTGCTGTCGCGCGACGGAAAGTCGCTCCTGATTCCCCACCACGATCAAACCGTGATCGAAATCCCATTCGAGAATGGCCACATCCTGTGGAACAGGAAAAAACAGAACGGCACTCCGGTGTTGCCCCGCCTAGCGGAGGTGCCTAAGGCCGCCATCGGCGAGCAATCGGGCCGGGTCTACGCCAGTTTCGCGGCGGACAAAATGAACCTGCTAAGCCAATCGGGTGAACGCATACCACTCACGTTGGCCGATGGATCCCCCGCGCGGGCTCCCCACAGCTGGGGGGTGGTGTCGGGCACGGATGACCTCTACGTGAACGAGGCCCAAGGGGCCGAACTCGTGGTGAAGCGCATGACTTTTCAGCCGGACGGGGTCGGCACGCTGGTGGCCGAGTGGCGTCTGCCGTCATCGGCCACGAATAGTCAGATTTTAGTGGGGCCCGACAGTCAGCTGCTTTTGCACCACCGAACAAGGGGGGAGCTGGACTTGTATCCCACCCCTGGCGGGCCACCCCTCTCCATCCCCATTCCACCCAAGGAACGGGGCTCGAGCGCCTTGCAGTCTTTTCAAATCTCCCCGAACGAAAAGCACGGAACGGCCTTAGTGGTCGATTCGACCCAGACGCCCGCACGGGTTCACCTGATTCGCTTTCACCTCGGCAACGGGGCGGTCACCGACGACGTCGAAGTTCCCGAGACCCACGGCAACAGCCTTCGCCTTTCCCCGGACGGTAAGGTCGCTTACTTCAGTTCCCACTACCACGAGGTCGTGCAGGTCCGGATAGACTAGCCACTTCCCATACCGCCTTTCCGGGTAGAGAATTCGGGCATGAAAACGTTAGCGCTGTTTTGTTTGCTTGTTCTGGTGTCCCCTTTCTCCCTGGCCGACGACAAGCCCGTCGAAGCGGTGAAGTACGTCGATCTACAGCGCTACGCCGGAACCTGGTACGAGAT
Organism: Bdellovibrionota bacterium; assembly: GCA_041736915.1. Lineage (GTDB taxonomy): Bacteria > Bdellovibrionota > FAC87 > UBA2466 > UBA2466 > JBGSST01. Next base: position 22,229 of record JBGSST010000241.1, read on the forward strand.
CGCGCGGTTCCCCTTTACGCAGCAGAACGGCTGCCACAACACCACCGCCACTTACACGCTGAACGACGACGGCACGGTAAAGGTAACCAACCGCTGTCGCAAAGGGGGCTTCGACGGCCCCGAGTCAGTAGCGGTGGCGAAAGCCAAAGTGGCCGACCCCGTGTCCCAGGCGAAGCTCAAGGTGAAGTTTTTCTTCTTGGCCCCCTGGGCGGACTACTGGGTGATTCGGCTGGGCGACGACTACGAATACGCCGTAGTGAGCCAGCCGAGCCGCAAGTACCTTTGGATCTTGAGCCGCACTCCGCAGATGGAAGCCACGCGCTACGACGAGATCGTAAAGGGGCTGCAAGAAGACGGGTTCAACATGACCCGGCTCGAAAAAACTCCCCAAAAATGGGAGGGGCTTTAGCCCGGCTTCCGCACTAGTTCAGCTGGCTCCTTACCTAAAGCTACTCGGCCTAGCGCTCGGCCTCATGCTGGCGCTGTGGGGCGTGAGTCTGCTGCGGAAAGACGCGAGCCTCGTCGATAGGTTTTGGGGGCTGGGGTTTTTAGTTCTCTACGCCTACCAGCTCGCCGACTGCCGCTTTCTGACCTTTCGCGCGGCCCTGGTTTTGGGGCTGGTGGCGGCGTGGGCCATTCGGCTGTCGCTTCACATTCACCTGCGAAATCGAAAACACGGGGAAGACGTTCGCTACCAAAAGATGCGGGCTACCATCGGAAAAAACTTTTGGTGGGTCAGCCTTTTCAGCGTGTTCTTCTTGCAGGGGACGTTGCTGTGGCTCATCTCGGCGCCGCTCGTATTCATTTTGCTGTTTCCCCAGTCTGACCAGGCCACGCTGCTCGACTATTTAGGCGTGGCGTTATGGACCATCGGATTTCTCTTCGAAGCCGTGGCCGATTACCAGCTGGCGCGTTTCAAACGTAAGCCGGAAAACGCCGGAAAAGTTTGCCGGGAAGGGTTGTGGAATTTGAGCCGGCATCCCAACTACTTTGGCGAAGCGGTGCTGTGGTGGGGTTACGCGGTCATTTGCCTGAACACCTCGGTGGGTTACCTGGCGCTATATAGCCCGGTGCTGATGACCTTTCTTTTGCTGCGCGTTTCGGGAGTGTCTTTACTCGAAAAGCAGCTGATCCAAACCAAGCCCGGTTACGCCGATTACGTGAAGAGCGTGCCCGCTTTTTTCCCAAGGATGATGTGATGTTTTTGAAACTGTACCTTACGGCGCTGCCGGTTTTCTTCGCGCTCGACATGCTTTGGCTGGGGCTAATCGCGCGAAAGTTCTACCGATCGCAAATTGGTTTTATGCTCAAAGACGACGTGAACTGGCCGGCCGCCATCGCGTTCTACCTCATCTTCATTGGCGGGCTCGTCCACTTCGTGATCTCCCCGGCCGTCGAGAAAGGGCAGTGGTCCGCAGCGCTGGTGAATGGCGTGCTCTTCGGCCTAGTGACCTACGCCGCCTACGATCTGACTAACCTCGCCACCGCCAAAGACTGGCCGGTGCTCGTGACCGTCGTGGATCTCGTTTGGGGAATGGTCTTGGCGGGGTCCGTGTCGGTCATCACTTTTGTCATTGCCGAGAGGCTTGGTATTATCCGCTTATGAAGAGCTGGGTAGAGTGGGGGCTAGCGGTGGTGACCAGCGTGTTTGCCGGAACTTCGGGAACCGTTTGGTTTAGTTCTCCAGAAGTCGATTGGCGCGTGCGAACCGATAAAACCGAGCGCCCCGAAATTGGGTTATCCACGTTAGAGCTCGAAGTGGACGACGCGGTGAACGGCGAAGGCATGCTTTACGCCCTTCCCGGCAAGACGGGGAAGGTGGGGTTCGCGCTTATCGAAGCTCAGGCTCCCGTTGATGCCGCCGCCTACCGTGACGTGTGTTTCCGTTTTAGCGGAGAGCCGAAGGGGGCCCACTTACAGGCTCTGCTCAAAGATGATCAGGCGGAACAGCCGCGTGGCACGCTGACGTTCCAAACCGATTTCGTCGCGTCAGGAGAGGTCCAGGATATTTGCCTGCCGCTTTCCCGCTTTGTCGCGCACATTCGCGGCACGGCAGTTTCGGGGTTCGTCCTGAACGCGCATTCGCTTCGCAGTTTTTCCATTCAAATAAGCCGTAGTCGTTTGGAAGAGCCACTGTTGTCCCAAAGTCCTTTGGGGTTTCAGTTCGCGCTTCGGGGTGACGTGCGGTTGAGGTAGGTAAACCATGAAGACCCTATTTTTCTTTCTCACGACTCTTTCCGTACCGGCGATTGCGCAGGACTTTCGCTTCGAGCTCGAAGGCAATCTGGCCTGGCAAAGCCGCAACGCGGTTCGCATCCCGAGCCAGGGCGGAACCGATTTTTCACTCACGGATTACGCAAGCGGGGCGGCCCCCACGGGTCGGTTTTCGCTTTTTTGGAAGGTCGGCGAAAACCACGAGCTAAAGGCGCTGGTGTTTCCGTTTGCCGTTTCGGGCAACGGGGTGCCCGCGGCCCCCGTCAACTTTCAGGGGCAAACCTTCGCTGCGGGGGTGGCCACGGAGGGAAGCTACAAGTTTCATTCTTACCGCCTCACCTATCGCTACCAGCTGGTGAATGACGAAACCTGGGGCGTAAAGATCGGATTCACGGGAAAAATTCGCAACGCGCGCGTCGCGCTTCGGCAGGGGGCACTATCGGCGGAAAAGACCGACGTTGGGTTCGTGCCGTTGCTGCATTTGAATTTCCGCTATGCCTTTACACCCGAAACTCGCCTAGAGCTCGACGCCGACGCCCTGGCGGCCCCGCAGGGCCGCGCGGAAGACGTTTCACTTTTGCTGTGGCACAAGCTGGGCGAGCAGTTCGAAGTAGGCGGCGGTTACCGCTTGCTCGAGGGCGGCGCCTCGAACGACACGGTATACACGTTCGCCTTCTTACATTTCCTATCGCTAAACGCCGCGGTTAAGTTCTAGCCCCGGCCCTTACTTCGCAACGCATTCGCCGAGGTAGGCGGTGTTACCGACACCGAACGTGTCGGTAGTCGTAGCGGTCAGCTCTACTCCCTGGTCAGAAAGACGAGTCGCCGTAATGGTAGCGCGCGTGCCTTCTTCTTCGGGCGCAAGAGTTATCGTGGCGTTCTTGAGCACGACGGTGCTCGCGGCCTGTCCATTCTGAGCAAGGCTCATGACGACGCGCGAGGAAGTACAGCGAAGGTGGATGTCATCCGCGGCGCGTTCGCACTGCGCGGCCCGCAACATCAGCTTCGCCGACGGTACGAAGTCTGCGGACGTGAGTCCCAAGGACTTCGTAAACTCGTTCATATCGATGGCGATTCCGCCCTTCACGTAAACTTCCACCGACGTACCAAGCTGCCTTACATTCACCGCCCCGTAGTACCCACTCGCGTTGGCGCACATCACGTGGATTGGTTTCGGTGACCCCAGCGCGGCCATGCATTCCACCGGAGCCGCCATTGCGGCCCCACACAACATCATCGTAATTCCCGTCATCAGCTTTTTCATTTGAACTCCCTTAAGCCCAATTAAAGAGCGAACGAGGAATAAGGGAAAATGATTAAGCGCCATTACTGCCATATGGCAAAGCTATGGCACCCCAAAGGTACCCGCTTCCTTTTGAACGCCGCTATTGGGGCACCGGCACGGTGCCGGGCGCGATTGCCCGGAAAATGACCGAGCACTCGGCGGCTTTGAGAACTTGGCCAACCGTGCGTCCGCCGGCACGGCTTAGGTCGAGTGAATCCTTTAGCAGGGTAATCAGTAATTCCTCCGGGGCACCGGCTTTGCGTAGCTTTTCAAGGGCCGTGAGTAGCGAAGACTCTCTACCCAAGATTCCCTGATCGTCGGCACCAAGCAGAACCGGAATTCCGCGGCCCGAGAGCTGCATCAAATTTCGCATGATATTTTGGTAAGTGGCGCCGTGCAGAATGTGATTCGACTCCGGGCTGCACTCCACGGCGATTTTCTTCTGCAGCCTTGGCTCCTTCGCGAGCTGCTCGAGAAAGTTGGCGTCCTCCACATTCATGGCGGCCACGTGGCCGATGCGGATCTTGGCCGGTTTAGGGCCGGGATTGAGCTTCCACTTTGTTAGCGCCTTGCGCATCGCCGTGTAGAAAGGACCGGTGCGGGCGGTTTCGTAGGCGTGAAGCCGAATTTCCCCGCCGACTTCGCTCATCGCCGTGAGCACGCGGGTCAACCGGGTCTCCAGCGCATCGGCCTTACTCGTTGCCAGCGAGAGAAGTTTCTTAGACTCGCTCACCTCGGCGCGCAAACGCTTGGCCGCATCCCGAAGCCTAGCGCCCTCTGCCCGCTTTTCGTTCGCCTCCGCCTCGCGGCCTTCCGCCGCATCGGTTTTCGCCTGGTTGAGTAGCCGGTCGGCTTGCGCATCGGCGGCCGTGCGCTGCGCCTCTAACGCTTCGACTTTCTTGGTCAGCCCCTCTACGTCCATGGCCGCGTCTTTGGCTTCCTGGATACTGCCGGTGACATCGATGCCGCGGGCCCAACGCTCTTTGATCCCTTTTTTGACCATTTCGAGCTCGGCTTCGAGTTCGTCGGGGCTCATCGACACGAGCTGCCCGCGGGGAAGGCTAAAGAGAAACGAGACCCGGGCATTACTTCCTCTCACCGTGGCGTTGTAGGTGGTGGCATTGAAGAGCCGCTTGGGAACGCTTAAGTCCAGAATCGAGCGGGTGGAGTAGTCCGTGCCCTGGTAAGTTTTCCGCACGGCCTTTTCTAGGAACGTAGCGAACTCGGCCGGGTTCTCCTCCAGCATGGTAGACATCAACTCGCGGCGCACGTCTTCCAGGGTTTGGTACGAGGTCGGATTCTTTGCCGTTAGTTCAGTGAATTCGAACCACGATCGCGTAACGTCTTCCGGGCGGGTGAACTTCGCGTCCCGCGCGCGGTTGCCTTTCGACATGCGTTCGGTCAGTTCGGCGAAGGTAAAGTCTTTCACCGCCGCATCGAGCGCTTTACGCGACTCGGCGTTGTCGGGATTAAAACCCGCCATCCCCAGCTCGGCGGCAAGCCCAACGGCCGTCTCGTCCCCAAACACACTTCGAATGGCTTCGGTAGGCCGCCGAACCAGCGCACCGAACTTGCGTTCGGTCAGCGTTTGTTCCGTCGGCCGGTGCTGCTTGGTCGTTTCACGATAGGCTTCCACCATCGCATCGAAGGTAGGCAACGCATACAGATGCTCGTGCCGATTGCCCGCCTGCGCCACGGCCGTAATCAGCAGCAGTAGCCCGATGAGCCAAAAGCGGCCTGCGTGTTTACCCATGCTGACAAGTTTACCCGAGTCTGGCGGTTTACGCGGAGGGCGACCGGCTGAGTTCATTCATAGTGATCATGGCTTCTAAGATATCCTTAGCCTGGTTCATCAGCTCGCCAATTCTGGCTAACCTAGCTTCATCTAGCTCGAGACCATTTTTCTGACCCGAAGAGATCGACTCAAAGCTGGCGATTGCCTGGGATAAGAGCTGGGTTTCACGAATCTTCAGAACCCCCGTGATCACTTGGTTTAAATCTTCATTCGCAATAAGTGGCAAATTGCGTTGATTGGTTTCGTTCTCGGGGAGAAGCACCTCATATTCGACTAGCTGTTTCATGGCCAAACTTACTGACGCCTTTGAAACCTCTAACAGCTTTGCCACTTCGCTGGCGGTAAGTGGCTGGCGAGAGATAAAGACTAGCGCCCAGATCTCCCCCTGCAACCGCATGAAACCCCAGTATTCAATAAACTGGCCCACCGTCTTAATGAATCGTTTCACCGAATGGGACAGCTTGGGCGCCGGCGTTTTCTTCTTTCGCATGTTCAGGACTTACTATCATGCGGGCCGCCTGAACAACGGATTCTTAACCACGTACGTGAGGCATTTGGTCATTCCCTTTCCACGCAAACTAATATGTAGGTTTAACTCGACTTAAACTTAAATTGATGGGAAAAATAGGGCTGTAAAACAACGAGGAGTTTCAAATATGAAAAGCCGAATAGCGCTTATCTGCTTAATCATGTCCACCGCACTCTTTGCCGGGCAGGCGAAGCCAACCAAAGGAAAAGCAATGGCCGAGAAAGATATCGTTGAGACCGCCGTGGGTGCGGGAATGTTTTCAACGCTCGCAACGGCGTTAACGGAAGCCGAATTGATCACGACCCTTAAAGGAGCCGGACCATTCACCGTGTTCGCTCCGACGGATGAGGCTTTTAAGCGTCTACCCGAGGGTACGGTCGAGAAGCTGCTGAGAAACAAGACGGCGCTTAAGCGGGTCCTGCTGTCTCACGTGGTGAGCGGCAAGGTAATGGCGGCCGACGTCGTTAAATTGTCGGAGGCTATTACCGTCGACGGTGCCAAAGTTGGAATCAAGGTAGACAAGGGCTCGGTGCTCTTGGCCGGTACGGCTAAGGTTACCAACGCGGACGTGAAGGCCTCGAACGGTGTGATCCATGTGATCGATCACGTCATTCTGCCGCATGATCTGAACCTGTAATTGTTTCCCTGGACCCCTGGGAAAGGCCGGACGTTCGCCTGCAATGGTGACGCCCGGCATCTTCCATTTTATTACCTCTCGTGACAGGGGGCCCTCTTAATGGAACATTAGCCTTCTCGGCTACAAAGACAGAGGTAGGGCTTGTTGAAGTTCTCATTGATGAATCGCTGGTCTCGGTACTGTTTGATCGTTCTCTTCCTGGTGAACGCGATCTCAATCTTTGGGTTCGCCGTATTTTCACTTAACCCCGAGTTACTGTCCCGCTGGCCGTGGGCCCAGACGATATTTCAGATGTCTTACAGTTTCTTTTCACGGCTGCAGATCTCGCTCGCCACCCTAACTTTGGTCTTGGTCTTAACTGCCCACGTGCGGATGGAATGGGTACCCTCCTTTTTCGCCATTGTGTTGATAAGCCTGGTAAGCGAGCTGGGCGGTACGACTTACGGCATTCCGTTTGGAAAGTATGAGTACACGGTCCTGCTGGGGCCGATGATTCTCGATCGCGTCCCTTACTTAATTCCGCTCAGTTGGTTCTTTATGTCCGTGGCGGCTTTCTCGATTGCCTTGGCGGTTTTCGGAGCCAGGGCTAGTAAGTGGTTAATTATCCAGGGGGCCTCGGTTCTTTTACTTACTTGGGATCTCACACTGGATCCGGCGATGAGTCATCTATCGCCGTTTTGGGTATGGGCCGAGGTGGGAGCTTACTACGGCACTCCAGTAATGAATTTGTTCGGGTGGTTTGTCACCGGCCTGATGAACATGGCCGCCTTAGATTGGTTGGGGGCGCGGCAGTGGCTTTCGCGCATACCAGTCAATACGCTCCTACTCTTCTACTTCGCCAACCTATCGCTGCCCCTGGGAATCGTGCTTTGCGCGCAGGTTTGGCAACCAGCCCTGCTCAGTCTTACCGTCTACGGTGGCTTTTACGCCGTTTGGTTCCGCCGGGTTTCCGCTCATGGCTACGCCTCTAGCCCAGCGTGACTAGGCTGGATGAAATACGCTTCAGCCCTCTAGTGTGGAATCTCTTTGATCTATATCTGGGCATCATCACGTCGTTTCGTTTTCATGAGGTGATCCTCTCGGGTGCGTTCGACGTTAGCAAACTACAAGGCCCCATTATCCTAATCTCGAATCACTCAACGTGGTGGGACGGCTTCTTTATGAGGCGGGTTCAGAAGAGGCTTTTTCCGGGCCGCCCACTCTACACGGTAACGTTGGGGTCCGAACAGGATAAGCTGCCTTTCTTCTTCAGACGGCTTGGGGTCTTGCCCCTATTTCCCGGTCCCGGGGAGACGCTGGGGCTGCTTCGAAATCTGGTGTCGCGATCGAAAGAGGCGCACGGAGAAATTGTCGTAAGCTTTTTTCCCCAGGGGAAAATCTACCCGTCTGCAAAGCGCCCTTTAAAGTTCAAACGCGGGATCGAAGTGCTTGTTCGAGCTTTGGGAGCCACGGTAATCCCCATCGGGATTCACATCGAACCGCTGCAGCATAAAAAACCGACGGCCCTGATCGTAGTGGGCGTCCCTCTGACTGGCGCCTCGATCTCCCAGCTTGAGAGCGCGGTCGAGGGCGAGCTAGATAATTTGATGAGGCAGCTCGTGGCGCGTGGCGAAGACTTCCGGCCGGAATTGGCGGATCCGCCATGGTAATTGTTTGGTCTTGCCTCGTGTGGCTCAACTTGGTCGCGCTCTATAATCTATTGACCGCCATACGCCTGGAGGATTCGTCATGGTGCGTGGACGATCAGCCGAGCGATCCCCGCAAAAAAGTCAGCCTACTCATTCCGGTTCGCAACGAGGCAAGGAACCTGCCGCGGCTCATTCATTGCCTGTCGAGACTCGCCTATGCTCCTTTGGAGATCATTTTTTTAGACGATGAGTCTACGGACGACACCGCAAGAATTTTGGCCGACTCCGGATTCCGCACTTTGTCGGGCGTTCCCGCGCCAGCGGGTTGGGTGGGCAAGAATTGGGCGTGCCATCAACTGGCCAAAGCGGCCACCGGTGAGCTGCTACTTTTTTGTGACGCCGACGTAGCGATGGCGGACCGCTCGGTGGCCGATACCGTGCGCAGGCTGCACGAGCATGGTGCGCGGGCCCTTACGGCATTGCCCCGTCAAAGCATGCGGAGTTGGTCCGATTTGGCAGTGATTCCCTTAGTGATGCATCAGCCGATAGCGGGATTACTGCCGCTTAACCTGCTGCACTATTTTCATTCGCGATCCCTACTGGTTTGTAATGGCCAATGGCTTTGTTTTGATCGAACGGCCTACTTTTCGATCGGTGGGCACGAGCGGGTGCGTGGCTCGTTTGTCGAAGACATGGCTCTGGGCCGTGAGTTGAAGAGAAACGGTTACAGGTTGTTAACGGTGGTGGCCGCGGACTCATTGACGGTCAGGATGTATGAAGACTGGGGCAATTTAAAGGAGGGCTTTACCAAAAACCTCTATCCATTAATGGGAGGAAACGCGGCTATTTTTTGCCTGTGCCTTTTTCTATTCGTGGTGGCGAATGGTTTGAGCTTTCTCACCGCACCGGGTCTTCTTCTGCTGACGATGAATCGCCTTTTGGTGGCGCGATTATTTAGGGGTTCGGTGCTGAGCGTGGTGACCCATCCGGTGGGAGTGATTTTGGTCTTCTATCTCTCCGTTCGATCCTTTTTCAAATGCCGATGGGGAACCCTAACGTGGAAGGGTCGCAAAACCCATTTAGCGACCTCCAGCAGTCAAGCTTAAAGCAAATCGCCCGAACCTTCGTCACGTTGCCGGCAGAAATGGCGCTAGACTTTGGTTTAATACAGATTAAACTTAATTTATTGATGCAATTAATTAAGGAGCCTCTATGACCGCGCTGTCGAGTCTTCAATATTCATTAGTAACGAATATGTTTTCTTTCACGATTGCAGCTATGGGGGCTGCGTTCATATTCTTTTTGGTGTCTCGGTCGCAGGTATTGCCGAAGTATCGCGGGGCCCTGCTTATTTCGGGTCTAGTGGTCGCCATCGCCTGTTATCACTACGTTCGCATTCTCGAAAGCTTCACTGGTGCATTCACCTTCACCGGGGGCCTTTATCAGCCTTCGGGAGTGCCGTTCAATGATGCTTATCGCTATGTTGACTGGCTTCTGACGGTGCCGCTTCTGCTATTGGAGTTGGCGGCCGTTGTCCAACTAGGCGCCCGTGCACCGGGACAAGGATTAACGGCCAAGTTAATGTTGGCTGCGGTCTTGATGATCTTGACTGGGTATCCCGGTGAAATTTCTTCGTCGATGACGAGCCGGGCCGTCTGGGGCGCGATCAGTACGGTGCCCTTCGTCTACATTCTCTACATTCTGTGGGTAAAGCTCGGGGAAGTTCTGCATAAGGAGAACACCGAAGTGCAGGTTCTAATAAGGAATACTCGCTGGCTCTTATTGGCCACTTGGGGATTCTACCCGATAACCTACCTTCTCCCGCAGTTAGGAGTCGACCCCAGCGCGTCCGTCGTCGGGGTGCAAGTGGGCTACGCCATTGCCGACGTGCTGGCTAAGGCCGGTTACGGCGTAATGATTTACGCCATTGCTAGCGCCAAGACCGAAGCTGAGGGAGGCCTTAAGGCCGTTGCCTGATGAGATTGCAACTTTCTTCGCCACGTCGGTTCGTTCTTGGAGGAATTACGGGACTCGTTGCGGGTTCAGCTTTTGGTGGTGCCTTCGGGCTCATCGCTAGCTGCTTCCGCGGCGGTCCCAGTTTTCCTCAGGGATGTTTCGAGAGCGCTCCCTTTTTCGCCGCAGCCTTCGCCGTCGCGGGCGGAATACTCGCTCTAGAACGAGACGCGAGTAAGCCATAGTGCCCTCGCTAAGTCTCATTCTCGCCGCACTTCTTTGTATCGTTTCGATTGCCGGCGCGCGGGAAGGGCTGACGATAGCGCCGATGATTGGGGGCATTTGGCTGACCTTCGGTGTAGGCCACGGACTCTTTGACGCCGTGCTAGCCGCACGTTCGTGGAACGTATCGTTTCGCGTTGCATTCGGTCTCTACGCCGCATTTAGCCTTGTGGCGGGCCTCGTGGCCTTTGTCTTTCCTTACCTTGCGCTTGTTCTGCACGCGGCTGTGTCGGCCTTTCACTTCGGGCAAGCAGAGTGGGGAGAGCCACGGCGAGAAAGGAAACTGGAGCGAGGCGTGATCCTAGTTTGGGGGCTGGCTTTGATCGTGGTTATGATTATGGGACCATGGACCGAGTCACGCCAAGTGATCGACGTCCTTCTGCAGGGGGATACTGTTGGATTACTTCCTCTGCTGGGCCAAATAAGAGGTGCTCTGCTCGTGGGTTTCGGCGCCTTGGGATTTCTGGCGTCGATTTGGCTGGGTAGAAGGATGCCCGCGTCGGACAATCGTTGCACCCAGCGAGCCTTCGAAACCCTTTTGCTATACGCGCTATTTCTTACGTTACCGCTTTGGCTTTCGTTCGTGCTGTACTTGTCTCTTTGGCACGGACTTCGATCGCTCGAGGAAGACATTTCGCCCGAGATTCGGCGCGCTTGGCAGAACCGCTCAGGGCGCCCCGCCCTTATCGTGGCCGTAGTCGCTGCTTCTTTAACCACCGCCTTGATTGTGTACTTTGGTCGGCAGATTACGCCAGCGACAATTCGTGATCATGCGTTTGCCGGCGCGACCGCATTCGCTTTTCTCATCGCCGTGACATTTCCCCATGCGGTAGTGATGGCGGGAGTGACTAGAAGAAGAAGCTACGCTGCATAGCTTGGGATCTTTCGCTACTCGTCCCCGACCTACCGCTAAGATCGTAGACCCATCCAGCCCGGCAGATCCGAAACGTCAATTTCTGGCCGAATGCCAAGTGGCGAGTCGTATTCCCCCGCGGCGTCTACGTGCCGAATACGCCGACTTAGGTTCGTTACTCCGCCCGGCCCGATGGACCCCGTCTTGCAACCGTAACGGGCACTCAGGGCTGTCCGGAGACTACGATGGGCTTTTCACACATGACATTTCGTTACGCGCTCGTTCTGGCTCTTTTTTCTCTGCCGGCGTTTGCGGAGACGGGAAAGCCCAAAACGGGTACCGCTACGGGACCCAACGGCGAGCCCATCAACTACATTATCTTGAACCAGGAACAGGTTCAGTGTGCGGTGAGTTTATCGGGGCTAGGAAATGGCTTCATGTACGGCGCCGATCTGAAAGGTAAGAAAGAAGAAGTTCTGGCGGAGAACGGCCTGCCCTTAAAGACTCAGCTGCCCTTTTATTTCCATTGGCAGTGCACCAGCCCCGGCTGCAGTGAATTGGCCTCGTTCTTTCCCGATGCGCTGACCGGTCGCGTGCAATGCAAGAATTGCGGTACCTCGCCAAACGAACACACGAAAATTTTACAGCTGCATCACAAGGGAAAGCTCATCCTGCACGAGGGCGACCTAGCCCAAACCAAAGAGCAGGCGGAAGATGTTTTTGCCGGTTCGAAGTGGCTTTGCGGCTCCGAGGGCTGCGGAATCCTGAACCACTCCGTGCCCGAACACGCCACTTGTGCGGGCTGTGGCAGCAGCGGAAAAGACGGAAAGAAAATCACGCTGAAATCGGCGAAGCACGAGATCGATCCGTCGCTTTTGAACCCGACCGAAGTCGTTCCGCCGGAGCCCGTCGCGCGCCGCCGAGAAGAACTTTCGGTAACCAACAACCACACCAAGGACACGTCGAAGGGTTACTCTCCGAAGGAGCCCGAGGGAAAGCTCGAACGCTTTAAAGAGAAGGCCAAAGACTGGTTAAGAAGCCATCCCCGCGAGACCGCCGGCGGGGGCGCCGTACTTACTGCCATGTTTGGGGCCGCGCTTACGGCGTGGTTACTCGCCACGGACGAAGTAGAAGGCATCGTCGAATCGGGCGAGTGGGAACACGCCTACGATATCGAAACTTTCACGCTCGTCTCCGATAGAGATTGGGAGTCCAATCTAACGCCATCTTCTCCGGTGATGCCGAGAAACGGTGCAGGGGGCGTGGGCGGAGTGATGAACATTCGTGATTGCCGGCCCGCCATTCATCACTACGACAGTGTTTTCTCCCACTACGAGACCGAAACTTATGAAGTCCCCGATGATCCGTCGCCCTCTAGCGATTGGAGTGGCGGAGGCGGCGGAGGTGGCTTCGGTGGTGGCGGAGGCGGCGGCGGTGGAGGAGGCGGCGGCGCATCCGACTACGGTAACGGGGGAGGTTCCTTATGAAACGCGCAACTTTCGTAGCCCTGGTGTTCTTTCAGTCATTGCTCTTGGCCAAAACGGAAACACGTCAGGTGGCTCGCTATAAAGACGTTCCGGTGTACGCCAACCAATGCACTTACGACACCTACAGGTGGACTCACACCTCCGTCCGCGCTAACCGCGGTACTTTGCAATCTTTGCCGCAGAATCCGATGAGCTGGCCTGACGTTGGAAACATCGGCAACCTGAGCCGCGCTACGAAACGGCCACCGGTTTACTCGCTGACGTTTGGCTACACCCGCAACGACAAGGCTTCGTCCCAATCCAAAGAAGTGGATCAGGAAACGTTCGCAAAGTGGAATGTCGGTGACAAGGCGAACCTACGCATTCGCAAGCGCACCGGAAACTTAGTCGACTTCAGCCCGCTGCCGCAGAAAGCCGAATGAGGCGCCGTAAGTGAAACGCTTATTCAAATGGATTTTCCTGTTTGCGCTCATCAGCGCGGGCGTAGTCATGGCCGAGCCGGCCACCGAAGCGAACGTGGATCCGGAGTCTAACGTTTTGGTACTCAGCATCCGCCCCCTCGACGCAAAAGTTTCCGAAGCGATCCAAACCACGGCCCAGTCACTAGGCGGGAAAATTTCCTTCTTAAGTATCTTGGAGAACGGTGGTCTAGACCTGCAGCGCGAGATCCGTTACGGAACGGCGGACACTCTGCTTAGACAATTCAAAGGCGGCACTTTGCTATTGGTGAACTCGGAGGAGAAGACCAAGTCGGGCGAGACCGTTCGCACGGAACATTTTTTGAGCCAGCCGGACCTAATCAAAGCGCTCGAGGCCTACGGCATCCGCGTCGCCGTGGTGAACCCTATCGGGAACGATGTTACCCGGCTGGTTCAGCAACGGATGATCCCCACCGACGGAACGGTGGAAAAGCGTTACGCCAGCCCAGCCTCCGCGATCGTAGGCCGGCCGGCCGATTCCACGGAGCTGGATGAAACGTTGGAGCTAGCCAAAGACTTCATCGCCAGGGGCAAAGACTCGCAGGACAAGTTCGATCCTACTCGGCAAACCGGCATGGTGTTCGTGAATGGGGAAAATCCGTACTCGGCGGATGCGCTAGCTGAAGACGCTCGAAAGCTTCAGAAGGACATCGAAGCCAACATCCCGGGCCGTCGCGTAGTTACGGTTCCCTTGGCTCCGATCGAGCGGCCGAAGCCAAAGGGGCTTGAAGACCTGGGAAAGACGGGCCACTTCATGCACGGCGAGCTGGCGAATATTTTTGCTAGGTTCGATAACGACGAAGCGAATCAAGATTGGCGCTTATCCAATACGATTGAGGTGCTCGAGAAGAAGCAGCACCATCAGGGCACCATCATGGTGATGCCCGCGCCCAGTGACTCCAACATCAACATCGCGGTGGCCAACGCGGGCAAAGCCGAGATAGGCAACCCCGCTTTCTACGGGTCGGAGCGGTTTCAGCTGCTGCTAATCAACGGGATGAGTACCGAGCGAAAGTTGATCGAGTTGCGAAAGCTCGGCAACGCATTGGACGTGATGGAGCCCGGAGAAGACACGGCCGCCCTCAAGCTGGGCAACCACTTGGTGGACGCGATCTTGGCGGACCTATCGATGGAACAGGCCTCGGCGCTCAAGGGAAAGTGGAAGTCGACATTCTCTAACGAGGCGTTCCTACGCTTGCTGCCCCAGCTTAGGGAGCTGCAACGCACGCAGTTCATGCTGGTGCTCAACGAAAAATCCACCGCCGCCAAAATTTACGCGCGCCTTTTGGCGGGAATTGAAGTTTTGGGCCGATCGCATTTGTCGCTAGCCGATAGGCTTTGGTTGAACCCTTTAAACCCGATGCGCTACCGCAGTCGTCCGGCGGCCATCGCTTCGATTACGGCAGACACGGTGGCCCACCTCAAAAAAGAGATGTTCGGTACCGTCGGTATCAGGAAGCCCGAGATTAAATCTTTGTTGAGCGAGAACCGGGCCGACTTCAGCTCCAAAGTGGCCGACTCTCTCGCCCACTACGAAGCCACCTTCGGCCGCCCGCTAGCGGTGCAAAGAACTTTTCTCGAACCCTTGCGCCGCAACAACCTGATTGCCGACACCTACCACGACTTCCCCCGAGCGTTATCGGAAGCCGAATGGAACGCGGCCGTCACGGCCGAGGAAGAAATGGCCGCTAACCGCCCCCGCTGGCTCACCGGCTGCGCCGCCGCGTTAGCCGACCTACCGTAACCGCAGGTACCCGCTTCCTTTTGAACCATCGGCCTCGGGCGTGCTTGAACATTCGAGGGAAAAGTCTCGTTAGCCACGGCCACTATTACGAATGATAGTAATGCCGTAACCCACAAGCCATACCGACCAGCTCAAAAACGCAATCATGGGCACGACGGCCAAGCCACCCGCCGGTAAGTTGAGCGCGACGGTCAGGGGCTCGAGGGTACCGATCACAAAAAGGGCCGCACTCGCCCAGCCCAGCCAGCGAAGTCCGGGGCGTGCCGCAAGAACCGTCCAGACCGCTAAGGTCAATTGGCCTACGTACTCACCGAGTCCCACTCCGAGGTATAGGTGCTGTGCTTGGAAAATGGCTTCGATCGTCAGTTTCAAGTCGGGCGAAGCCGAGGCGTGGGCCTGGGCGAGATAGGGTACGAGAAACGTCCAGCGTAACAGCGCGATGGCCTGCGCCGCGGCCGAGAAGAGTCCGATCCACTCCTCGCTGCCCCGGCGACGTGACAAAAGAATGGCGGCGACAAACATGGCGATTGAAAGCGCGTAAGCGTACCAGGCGAGAATCAAACCGGCCCCGCCCGCATGGAATGATTCGAGCACTTTCGCGGCTGGTTCCCGCAGAATGTCGGGGTAGCGAAAATACATCGTTAGCAGCGTGAATGGGATCTGCACTGCAATGGGAAACGCCACGAACAAGTAGCCGCTCATTTTCTGTCGGTTCATAAATTTCTCCGGCACTTTAGAAAGGAATTCTCACGCTCACACCCGGAGTAGGGTTGACCTGGGCGGATATTTTGGAGAACGGAAGCACCGCAACACCTAGGCGCAGGGCCAAGTGTTCGAAGAGGATCAGCTGTCCGCCCGCCTCGAACAAAACGGCATGCTTATTTTTGAGGGCGCCGTCGATGCCGTATAGATGGGACACCGAAAGATAGGCGTAGTCAGTTGGCCAGAACGAAAGCCCGGTTCGCCAAAATTTCGACGTTTCGCCGGGCGCGAAGTTGGTTAGGTAGTAACCCGTATGGCTCGATAAATACTTTATCCGCCATTCCACCCCGATGGAGGGGTTGCGAAAACCGTTGAGGTAAAGCTCGTTCGAACGCGCTTGGGAACCGCCAAAAACCAACAAAATCACTACTAGAATCTTATGATTAGTCTTCATGTATAGTAAGATAACCCTTTGAAAAAAATGACTAAATGGTTGAACCGGCAAAAATCGTGTCCCAACGCGCAGAAACGGTAACCGTTCGTCTCGTCCGCTCTCTTCTCCAGTTCACTTCGGCCACTTACGGGGTCGATGTTCCCGGGCCGAGTTTGGACGACCCGGATACCCGAGTGACTAGCTCGGTTTACGAGTCACTCATCGGGCAGTGCGCAACCAGCAGTGGCGACCGCTTTTTTGGTTTGCACCTGGGCGAAGCTTTTCAAGTGAGCAGCTTGGGGGCGCTTGGCTTTCTCTTACTGAATAGTCGGGACCTGCATCACGCCCTGGAGCGCTACCAGACTTTTCAGAAGAATGTGGGCGATGGAATCGATTTTCAGCTACGTAACCTCTCTGGCCAAACCAGCATTCAGCTTAAGACCGGCGCCCACTCTTCGGAGCAACGGCACCGGATCGAATCGTTTGCGAGTGCCGTATTGCAGGCCTGCCGCGGTTTGGTGGGATCGGAATTCACCTTCGCGCGCGTTTCGTTTGCGCACGGAGTTGAGCCTGGCTCGGCGTACCGTAAGTCTCTGGGTGTTCAACCTGAAGAGGGCAAGCAGAACCGACTTTTCTTCGACAGTAAGTGGCTTAAGTCGTCGATACGCGGGGCGGATGTCGAGCTGGCCGGGTTGGTCGAAGGCGAGCTGCGTCGCCGTAGCCGCGCGACAGAGTCGATGGCCTCCAAGGTCCGGGGAGTGCTGGCGGCCAAAAAAACCGACCGCTGGCCGTCGTCGCAAGAGGTAGCCGCTACCGTTGGGTTTTCCGTTAGATCGCTACAGGCCAAACTCGCCGAAGAAGGAAAAAGTTTTCGTAAGGTGCAGGACGAGCTGTTGCTCGATCTGGCGTTACATTTTCTCAAAGCCGGAGACAGTCTGGCTGAGATCTCTTTTGCGCTTCACTTCAACGAGCCCGCGGCCTTTTCACGCGCATTCAAACGCTGGACGGGGCTATCGCCGGGTCAGTTTCGTCGCAGCAAATTGTAAAGTTCCCCGTTTGAAAAAGTATCCCGTAGCACCTGCGCCTCAACGGCCTTCGATGCCATCCTCGTTATTGCGTCATCCTGCTGTTCCTTTAATCCGCGAGCCGATCCGGAATCGGCGAACGACGGCATGCGAGCTACCAAGCTGATCGAGGAAGGCTAGCTCTTCTAACTC
This sequence comes from Bdellovibrionota bacterium, assembly GCA_041736915.1. Classification (GTDB taxonomy): domain Bacteria; phylum Bdellovibrionota; class FAC87; order UBA2466; family UBA2466; genus JBGSST01. Next base: position 39,467 of record JBGSST010000241.1, read on the forward strand.
GAGCTGCTGGCGGAGAGGCCAGTGACCGTCGCGCTTCGTGGCCGCGACCCCCGCAGGTACCTGCGGGGCAGGATGAACGTGGGCTGGACTACCCGAGTCGGCTAAACCCGGTCGCCGGAAGCGCTCTCTTGGCGCGATACCTTAGGGACACCACCTCCGCGCCAGCCGTGGGCGTAATACGCCATGGTTCCTTCGAGAGTCTGTCTCAGATCGATTTTGGGCGACCAGCCGAGAAGGGTGCGGGCTTTCGTGATGTTGGGAATTCTGCGATCGGAGTCGTCGTATCCGGCGCCATAAAACTCTTCGCCCGAGCACTCGACCACTTTCGGTAGCGAAACGCCGGCCCTTCTAAAGCGCTCGTTAAAGATATCGGTCATGAGGTAAGCGAGGCCCCGTATCGAAATTTCATTTTGGGGAGTACCGATATTGAAAATCTGTCGATCGCAGACGCCGGCTTCATTGGCTACGATCCGGGCGATACAATCGACGGCATCGTCGATGTGAGTATAGCAGCGCTGCTGGTGCCCTCCGTTGACCAGTTTCATTTCCGTCCCGTTCAGCAATGCATCCATGAACAAAGAGAAGACGCGAGGTATTCCCGCAGACTCACTGGGGAGAAAGTCGATTCGCGGGCCGATAAAGTTAAACGGACGAATTATCGTGTAGTTGAAGTCATGCTTTAGTCCGTAAGCGTGAAGCATGCGTTCGAGGAGTTGCTTGGAGCAGGCATATATCCAACGATGCTTTTGAACGGGACCCATGATGAGTTCGCTATGATCTTCGGAGAACGTTGCGTACTTAGGGTCGGTGGGGTCGGGAAGATCACCGGGAACGATGCTAGCGACGGTGCGTCCATACACCTCGCAGGTTGAAAACTGGATAAGCCGTTTACTCTGTCGCAGGCACGAGTCGGCAATCTTGAGGTTTTCGACGAAATTAAGCTGAAAAACTTCCGTGGGTATCTTTACGTACAGCGAGGGGTTGGCGTACGCGATGAGGTCTATCACCAGATCCGACGCGCCAATGCTACCGTCGAGCTTTTGGCCTAACTCCCGAATATCGGCGCCGATGAAGACAAAGTTTTTCTCGTGCAGACAGTGGTCGAGCTTTTCGTCAGACAGGTCGACCACCGTTACTTCGTGCTCATCGTCGAGCAAGCGCCGGGTTAGATGGGAACCTATGAAACCGCCGCCGCCTAAACAAAGAATGCGCATCTTCTGACTCAGCATTTCCAGATTCCCTCCCGCACACCTACCGGACGATAACCAAGGTCTTCCCGCGCCGCGGAGATGTCGTAGTCGGCATTCTCCTCAATGCGTGAAATGGCATAACTGGTAAGCGGCGGGGTGTTCATTAAAGATTCCATACCGAACGCGATGAGGCGGCAAAGGGGGATCGGAATGGGTACAAAACTCTTTTTGTGATTCTCTTTGTCCAAAGCGAGCTTGGCGAAATCCCACATGCGGATTCTTTCGCCTCCGCAAAAATCGTACGTCTTCCCGTAAGCTTTGGGATTATTGGCCACCGCGATTAGCCCGCGAACGATGTCTTCAGCGTACACGGGATTCTTCCAGCTTTTGCCCCGTCCGACGAAAGGGACAATGGGAAAGCGCTTTAGGTAGTCGACAAACATCCGGTATTCCTGACCTCCCGCAGCATCGTAGATTAATGTGGGGCGAATGATGGTGTGCCGAAGCTGGGTCGCGGCTCGCACAACCTCCTCTCCCCGTAACTTGGATGCGGCATAGGCCGATCCCTCCGGATGATAAGCCGCCGCGGAGGAGACGAGCACAAAATGGCCCACGCCGGCCTGGCTGGCCCCATTCACCATGTTACGCACACCACCGACGTTTACGCGTTCGAAAACCTCAGCGTCTTGCGCAATGATCACGGCGGCCAAATGATAAACCGTGTGAACTCCGTCGAATAATCCGGCGAGCGACGCGGGCCGGGTGACATCACCGTAACGAACTTCGCAGCGGTCCCCTAAGTCTTTTAGCTTAGCCACGCCGGGATCGCCGGGCAGAGTCAAAACACGAACCTGGTTTCCGGTGGCGATCAAACCTCGACAAAGACGGGAGCCCAATGACCCTGTACCGCCCGACACAAGAATCATCCGTTATCCTTTGTATAGAATCCCGCTATAGTTTCGATCGAGCAGGCAAAGGAAAGTCTCGATACATTCGAAAAGAATGTCAATTTGCGGGCCGATGGGCGAGCCGGGAGGCGAAGTGGAGAAAAAGAAGATCTGGATCGTGATACCCGCATACCAAGCCGAGAAGACTCTTGCCGCGGTGTTTTCACGTATCCCGCAGTCCCTGGGGTCAAAGTCGGTTACGGTTTTAGTCGTCAACGATGGCTCCACGGATGATACGCGCCAGGTCATCGAACAAATACGCCCGGGCTTCTTTCTGCCGGTGGAAGCCATCCATAAAGAAGCAAATGCGGGTTACGGCGCCGCCTTGAAAACCGGACTGAAGTGGGCCCTAGAGCGGGGGGCCGATATTACCGCGGTGGTTCACGCCGACGGCCAGTATGCGCCCGAATTGCTCCCCCAACTTCTGGCTCCCCTGGAGAACGGCGAAGCCGATCTCGTTATCGGATCACGGATGCATGGTCTTACGGCCCTTCGGGGCGGGATGCCCCTCTACAAATTCGTCGCAAACCGGGTGCTGACTTTTATCGAGAACACCGTTTTTGGCCTGAATGTATCCGAGTATCATTCCGGATATCTCGCGCACAGCGCCCGCTTTTTGGGGTCCTTCGATTTTGGGAGATTGAGTAACACATTTCATTTTGATGGTGAGCTCATCATGATGAGCGGAATCAAAAAAGCCAGGCTCAAGGATATTCCGATCCCTACCCATTACGGAGACGAGGTCTCCCACCTAAACCCCATCACTTACGGTTTCGATGTGCTCAGCACGGTTTCGCGCTACCTGATGGGCCGGTATCATTTTTGACCGCGCCCGAATAAGCGAAAACGCGGTAAGAAAAAAACAGGGCGGCAGCACCCACACGATGCGGCTGCCGAACCGATCGAGAGGGCCGCTGAGCGCCCCGGTGACGGCGGCATTCACGATGACGGCGCCTAGGCACAAGGCAAACAGACGGCGAGCGGAGGCATCGATCCGCTCCCGAAAGTAGATGTGCAGGACCAGCGACAGAGCCAGGGTTAGCAAAACGACGATTTGGGAAATTCGGTCGAATTGCGCTACCGGCAAATTTCCTTTCGCCTGTTGTGAGGTGCGAAACCGGTTTCGTACGTCATTCTTAAGCGCGTATCCGGGTCGTTTACTGGGGCGATCCTTGAGGGGGCGATTTCCCACGAAGCCAATTCCCACTTCAAAAAGCTGGTCGTAGAAATGCTTCAGTGATGCCCGTAGTTGCATGAGGGGGGCTCGACCAATCGACTTCAGCAGAAAGGGGAACTGGATCTGGGCAAACTGCCTTCGCTCTTCGAGCGTCGATACCTTGACGACCCCGTGCCGGCCCCACAAGAGCTCACCCTTTTCACGGAAACCTGGTCCGCCGATCCGGCCCGCGTAGCGACAAACGGGGTGATGGCGGGTGGAAGCTCCGGTAGCGCACATGGCGTCTAGTTGCAGTTTGCCGGGGCCATCGTAGATCGTGCGGGCCATCAAAATGGGCAGAGTGTGAGGGGAGTTAAAACGGATTTGGCCATACAGGCCAAAATTGATGAGCACGGTGAGCAAAACCGAAGCGGCCACGCCGGCTAAGTTTCTCGAAGCGGCGGCGGCTGCCGTTACCTCCGCCGCAGGAAGTAGCCACAGCCCCGCCCCCAGTAGCGCCGATAGGAAAACCGCAATCAGTAGGTGAGTGGGATGTGCCGAGATCGCCACGACGTAAAGCACGCCGTAAGTTATACGTATCCACCGGCTACGATCCGCCCAATCAAACGCGATAAGAAACGCTAATAGGGGGACCAGCGCGGTGAAGATGTCCGGCTGAAGCATGCATGCAAACCACGGCAGTGATGTAGCCAGAATAAGCCCGGCCGCCACGAACAGGTAAGGGCGCAGATAGTGGTGGGCAAGGGTCTTTCGGCAAACCGCGTGAAGTACGAAGGCGGTGGCAAAACAGTGCGCGAAGACTAAGCCCCAGATCGAGAACGGCGCGCTTGTGAGATAGACCAGCAAAGCGTAGGTTTGCGAACGGCCACCGTAGGTGCCGGAGTGAATCCCGTGAACGAGCTTGTTGAACGCGGAAATTCCGGGACCTACGTAGGACAAAGAGTCGTAAAAATAAAGTGGCCCGCCATTGTACCCGGCTAGGATCATCAACGCGCCCGCTACCAGCAGTATCGATCCGAAATGTCGCAAGCCCACCCTCGACGCAGTAGGCCACCGGTTCCGTGGGGCCGAACCTCTATTTTAGCAGAGCGCGGCCGCTCTCCTTCTTTCTGGTGATCACGGCTGTGCCAGCTCGCCCACCATCATCGATCGGGTAAACATGCGTACCGTGTAGCGTACGGAACGACCTTCCACGTCTTTGAAGTGCAACGAGCTTCCGAGTTGATCCACAAAGGTCAGCCCTTCTGATTCGAGCTGCTGGCGCAGAGGCCAGTTTCCGTCGCGCTTCGTGGCCGCCAGCAGGAGACGAGGAAGCCCGTCGGGTGTTCTTTCCAAAACCCGCGCCGTCGGCCCAAACTGAATTCGGGCCGCGGCCACGGCCATTTGCCACGGACGCCCTTCCTGCTTAGCCCCCAGCAGCGCATACCGGCCAAACCAAACGATAGGAATCATCAGCAAAACGGCGAGGCCCGCATACACCCTGGGGATTTTATTCATGGAGGAACTGACGATACCACCGCACAGACCGTGACGGCACGTCGGAGCAACCTGCTCAGTAACCTCGATCTACGACCTCAGGTAAAAACTTGTTTATCTAGAAACGATCCCAAACCGGTTAGCCAATCCAGTCAAATCGATCTTCGCCGTGTTCTGCGGCGACAGTTCGGGAGCCGGGATATTTCCGAAAAACTTCGGCGATTCACCGTAGGTTTGTTGCTGATATCTCCAGAAGAACTGGGGCTCTCCTACCGGATTCGCATCCTGATCAAACGTAATTTCTACAACCGGTAAAAACGTTTCCGGAATAAAAACGTCGCGAGCTTTTTGCTGGGCAGGTATTTCCACCGAGGTATTCCCTAGCAGATACGTGATAGTCGTCGTGTCGCCCGTCGGCTCTTTCTTGGTAGAAATCCGTTTTATGGACCCCTTGTTGAACTGATTCGATACTTTTGCTTTCGTAAGGGGCTTAAGCGCGGCGGTAAGCTCTTTTACACGACCCTTAATGTTTTCGATGTTTACGGTCTTCTCCGCGACTTTATTGAAATCCTCGGGCGTTTTTGGTTTCGCCGAAGGAACCTTTAACTTGCGATCGGAAACGCCCAATTCAGTTTGAAGCTCGTTCAGATACTCAATGAGAGCTTCGGGGTTCTTCGGTAGTCGCTTAGCAACGATTCTACCGGGAAGGGGCCCCCACGTTGTAAAATCCTGAATCCTAGTGGTATGCGCTTGAGGGCCGTGACCCGAGAGAGGTGTTTGGCGCAGGAAAAACCTGTGTTTCTATATTCTTAGCGATGCCTACGGGCGGCGTGTCCATCCGCTTTTTGGCCGGAGTGGAGCCGCAGGTACCCGCTTCCTTTTGAACAGCCAGCTGAACCGGTTCTGTTGCCCAGGAATTAGGTCAACGCTTGAAAAAGCACTAGTTCCTGGTGAGGCTTCCAAAAGGAAGCGGGTACCTGCGGGCACATGGTTACGGGTCCGTGTTGAACTGATTTCGATCAAACCAATTGGGGGTTTTATGAAGCGGCTATTGACTGTGTTTTTTCTTGCGCTGTGTACCAGCGCATTCGCGATCTCGGAATGCTACGTGGAGGCTCCGAATGGCAAAGTTGAGTTTACGGTAGACGAGGCCGGTTTGGTTCGTGATCTTTTCGTTCCGCCGAACTACAACTCCAACCAAGTGGGCTCGTACCAGTTCGCGACGAAGAAAGTTCGTAAGCAGTTTTATGTGGAGTATAGCGGCGAGTATTTCCCCCTAAAGGGGCACCGAGATTTCGGCCACGTCACTAGTGACCTAAAAATGAAGACGCTCTCGGGCCGGGTCGTGGGGATGGTGGACATCGCCACGAAGAAGGTCATTCACCTGATGGCTAATGGCCAGTCGCGCGTATTGGGAAGTGTTGCCGAAGGCCCCGGTTGTTCCTTCAGCGACCCGTTCAATGCGCAAAAAGTAACTGCCGCCGCGTTCCTCGTTTACTTTCGCTGAATCAACGGCGTGTGGTGGGCCACGGTGGCGCGGCCAACCTCACGCGGAGTCTCTAACGCCTGATGCAGGCCACGCGGCCTTCCAGCGTGCTGTACGATTCCTTGCAGATCTTTACGTCGCGCAGGCTGTAGGCGTGACGGACACACGCGGCCCGGCCATCGACGTACTTCGAAAAGTCCCGGCACGCGTGGATGATATCCAGCGGGCGATCGGACTCGAAGCAGGCGACTCGTCCTTTCAGGTCGCTGGAGAAATCAGTGCAGGCATGAATCTGGGCGAGCGAAAGGCGGGCCGAGATGCAGGCGATCCGCCCCTCCGCGTATTTGCTGCCGGCGCGACAGGCGCGTACATGGTCTACCGATGAGGCGCGTCGCATGCAGGCCTCGCGCACGTACGCGTAATCCGAGAACGAGCGGCAGGCATCCACGATGGGATCGGCGCTGGCCACTCCTCCCACCACGATCGACAGAACGAACAAACCAAAGAACGAATTTTTCATGAGTCTCTCCCTTTGACTCATTCCTAACTCGTTGCGAAACAAAGCGAAAACTCGAGCCGTTGCCAGCCCAAATAGATCTGGCGCAGTCCGTGCCTAGCGGCGCTCCGCCAATGCTCGGTTAGAGAAAATTGATTACTTAAAAGAAGAATGGCGGAGAGAGAGAGGCTCTCTCTCGCTTCGCTAAGCGGTCGTAAGATATACGGAGAGTAGTAACACCAATAACTTGCCGGGCCGCGGCTTCCATCCAGATCCACGGGCTTCCTCAAGAAGCTGCTCTAACTGCTTGCAAGTGCTTGCAGCAGAAGGCGCCCGTGCGATCTTTGGCTCGTGAATTAAGCGATGATACTCTCTGGCCGTCATGACGAAACGAAAGGCGGCTCGATCCAAGAAGATACCCCGACCAAAGTCCCGTAAGAAGGGGCGTCCGCTTTTTGGTCCTCTGCACCCCTGGCGGCTATGCCCGATTGGCGAACACCGAGTGCGTGCCCACGAGCGCCAGGGCACGAAGGGAGTAAGCACTCACTGCCGTAAGAATCCTTCCCATCGCGATCAGATCTACGATCATGAGATGCACCGCATTGCCGAGGATTTTTTTTCGACGCTTACGGGACCTCCTTCCTCAGATAACCTTGGGTTTAAGACGTATGAGAACGAGTTTGACCCATTTATCCGGGGCTGGACGAAATACTGGAATGAGATCTTGCAGCCCAAAGATCCACTCGACCCAAACCTAATCAAAGCCCTCATTGCAACTGAGTCGAGCTTTAATCCGAATGCGGATACCAAGATAAAGGGTTCAGGACGGGCCCGGGGTTTGATGCAGGTTACGGAAGGTACGCGCAAGATCCTTACGGATGAGGAAGGGGAGCTGGGTGAGCATCTGCTCACTCTGTCGGATAACGATGCCTACGATCCGAACTTAAACATTGCCGCCGGTGTTCGTTGGTTGTTTCACAAACGAAAATTAACTTCGGTAAAGCTCAAGCGCGAGGCCACGTGGATGGAAGCCGCATTCGAGTACAAAAGCGTCCTGCGGAAACCGAGAAACGCACGTGAGAAGACTCAATTTCCAATAATTAAGGCGAATTTAGAAAATTACTATAAGCAGTTAAAGGATAGCGAAGCGCAATGAGTAAAGTGCGAGTTGGTGTTCTGTTACTTACTTTAGCGTTAGCGGGAACGGCCGCTGAGAGGAAAACTGCTTTGGGGAACGCGCCCGAAGACAAAGGAGCCGCTCCGCTTCTCACTCCCGGTCTCGGTATTGTCATCAATGCCGATAGGAATAAGGATCTGAGATCGGGTATTCCGTTTCTACCAACGCCCGGTGAGCACTATTTCTACTGGCAATGTTTGAGACTGGACAAGGTGCGTTTCGGTTGCACCGGTGCGAAGCGCGCAGAGTCCGGCACGGGCTGTCGACGCGACAACTGCATTCCGGAACTGGAAGTCCATTCCGAGGGCGCCGCCTACCTGTTTATTGCTCATCAGGTCTGGTGTGTAGAAAATTACAGGGATCTCAGGGCTGAGATAAGACGTGTGCTACGTCATGAGAGAGTTGCCTGTTTCGGAGGCGAATACATCGGTGAGGATCCACCCCAGGAGAACAATGGCAAACGCTCCAGCGCTTGGTTCTTAAAGCGAATAAAAACGGCGCACGGGAAATGGGACTACTTTCCAGAGTGACGGCTTCGGGTGACATCGGGCGTACCCGTCGACAAGCCCACCTTGGGTTGATACCTACTTGCAGATGAAGAGGAAGGCGGGGCGTCGGGTAGAGGCTTACCAGATTAAAGTAACGCTTCTGGGCAGTAAGCCGCCGATCTAGCGCCGTCTTCTGGTGAATTCTAAAGTTACGCTGCCGCAGCAATTTCAGCCACTGAAAGTGAACAAGGAACCGGCACGGCTGGGCCGATAAATTGTGGTCGCCCCACTTGCTTAGGCAGCTTTTCTCACGCGCACGTCCGCAACCAGTCCTACGGCTTCGACCATCTTGAGCACGCGGTCGATCGTTACCTTTTGAAGACTTCCAGAGAGAATCCCCGTAACCGCACTACGAGGAAGGCCGCAGCGTTGAGCAATTTCAGCGTGGGTAATCCCGTCCTTTTCAATTCGATTAAGAATGGCGGAAATCAACTGGGCCTTTATGACCGCTTCCATTCCGCGGGCAGGAGAAACCGAGAACATTTTTGCGAGTTTGGTACTGTTGGTCATTTTCTTCATGTCACATCCCTCAGCCGCTTCTGGGCCATCTCAATATTGTGCTGTGGGGTCTGCTGAGTTTTTTTATGGAAGGCATGCAGGAACCAAATCGATCCCTGCCGCACAACCACGTAAATCACCCGGTAGACACCAATTGAGCAATCTCTTTTTGGCATTGAGGAAGAACCCGAATCACGACGCATTATGTCTTGTTTATGAGACATTGGTCAACGGTGTTTTTAGCCGCGCGGTTGCTGGCGAAAGAAGCTCACATTGCTTGCAACTGCTTGCGGGGAGAAAATCGAAAATCGTAAGTAGAGGATTTTCTTGTGAAACAAGAAAATGGCGGAGAGAGAGAGATTCGAACTCTCGAGACCCTTTCGAGTCTGCACGCGTTCCAGGCGTGTGCCTTCAACCACTCGGCCATCTCTCCACTAGAGGAAAACTTACGGAACAGCAGTAGTTACCACTACAACCGGGACCTTCCAATCACGAAAATGTTGCCCATCGGCAGGGCCGGGGCGGCGTCTCCTAAGCCCGTGGCGTTGAAAACCCCCTGAACCGCCGACTTCAACGGCTTCGGCAACGGGGCCATCTTCGACCAGTAATTCAAAGGATAACTGTTCTTTAGGTTACCCACGTCCACCACGTCGAACCCGTGCCGCTCCAACAGGGCCGCCAGATGGTCCTTATTGAACAGGTAGATGTGCTCGATATCGAAAATCGGCGACTTTTCGCCCAAAAGCTTGGCCTGTAGGGCGTCTACGTCGTGGGTTACGAAGTAAACCATGCCGTTCGGGGCCAGCACCTGCCGCACGTTGCCCATGAACTTCATCGGGTCGGTGATGTGGTCCAGCGTGTGGAACGAGCAAACCAGGTCGAACTTCTTGTCCGGAAACGACTTGGTCCCCTCGAAAAAGCCCGAGTAAATGCCATCGCGTACCGACGGGTGTGCCTTCTCCTTGGCCTCGCGGCTAGGCTCGGCGCCATAAACCGCGTCGAACCCGTGGGCCTTCAGCTCTTCCAGGAAAAATCCGCTGCTGCAGCCAATTTCTAAAGCCGTTCCGCCCTTACGATTCCAATGCGGGGCCAGCGGCCGCCAGTAATCACGGCGCAACACTTGGGTGTACTCGCTAAACGTGACCGCACTGTCGGCGTAAAGCGGCTCAATCACCTCGTCGGGCAAGATCGGGTTCGAATAAACCAGCCGGCAGCCCCGGCAACGAACCAGGTTGTAATGAAAGTGCTCGGTCATCCGGCGGGCCGAAAAGACCTGCGGCGTGAGGTCGCCATCCCCAAAAGTTTGGGGGTAAAGGGGCTTGGCCCCCGTGCCCTTTTCACAAAAAAGGCAGTCTTTGGACTCGTACTTTAGCTCAGTCTGCATTCCGGTCATCGGGCTACCTTATTCGCCCAAAGGTCCGGGATTCAAGAGGAAACGCCCTCTCGGGGCGCCCTAACCGGATTTGAATTTGACACGATGCGCAATATGCGGGAAACGGGGGCCAACACCCTAACTCTGGAGTCACTTATGCGCTTGTTTCTCTTAGGTTTGATCGCCCTTACCGGGGCCGTGTCTTTGGCCAACGACGTCGAAGATGTCCTGGTCGCTCCGGTGCAGTTCGGCCCGTTAGACATCGACGAAAACTCGGTTCGCGTCGTGGCTTCGCGCCGCATTCCCGGCACCCCGACGTACGACATCGTGCTCGAGTTCAAGATCCTGCCGAAGAACACCCGCGAAGAGAACTTCGCCGGTCTTCAGCCAGTGGTCGGTCCGGTGCCCAAGCTGCAAGCGATCTACTCGCACCAGGGTCAACCGTTCAAAGTTCCGGGCAAGGCCCGCTTCGTGAATCACCGCCTTACCGTCACGATCGGTAAAGGTGGCATGCCCTTGAACATCAACGGCGCGACTTACGGATTCATCCTGGGGCCGAACGAAGGAACCGTTCAGATCCATAAGCTGACCGGTAAGAAGTAAGCCCTGAACAATTTTGTAGTGGTAAACGCCGGTTCCGCCATTGCGTGGGCCGGCGTTTTTTTATGGCGTCAACGCCGTCACACTCAGCTCGCGTAGCTGCTCGCAGCTCTTGTCGCCCAGCTCCCCTTTGAGCTGCTCGTGAAACCCACGCAAGAGCGCCGAGGGCATGGCGTTGGGGGTGGCGAAATCGTACTGTCCGTCCGACACCGCGAGCGTCCACCGGTTGGTCGAAAGCCGCATGCGGTCCGCCAAGATCCGTATCTGCGCCACTTCGAAACGGTGGCTGAACTGGCCGCCGAGCGCATCGTCCGGATCGTGAAAGTTGATCGGCTGACGAATGGATTGGTGCGCCGACCCTTTGTTGTTCCGCAAAAAGCTGGCGAGCCGCTGGGCAAAATCGGTACGTCCGGTGTTGATGACATCGTTCAACGCCGCTTCGTAACTCATGGCGCCTTCGGCTTCGGCGTACCCCGGCGGGAAGAACGACTCGAGGCTACCCCTACTCACGCAACCCTTGGCCTGCGCCATGATGAAGGGGCGAAACTTCGCAAAGCGCGACGAGCTAGTGATGATCCGCCGCAGGCGCTGGTGGTTCAGCGCGGTCAGCTGCTCCGTGACCACGGCATTGGCATCTTTGTGGCCGCCGTTGCGAAAAGTAACTTCTTTCTCCGGATCGTCGGGGCAACTTCCTCCCGCGGGAATCTCCGCGGGCAAATGCTTGTAGCGATCCCCGTGCCGGTTACCGCTCATGAACTCTTGGTACTTTCTTAGCTCCTCGGTGCCCGGCTGCATCGTATCGCAGCCAAGCCGCGACAGGCTGCCGTAGGATCCGGCCCACGTGTTGTAGGGATCCCAATTAGGCCGCGGATCTTTCCCGTGGCAGGCCTGGCACTTGATGGGATTGACCACGATGGGATTCTCCAGCGGATCTTTGCCCTCCCCAAACACCAGCTCGCGGAACTCGAACTTCTTGGTAACGGCGTTCCACTGCATCGTCTCCACGTTGTCGGCCACGTCGACCGCGGGGGGAGCCTTCGGGTCCTTCGTGAACGTCATCATGAAGGTCGAGTCTTTGCCGTACAAAATCACGCGCGGTGAAGAGGGGAACGTGTTCCCCGCCTGCGCACTTCGGCTCTCGTACATTAAAAGGTAAAAGCGGCGGTACTCTTCGGGAATCAGGGGAAGCAGATCGTCGACGGTACGCACGTCGTTATCGCGAATGATCTTTTCCAGCGCCTGGTAGTTAAACGACTCCGCCGAGGCGATTCCCGCCCACAAGAAAACAACCGCCAAAAAGCGCATGAAGATCCCCCAACGATGGACAGCGACAGCTCCATATTGAGAGGATTCTCGTCCGAAGCAATGAACGCCGCGCCGTAGCTGCAGTAAGTGGGATCAGGCGTCACCAGCGCTCACGACTCCAGCAGGTGCTTCTCGATCAGGGGCCCGATCTTGGTGGGATGGAACGGCTTGAGCAGATAGTCGTTCACCCCCATCTTGAGTGCCCGGTCGCGATCGCGCTCTTCACCGTTCGAGGTCAGCATGACGATCGGCAGCTTCTCGTAGCCGGGTGTGCGCTTCAAGAAAGCCACGAGCTCCAGCCCGTTCATCGGTCGCATGAAGAGATCGGTAATCAGCAGCTGAAATTTTTCCGTCAGCAAGCACTTTACCGCCTGCAGGCCGTGCTCAGCCTCCACGATGTCGCACTGGTGCATGGTCTCTAGGTACAAACGCACTAGCCGGCGGATATCGGAATCGTCATCCACTATGAGAACTTTGGGATTCATGGGGCTCCTGGGTTCCCGGGGGCTGAATACTCTGGGCATCGAACAGGTGACGTAAGTCGAGCACGGCGTAGGCCACGCCCTCAACCTTCACCACTTTGGCTACCGCCACGTCGGTCGTGCCGGCCCACTCGCTCAAGTCGAAAGATTTTTCCTCGCTGGGTATTTCAACCACGTTGAGCACATCGTCCACGATTAGTCCCAGCGGCTTGCCGCCATAGCCGATGATCAAAATCCGCGTGCGCACTTCGTACGGTGGGTCCTCGGCGCCAAAACGTTTGCGTAGGTCCACCACGGGCACCATGCGGCCGCGCAGGTTAATCGTGCCTTCTAGATCTTCGCGTGTTCCGGGAAGGGGGGCGATGCCGACCATGCGAATAATCTCCTGCACGTTGGGCACGGGCAGGGCGCAAAAGAACGGGTCCACGGAAAAGAGAATGAGGTGGTTCTCTCCGCTGATCATGCGGCCTCCTGCTTACGGGTGCGAAGTGCCGCGGCCATCACCGCCAGCGGATGCACCTGCTCGACGGCCCCCAGCTCGTAAGCCACTTTCGGCATGCCGAAGATCACCGACGAAGGCTCGTCCTGCGCCATCGTTTGGCCGCCGGCTTTCTTGATGGAGAGTAATCCCTTGGCGCCGTCGCGGCCCATGCCGGTCAGCAGAATCCCTACCGAATCGCGCGCCACGTACTTTGCGACAGACTCGAAAAGCACGTCGGCCGAAGGACAGCACTCGTTAACCGGAGGACCTTCTATGGAAAGAAACCGGCGGTCGGGCGCCAGCCCCACGTGGTGCGAGCCCGAGGCCACGTATATCGATCCGGCTTCCAGCAAAGCGCCCGGCCGCGCTTCGAGCACGGGCACGCTCAACGATTCGCCCAGCCACTCGATAAAGCCCGGCACGAACTCCTGCGCCATGTGCTGCACGATAATTACGCCGTAGGGCGCAGTGGGCTCCATTCCCTGCAGCAAAGTCGCGATGGCCTTCGGCCCACCGGTCGAGGCGCCAATCGCCACCACTCGGGGCATGGGGTTCAACGCTAGGGGCTGCTCGTTGATCGTCGCCACGCCGGTGCGGCGAATGACGACCACGTTGGCCAGGATGCGCAGCTTCTTGCGAAGCATATCGGCGATGGTTTGGTTCTTACCGTCGAGAACCGATTTTGGTTTCAACATCACGTCGAGCGCACCCGCGGACAACGATCGAAACGGCACTCGTCGGCTACGGTACACGGCGGTCGACGTAAAAATCAGGATGGGCACGGGGGTCTGCCGCATGATCGATTCGGTGGCGTGAAACCCATCGGCATTGGGCATTTCCACGTCCATCAGCACGATGTCGGGCTTCAACCTGGCGCAGGCCTCTACGGCCTGCAAACCATCGCGGGCTTCGCCTACGATCGTAAAGCCGTGCTCAGGCGTGAGCACGGTCTGAACCCAGTTACGTACCGTCGCCGAATCATCGGTGACGAGTACCCGAATTTGCTTTTGCGCCATGATTTACCCCAGCAAAGTTTCGACGGTGCTTATCAGGTTGTTCTGATCGAACGATCCCTTGACGATATAAGCATTGGCGCCAGCCTGCAGGCCGCGCAGTTTTTCTTCTTCTTTCGAAAGCGAACTGACGAGCACTACGGGAGTGTTCTTGAACCGCGCCGTGCCCTTTACCTTGGCCACCAGCTCGTACCCATCCATCTCGGGCATCTGAATGTCCGACACCACGAGATCAATCCCGCCCTTTTCCACGATAGCAAAACCCTCTTTACCATTCTTGGCCATCACCACGTCGTGGCCCGCCGCTTCGAGCAAAGTTCGGAATAGCTCGCGGCTGGTGTGGGTGTCGTCGCAAACCAAAAGCTTGTGCCGTTTTTGGGGCGCCGCCGCCGGCGTGGGCGACCACGGGGTAGAGTCCCGGTGTAAGGCGTGGGCGATGAGGCTCGTCGTGTCCACCACCAGAGTAACCGAACCATCGGGGCGAATAGTTACGCCGGCCATGTGGGGAATGCCTTTAAAGTGCCGGTTGGGCTCTTTCAGTACAATCGAATGTTCTTCCAGGGCCTCGTCGATGAAGAAGCCGAATACCTCGCGGCGTCCGCGCACGATTCCCTGCACGAAGATGACCACGCGGTTGGCTCCGCGAGCGCGATTTTCCGGCGCGCCAAATACTTTGGCCAACGAGTCGACGGGCACATTGATGTTGCGGCGATTTATCGTCGGCTTGCCATCGATGGGTTGAAACTCCGATTCGGGAAGTTCGGCGATCTCGACCACCGAGTCCGTAGCAAAGTAGATGTCGTGGCCGCCCGCGGTGATTAATACCGCCTGAATCACGGCGAGGCTCACGGGAAGAAAGATCTGAAACGTGGTCCCCTTGCCCAGCTCACTGTGGATGGAGATCTCGCCCTTTAGCCCATCGATATTCCGCTTCACCACGTCCATCCCCACCCCGCGGCCCGAGATCTCGGTTACGGTCTCCTTCGTGGAGAAGCCGGGCAGGAATATGAGGGGAAACGTATCCTCGGGGGTCATCTCCGACTCGCGCTTGGGCAGGGCAATTCCCATCTTGGCGGCTTTTTGCAGCACCCGCCGATGATCGATGCCGTGACCATCGTCGCGGATGGAGATCAAAATCTGGCTGCCGCGTTGCTCGGCGGCTAGTTCGATGGTGCCGCGTGCGGGCTTTCCGGCAAGAATGCGGTCGTGCGACGATTCAATGCCGTGATCCACCGCATTGCGTACGAGATGGATCAGCGGATCGCTCATCTGTTCGAGCAGCCGCTTGTCCAGCTCGGTATTGGCGCCCTTGATCTGCAGCCCCACCTGCTTTTTCCCATCGCGGGTAAGGTCGCGCACCAGGCGAGGAGCATTGTCGAAAAGAAGGGAAATGGGGACCATGCGGATACGCAGCACTTCGTTTTGAAGCGCGTGCACGGTAAGCGACGAGCGCTCGGCGTGATTTCCCAAATTCGCGGTGCAGCCGCCGAGATCCTGGTCGAAAGACTTTAGCGTTTCGCGCCACTCGTCGGTTAGCGGGGCAAATTTTTCACTGACCTCCGGATCGTTCGAAGTGTCGACCGAGAAGCGATCCATCATCTCAATCCAACGCCAGTGGAGCCGCTGAAAACGGCTGTAGACGCGAACGAGCTCTTTAGTCAGATTCTCCCGCGCATTCTTATCCAGCGTTAATTCGCTCGCCAGGTTCACCATGCGGTCGAGCTTTTCCAGCTTCACCCGGATCGATTCACGCGCCGAAACGTTCTCGACGGCGGCCACCGGTCGCTCGGCTTCCGCGGCGGCAGGCTTGGTAGAGGCAACCTTTACGGGGCTTACGCCGGTCGCCAAGGCCGTTAGCTCGGCCATTAGCTCGGAGGAGATCTGGGGACTCTTGTTCCCCTTCTTCGCTTGATTAAATAGACCGCGCAGCTCGTCGGACGCACGGAGTAAGCAGTCGATGATCACCGGAGATGTCGTAAATGTTTCGGAACGCAGCCCGTCGAGCACGGTCTCCAGCTTATGGCTTAGCTCCGATACCGCGGGCAGACCGAATGTGGTGCCCGTGCCCTTTAGGCTGTGCGCCCGACGGAATAAACCATGCACCAGCTCGTGGTTGTGGGGCTCCTTGTCGAGTCGCAGGATGTCCTTTGAGAACTCATCGAACTCGTCAAGATGCTCGGCGATGTACTGTTCCAGTAGCAGCGCCATCTCGCGGTTGAACTCGTTCTCGGCATCGGGAACTACCCGCAGGTCGGGGCGGGCTTCTGCGTCTTGGCTGGCGGTTGCGGGGTTCGCCTCTTTTTCGAGCACGTCGGTAACTGCGACCGTGAACGGCGCAAAGCTGTCTGGGCCAAGCGACTTTACGCCCGGCACTAGGTACAAAACTTCAAACGTCAGCTGGCTCGTTCCGCCCCGGGGAACGAACCCCACTACGTTGCCCGCCTCGGCGAACAGTTTTACGGCGTTGTCGAACTCCGCCAGGAACG